>JBBQXW010000447.1:0-4821 GCA_038209275.1 Chloroflexia bacterium | reverse complement strand
CTGGCACAAAGTAGACCGACCTGTTCCGGCTGAATTCAAAGGGCGCGGTATCAAGGCGGTACTGGATTGGGAGCGCCGCTACAGCCACATGCGCTATCATAGCGCCTTGCATCTGCTCAATGGTGTCGCCTACAATACCTTTGGTGCGCTGGTCAGTGGCGGTCAGGTTTATAATGACCGCGCTCGAATTGATTTCACGCTGGATGACCTGGCGGCGGAGCGAGTGGAGTTTCTCGAAAGAGAAACCAATGCCGCGATTCAGAAGGCGCTGCCGATTGTGCCGCGTGAACTATCGCAGCAAGAAGCGGCCCAACTGCCCGAACTGGTGCGAACGCTGAACGCAATGCCGCCACAGTCGGACAAGATGCGAATTGTTGAAGTGACCGGGCTTGACCGCCAGTTCTGCGGCGGCACCCACCTTGCCAACGCCAGCGAAACCGGCCCGCTCAAAATCACCGCCACTCGCAGCAAAGGCAAACAGAATAAACGCATCGAAATTGGCCTCGAAAACAAAAACTAAGCATAAGTAATCTAGGGAGGAAAATCAGAAATGAGAAATTTTGTGGCGGGAAGAATGGACTTGATACCGCCTTCGGGGATACGCAAGTTTTTTGATATTATTGCAACGATGGAAGATGTAATTTCGTTGGGCGTGGGCGAGCCGGATTTCGTAACGCCGGACAATATTCGGCAGGCCGCGATTGATTCTATCAAGGGCGGAATGACCCGCTACACCAGCAATAGCGGTATTTTTGAATTGCGCGAACTACTGGTCGAGCATTTGAATCGGCTCTATAACGTTAAGTATGACCCTGCCAGCGAAGTCTTGATTACGGTAGGGGTAAGTGAGGCGCTGGAAACGGTTTGTCTGGCGACACTAGATGCGGGCGACGAAGTGCTGATTCCTGAGCCGTCGTTCGTATCTTACGCGCCGTCGGTAATTTTTGCCGGAGCAAAGCCGATTTATATTGCTACCAGTGCGGCGGAACAGTTCCAACCGACCATTGCGGCACTCGAAGCGGCCATCACGCCGCGCACAAAGGCAATTTTGTTGGGCTATCCGAACAATCCAACCGGGGCAGTATTGACCCGCGAACGAATGTTGGAAATCGCGGCGCTGGTCGAAAAGCACGATTTGCTGGTTTATAGCGATGAGATTTACGATAGGCTGGTTTATGGAGTGGAACACGTCTGCTTCGCGGCCTTGCCGGGCATGAAAGAGCGCACCGTGACGCTGGGCGGCTTCTCAAAGGCGTATGCGATGACGGGCTGGCGGATTGGCTACATGTGTGCCAACAGCGATATTGTGGGAGCCAGCACCCGGATTCACCAGTACGCCATTATGTCCGCTCCGACTGCCGGACAGATCGCTTCTATCGAGGCGCTCAAGCACGGCGAGGAATCGGTACAGATGATGGTAGCCGAGTACAACCGACGGCGAGTAGTGATGGTCGAGGCTTTCAATAGCATGGGCTTGAGTTGCTTCGAGCCGAAGGGCGCGTTTTATACCTTCCCTTCGATTGCGCCGATTATGGCAGCGACGGGAATGACTGAAGAAGAGTTCTGCGAAAAACTGCTGCTGGAAGAAAAAGTGGCGGTAGTTCCCGGCAATTCGTTCGGGCCGAGCGGCAAAGGCCACATCCGCGCTTGCTACGCTACTTCGCTCCCCAAAATCGAAGAAGCTATGCACCGTATGGAGCGTTTCGTCCGCAAACACGCGGGGGCGGAATTGGCGGTGAGATAATTTTGGTTTTGAGTTTTGAGTTTTGAGTTTTGAGTTAGAATATCCAAATAAGTAATTGCCCATATCAAAATGTTTTTCATGTTCAAAGGCTAAACTCTTCAATTCAAAACTCAAAACTCAAAACTCAAAACTCAAAACTAATTTACCAGAGTCCACACCAAAACCGGGGGGTTTTTCCACACAATGTGGGTAAGGTAGTGGAGGACGGTGGATAGGGTCTTGATTAAATCCCACTTTTGGTGGATAACTTTGTGGGTAATATGGGGAAAGAGGAAGCTGCACAAGGTAGTGTGGTTATAGTAAATTCAGGGTAATTACGACCTGATGGCGGGTCAGAATCTACTCTGAGACGTAGCAGGGTTAAAAACTTGATCAACAAAACGGCTGATTTTAGCATTGAACAACCCCGCCGTAATACCTCCGAACTGGTCGGGGTGTCGGCAGATTTTGTGCCAGACGCAGATGTACTAAATTTACCGCGGGTGCGCCGGGCTACTCAAGACATTTTAGACGACTCCTTTAATCCTTCACCTTATTTCAATCGGGGCAGGCTTTACCTCGACCTGGCGGCTTACCAGATGGCAATCGCCGATTTTAGTGCCGCCCTCGAACGAATACCGTTTCCGGGCGGTGGGCGCTTTTACCATTACCGGGGCATTGCCCACCATCATTTGCAAGAATATCAAGAAGCTCTCAAAGATTATACAACTGCGCTGGAACTCGAACCAACCGAGGCTTATATCTGGGGCAACCGGGCTTTGACGCATTATCGTCTCAAAAATTATGAACAGGCGCTGGCAGATTATAGCCGGGCGCTAGAACTCAACCCCAACGATGGCGAGTATTTGCACAAACGCAGCAATTGCTACCTTCAGTTGGGACGCTATGAGGAAGCCCGCGACGCTTTGAGCGAGGTACTTCGGCGCGAACCACGCAACGTGACCGCTTACTATAACCGGGCGATGGCTTACGAATATTTGAAGCAATTTTACAAAGCGGCACTCGATTACAGCGAAGCACTCGATATAGACGGCGACGACGCACAAACTTATTTCCGGCGCGCCTGCTGCTACAAAGAACTGGGCTACCGTGACCGGGCGCTGGACGATTTTACCCTGGCAATTCATTTGAATATTTTGCCAGATAAAACTCTGGCCTCGGCTTACCGCAACCGGGGCTTGGTACAGTATCAGCTAAAAGAGTACGCGGCGGCAGTGGATGATTTTAATCGTTCAATCGAATTAGACTCCACTCAAGCCGAGGCTTACCTGAATCGGGGCAATGCGTACTTCGCCAGCGCCGCTTATGAGCAAGCTTTGAGCGACTACAATCGCGCAATAGAACTCGACCCGACTGCCTGGAACAGCTTTTATAAACGCGCCTTAACTCTTCAAAATTTGGGTGAATTAGAGTGCGCTTTGATTGATTGTGAACGCGCCCTGGAATTAAAACCTAATGCGACGGTAGTCCTGGCGTTGCGCGAGAAGCTTCAATCGGCCTCAGAGTGATTACCCAGCCCAAAGATTGGCCTTAGTTTGATGCAGATGGGCGTAACTGCGCTGCGCCCACCTAACTGTCATCTTTGAAAACTATGAATTAATCTTCTCGATTTTTGTTTCATACTCGTTGCTCAAGTCTCTAATCACCTGCTTGATTTGGGGGTCGTAGCTGCTGGCTAAAGTAAGGATGCGTTTTTCTTTGTCCGCCACCAGCGCGCATTTAGCATCCAGCAGTGCCTTACGGAACTTGTCGAAAGTTTCGTCCGAAGGAAAATAGAGCGCCACTAAAGCTTCCTGTTTTATCGTAAGCGCTTGCTTTTTGGGTTTTTCTTTAACCGCCTTGATTGCAGTTCGTTTTGGAAATACGGTTTGAGCTTTATCGGGCAAAGGTTCAAGGCGCGTATTTTCGTGGCGAATATACAGCACAATTTCCTCGGCAGCCCGCAACTGAGTACGCACTTCTTCGGGATGCTGGATTAAGCGCAGCGAGTCGCTTATTTTCTGAACCGTAAACGGCTCGGCAGCCAGCGTATCATGGGCGGTTTCCAGCAGCCCAAAACCATCGTACAAAGTAAAAACTTCGGCCTGACGTGTCCATTCGCGCAACTCGTAGGCTACGTTTTGGGGAAGGGGTTTGCCAGTCAGGGTTTGCAGCGTAGCAATTACATCAAAGTTAGAGTCTTCGGCAGCCTGTGCCGCTACCTTTTGCCTTTGCAGTTTCAGGCTCAAGGTGGCGTTATCTTCTTTAACCAGATCGGCGAAAAGCGCCAGCCGATTGACCAACCCCGCCGGGTAAAGCGCCGACTCCACGAAAATTTCAAAGTTGGGCTGCACCACCACCTTTGGCTGAGGAATATTCCCCTGCTGGGCCTGTAAGAAGCGACTGGTGAGCTGGAAAGCCTGTAGCTGCCCTCTGGATGGAAAAACTTCTTCGGCTGGCCCTTGTGGGCTGTACGCTACCTCAATATAGTCCAGGGTTAACGGAATACCCTCCAAAAAGCGCTCGATATAGCGCCCCTCGACCCACTCGAAGCCTTGCTCGGCATCATCAGGAATGGGGTCGCGGGATTGATAGCGGCCTTCGTAAAAATTGGAATAGCGCCCCTCCTTGCGCCATCTCGATTCGAGTTTGGGATTTTGCGGAATCAGGAAATAAGGCTCGGTAATTTTCAGGTAAGCAATCAGCGAAGCGGTACTGTACCATTCTCCGGCTTCGCACTTCGCCAGCAAATCGAACAGGTAGCGGCGAATATTGCCAAAGTTTAGGGTTGGCATTACCCCGATGCCGCTGCCAAAATTGTTAAACCTGTCTAGACGACCCAGCGGACTGCGCTGGTAAAATTCGTTTTTGCTGGATTCATAATTACTGACCAACGTATCGGACAAACGGCGTTCTTGCTCGATTAAAGATAAATTCAGAAATTTCTGGTAATTATCATATTTGAAAATAATAAAGTTATCGGGGAACGAAGGCTCGGCACTGCTGTAGCCGCGATAGGTTCCCTTCGTATCGTAGGTAACAAAGCCCATTTTCAGCGCTACCGCGTCAACGTAATCCACCCAGCTTTGGGCCTCGGA
>JBBQXW010000446.1:0-4835 GCA_038209275.1 Chloroflexia bacterium | reverse complement strand
CGCCGCGCTGAACAACTGGTGCTTTCCCAGGAAAAAAATCTGGCGATTGAATTAGAGTGCAACGAACCGACGCTGGTGCTGGGCGATGAAATGCGTTTATCCCAGGCAATTAATAATCTGGTGGAAAACGCGGTACGCTATACCCCCGACGGCGGGCGGGTGGTGCTGCGGTTGGATATTGAACCAAACACCGCAGTAATTCGAGTGCGCGATACTGGCATCGGCATCGCCCCCGAACACCTGCCGCATCTGTTCGAGCGCTTCTATCGGGTGGACAAAGCGCGTAGCCGGGCGCTGGGCGGCAGTGGCCTGGGTCTGGCAATCGTCAAATATATCACCGAGGCTCACGGCGGCAAAGTACGGGTGGAAAGCGAAATCGGCAAAGGCACATTGTTTGAAATACGTCTGCCCCTGGCGGAACAGTTCACCACGGAGACACGGAGAAAATTTTATTAAGGATGTCAACTGACGAAGCAACATCCTACAATCCGACGTAAACCAAAAATCAGCTGACGGAGCAGCATCCTACAATCCATCTCGTACCTGTGGGACATTGCTCCGCCAATGGATTTCTCCACAATTAACCCCAATCTTGTGGGACATTGCTCTGCCAATGGATTTCTGCTCGTTGCTTATTTCTTAAAAGGCAACTTGATTGACGCACCCAAAGCTTTTTGCTATAGTAAATCCCTAAAATAGAACGTCATTCCTCACAGTGGAACGGAACACTATGGCAAGCGAAACGGACGCAACAGTTAATGTAATCGAACGGGTAGCCGATATTCTGGATAGCCTGAGCGCGGGTGAGCCGGAGCAGGGTATTACCGAACTGAGCAGTCGCCTGAATCTGGGTAAAAGTACCGTACACCGCTTGGTTTCGGCCCTGGTGAAGCGGGGCTATATGCAACAAAACCCGACCAACTCTAAATATCAGCTTGGCCCGGCGGCAATCCGGCTGGGGCTGGTCTCAACTCTCCGCACGCTGGATATTCGGGCGCTGGCGCTACCGATTATGGAGCAACTGCGCGACCTGACCGGCGAGACTATTACCCTTAGTATGCACAGCGAACACCAACGAATTTATCTGGCCCAGGTAGAAAGCAAGCAGGAAATTCGGCAAACTATCGAGGTGGGCCGGGCCTATCCGCTTTACCTGGGCGCATCCAGCAAGGCGATTCTGGCGCACCTGCCCGAAGATGAATGTGAGGCCATTTTAGAAGAAGCCCAAAATGACGAACGCATAAAAGTACCTCGGCTGCGCGCAGAACTGGCCCAGATTATGAAGCGGGGCTTCGCCACCAGCCGCAGCGAACGTACCTCCGATGCCGCGTCGGTAGCAGCCCCAATCTATGACCATCGCCGCCGGGTTATCGGCTCAATGAGCATTGCCGGGCCAGTCTCGCGCATCAACCCCGAACGCCAAATCGAAATGGCTTCCCAACTTGTCCCGGCAACGGTTGAACTATCACGCCGCCTGGGGGCGTAATAAAAATTTGTGTGAGTATAAAAACCTTAGTTATTGACATGACATAATATTGTAAATTTATAGATAATGATGTATACTTTTTAATAAGAATCAGCTTTCTAATGTATGTCCACTTTTTACTTCCTGTAACTGGAAAAACAAAATAACAGAGAGGGTCTAGAGTAGAGTAATGAAAATCAAAATTTTTTCTTTCTTTGCGGGAGCGGGCTTTCTCGACTTGGGATTTGAAGCAACAGGCTATGACGTTGTAATGGCTAATGAATACCATGAGCCTTTTCTAACAGCATATAAACACGCCCGTCGCAAACTAAACATTGCTGAACCTGAATTTGGTTATTATCCTGGCTCAATTGATGGTCTTTTAGAATTAGCGGAAGCTACACAATTAAGTTGGTTTGTGCAAGAGTCTAGACGCACTGGAGATTACATAGGATTTATCGGAGGCCCGCCATGCCCTGATTTTTCGGTGGGTGGTAAAAACCGGGGAAGAGATGGCAATAATGGCAAGCTATCGAGAGTATATGTTGACCTAATATGCACTCAGAAGCCGGATTTCTTTCTTTTTGAGAATGTTAAGGGATTATGGCAGACCAAGCGGCATAAGGCATTTTACGAAGAACTAAAACAATCATTAGAAAAAGCTGGCTATCTAATGGCTGACAGTCTTATAAATAGTATTGAATATGGAGTAGCACAAGATCGAGATCGAATTTTGTTAATCGGTTTTCATAGGCGGATTTTTGATAAGATACCGAATAATCATGTTTCACAGCCTATTTCGTTTCCCTGGCAAAAATACGCCCGTTACAAGAAAAAAGAAGTCTTTTCTTATAATTGGGTGAAAACAACCCCTTTTGATGAGGATAGTGTGTTGCCTTTGCCCGAAGGTGTTCCTCAAGAATTGACCGTACAATGTTGGTTTGAAAAGAACAAGGTAAACGATCACCCCAACGCAAAACATTGTTTTGTACCAAGGGCAGGACTTGTTCGTTTTCAGTCTATTCCTGAAGGCGACGACAGCAAAAAATCATTTAAGCGGCTACATCGGTGGCGTTATTCTCCCACAGCTGCTTATGGAAATAACGAAGTACATTTGCATCCATACAGATCTAGGCGGATCACTGTAGCAGAAGCTTTAGCCATACAGTCATTACCTCGTGAATTTGAATTACCCTCAGAAATGACGCTTTCTAATATGTTCAAAACTGTAGGAAACGGTGTGCCTTATCTTGCAGCAAAAGCCATAGCGCAAACTATTCACGACTTTTTGGAGAACGTTTATGCTAACGATAACAGCGTCGGATATTGTCAAAGCAGTATCCAAGTTACCAAAGAATCAGAGTTACAATTACATTTCTAAAAAAACTTCTACTAAAGTGGTTGTAGTAGATGCTCAGAGACCTGAAGGCCCAATTATTATCAAACGTTACGACCCAAATGCCAAACAGGGACTAGCCAATGCCTCAAGGGAAACAATATCAACACAAATGATTTGGCGTGTAGCTAATGCTATCCGCCCAAATGTACCTGTAAATTTTGACCGGGTATTAGGTGCGAGTTACAACACGCGTTCTGCGCTTGAAGCATTACTCGCTCACACTCCAGAATTTTATTTTTGTTATCCGGGGCGCATTGAGTCTATGGCTGACTCTACAAAAATAAAAAAAGGCCACAAGCACTTAGTTTGGAGACCAGATGACCCTCATAAGCAGGGGATTATACAGGAAATTAAAACTGAAATTGTTATTTCGGAAATTCCTAATAATGATGTTGTATATGAGGCACTTGTATTGCCGGAGAAAGAGCCAGAACCGGGCTTTGATATTGAAATAGCGCGGCGGCACGCCTTGATACAAGTGGCCCTTGTTAAAATCGGTCAGCAACTAGGTTTCAGAACCTGGGTAGCTCAGAATGATAAGGGCATCGTGTACGAAGATAAGAAACTTGGAGAAATGGATGGCGTTATTTCCAAATTGGATAACGAAAGGCTAATTACTGCTTACCCCGAAGCGATACGTGCTGCTCTCTTAATTGATTGTGTATGGTTCAGAAACGCTAAGTTCATGCCTGCTGTAATAGAAATAGAACACAGCACAGGTGTAACAAGTGGTTTAACCCGAATGCTTGGGTTTCAACAGGCCATGCCATCTATTCAAAATGTGCGTTGGGTCATTGCCGCTCCAGATGAGGATAGAAAAAAAGTAATTCAAGAGTGCAATCGCCCACAATTTAACTCTCTCAAAGCGCAGTTTTTTCCTTATTCCGCCATTGAAGAACTTTATTCCTTATGTCAAAGACGCAAATTAACAGGCGTATATGATGATTTTTTAAATTGCTTTATGGAGGCAACCTTATCCTCAATCGGAGAAAATAATACATGACAGTTAGCGTCGGGGTGGATATTGGGGGAACGTTCACCGATATGGTGTTTCTGGACGAGGAGAGCCATGAGATAAAGGTGATCAAGGTTTCGTCTACCCCCCAAGACCAATCAATCGGGTTGCTGAACGGGTTAGAAGCCTCGCAGGTAGCGCTGGAACGAATTGGGCTGCTGGTGCATGGCACAACGGTAGCGACGAATGCGGTGTTGGAGCGCAAAGGGGCGCGTTGTGCGCTTATCACCACGAAGGGCTTTCGGGATGTGCTGGAAATGCGCCGCCGAGACCGTCCCCAGACCTGGGGCTTGCACGGCACCTTCGACCCGCTGGTGCCACGCGATTTGCGCTTTGAGGTGGACGAACGCACCGACGCACGCGGCAATATTCTAAAGGCGCTCGACCCAGCTCAGATAAAAGATTTAGCCCGGCAAATATTAGCCGAAAACGAAAAAAGCGCCCGCCCGGTTGAGGTAATTATCGTTTGCTTTATCCATAGCTACGCGAATCCGACTAACGAGCAACAGGCGAAAGCCGCTCTGGAAGAAATTTGGCCCAACCGCTATATCGTGCTGAGTAGCGAAGTGATGCCGGAATACCGCGAATTCGAGCGCACCAGCACAACCGTAGTCAACGGCTACGTACAGCCGATTATCAGCCGTTATTTAAATCATCTGGAAGAAAGCTTGCGCGAAAAAGGCTATGGTCGCGACGTGCTGGTAATTCAGTCGAACGGCGGCCTGATGTCCATTCCGACGGCAGGACGCTTGGCGGTAAATACAGTATTGAGCGGCCCGGCGGCGGGAGTAATCGCAACGGCCTATATAGCAGGGCAGGCAGGTTATCCCAACGCCATTTCCTGCGATATGGGCGGAACGAGCCTGGATATTTCGCTCATTTCCAACGGGCAGCCCGCTCTTACTTCGGATACTAAAGTAGATTTTGGCGTGCCGATTCGCACGCCCATGATTCAA
>JBBQXW010000445.1:0-4869 GCA_038209275.1 Chloroflexia bacterium | reverse complement strand
AAGGTGATGGTAGATAACGGCGATGGCAACAAGCAGATGTGGCTGACCGAGTTCGGTTGGGCCAGTTCGCCTACGCCCGCGCCCGGTTACGAATATGCCAAATTCATCAACGAAGAGAAGCAGGCCCAGTATATCGCCCGTGCCTTCGAGAAGGGTTATAAAGAGTATCCCTGGATGGGCGTAATGCTGCTCTGGCAGTTAAATTTCGCCTTACCTAGCATCACCTCTAACGAAAACGACGAGAAAAATAGCTGGGGCATCATCCGGCGCGACGGCTCGAAGCGCCCTTCCTACTTCGCCGTGCAGGAATATGCCCAAAGCTGGCGCTGGCGGTAGGGAATTTTAACCACCGATGAACACGGATTAACACCGATGGGTTAAAATATAACTTTAATAAAGAAGCGGTGAGCTTGTCAATTTGACAAGCTCACCGCTTCTTTATTTTTTTGCAGGTGTTAGAATTGTGATAGAATCCGGGCGCTCTTTCAGCATGGGCTTGACCTTAACGACGGGCTGGCATAAAATGCAACTTAACTCAGTCAGAAAAGGTTGGATAGCTGCTAACAGCACCCGATTTTATATTTTATATAAAGCATATACTCATAGAAACGGATATAATAAAATGGCAATGTCAGGAATGCCTCCCGACCACGCAGGAATGGTTCGGATGGGAGGCCCAGGCGGAGGTGGGCGTGGGCCGAAAGCACGCAACTCCAACGGTGACGGCTTCAATCCCCGCCAGATTTTTCAGGCTTTCACCAGCCTACCGCGTGTCCTCAAACTGGTCTGGTCTACCCAACCTTTCTATACTCTAGCGATGGGCGTAATCAGCATAACACGGGGCTTTTCGCCCGCTCTTAGCGCCTGGGTCACTAAGCTGGTAATTGATGCAGTAGTGGCGGCTATAGGGGGACGCGGCGAAGTTAGTACCGTCTTCTGGTTGGTCGGGCTGCAACTGCTGATTAACGTCTTGAGTGGCTTGCTCGGCACTCTCAGCAATATCGTGCAGCAACTTTTGCAGGAACTGGTCTCGAACCGGGTTCGGCTAATGGTAATGGAAAAGGCCAACACTCTTGACCTGTCGTTCTTCGAGAATCCCGAATTTTACGACAAAATGCGTCAGGCGCAGGAACAGGCCACTTTCCGCCCGGTTGGAATGGTCTCACAAACTTTTGAACTGGTTCGTACCATTATCACTTTCCTCTCGATGATTTTTCTGCTGCTTTCGCTGGCCTGGTGGGTTGCCATCGTCGCGCTGCTCGTGCCGATTCCAGCTTTTATCGCCGACACTCGCTATGGCTGGATGGGCTACCAGCGTATGCGCCGCCAGTCGCCCGAACGCCGCCAGATGAGCTACTTTGAATCGGTCATGACCACCGATACTTACAACAAAGAGGTCAAGCTCTTCAACCTGGGTAATTTCTTCGTCAAGCAGTTTCGGACTATCTCGGTCAAATTCTATCGGGAAAACCGGGGTATTCTGGTGCGGCGCTACCTGATTAACTTTTTGTGGACAACCATCAGCCTTGCCGCCAACGCCGGGATTTATCTCTACGTGGCAATTCAGGCCGTGAACCGACTCATCACACTGGGCGACCTCACCCTATACGCTCAAGCGGCCCAGCAGGTCAGCAGCAGCTTTCAGGGCATTCTGAGCGGCATCTCCAACACTTACGAGAACAACCTGTTTGTTAGCACGCTGTTCGAGTTTTTGGAATACGAACCGCAGATTTTCTCGCCCGAAAAGCCGCAGCCAATCGAGGTTAACCAGAACGGCAATAATCCTGGCGTGCCGGGGCTGGGTATCGAGTTCCGCAACGTTAGCTTTAGCTACCCCGGCAAGCGCGACCCGGTGCTAAAGAACGTCAGCTTCAAAATCGAGCCGGGCGAAGCAGTAGCGTTGGTCGGGCGCAACGGCGCGGGCAAAACTACCCTGGTCAAGCTCCTGAGCCGTTTGTACGACCCCGACGAAGGCGAAATTCTTATCGCCGGACGCAATATCCGTGATTATGAACTGGGCGAGTTGCGCCAGCAGGTCGGTGTTATTTTCCAGGATTACGTCACTTACTATATGAGTGCGCGCGAAAATATCGGGGTGGGCCGTTTGTCGCAAATCGAGAACCAGGAACTAATCGCTTCCGCCGCCCAAAAAAGCGGAGCGGATGTAGTAATCGAAAAGTTGCCCAAGCAATACGAAACCATGCTGGGTCGCTGGTTCGAGCAGGGGACGCAGCTTAGTGGCGGCGAGTGGCAAAAAATCGCCCTGGCCCGTGCCTTTATACGCGATGCCCGTATCTTGATTCTGGATGAGCCGACCAGTTCGCTGGATGCCCAGGCCGAGTACGAGGTTTTTGCCCACTTCCGCGAACTGACCCAGGGCAAAACCGCCATCTTTATCTCGCACCGCTTCAGCACCGTCCGTCTGGCTGACCGCATTTTCGTTCTCGAAAACGGCGCGCTCATCGAAGAAGGCAGTCACCGCGATTTGATGGCGCTCGGTGGTCGCTACTCCGAACTCTTCAATCTGCAAGCCGAAGCGTACAAGTTATAAGTGATGAGTGATGAGTGATGAGGATAAATCAGCTGACGGAGCAGCATCCTACAAGTTAGTCCGAACCTGTGGGACATTGCTCCGCCAATGGAAAATCAGTGGCCTTGTGGAACATTGCTCCGCCAATGGACTTTCGGATTTCCTACTCATCACTCATCACTAAAGAAAGTTATTATGACACCTGAAGAATATTTTGCGGTACATTATCCTCGGCTGATTGAGCTTTATCCTGCGCCACGTTGCGGGCTGAATTTTCAGAACGCCTACCAGCTTTTAATAGCCACCATTCTTTCGGCCCAATGCACCGACGAGCGGGTGAATATGGTGACACCGGCCCTGTTCGAGCGCTATCCCGACCCGGCGGCGATGGCCCAGGCTCAACTAGAGGAAATGGAACGCTTCATTTACTCAACTGGCTTTTATCGCAACAAGTCCCGCAATATTATTGCGGCCTGCCAGATAATCGTCGAAAAATACGGCGGCGAAGTTCCCGACAGCATGGAAAAGCTGGTGATTTTGCCGGGGGTGGCCCGCAAGACCGCCAGCGTGGTGCTTGGCAACGTCTTCAACAAAAACGAGGGAATTGCGGTAGATACTCACGTCATGCGGCTGTCCGCCCGGCTTGGCTGGACTACAGAAACCGCCCAGGAGAAAATCGAGCGAACTTTAATGAAACTTGTTCCCCGCGACGAATGGACTAATCTCAATCATCGGTTGGTCTGGCACGGGCGGTTGGTCTGCTTTGCCCGCAAGCCCAATTGCGCGGGCTGCACCCTCTCCGAAGTTTGCCCCAGCAGTCTAACCCGCATTGGGATTTAGACAAAGTTAATGTAATAGAACAAGTATTGCCGACAGTGCTGGATTTTCTGGCAATTGGTAATACCTAACAGGAATAAAAATACTTATTTCGCCAGAACATTAGCTAACTTGAAAAGGTGCAAGTCGAGCGGCTTTTTAGACGAGACTACTTCGGCTAGAGGAGTAGTTTTAATTTCTCCTTTAATCAAGCCAACCAGCACGCCTGTTTCGCCTAGCGCTAACTGATTTACTGCCGCCGCTCCCAGGCGGGTTGCCAATAGACGGTCAAACGCTCCCGGCGTACCGCCACGCTGAGTGTGACCAAGAATGGTTGAGCGAACTTCAAAACCCAGCCGAGCTTCGTGTTGCTGGAAGTACTGGGTCAGGCGTTGAGCATTATAATTAGCCCCTTCCGCCACTACCACAATCGCGTGACTCTTCCCCCGTTCGTAAGACCCTTTAAGTTCCAACGCCACCTGTTCCGGGTCAGTTGCTACTTCGGGGATAAGAATCGCTTCTGCCCCGCCGGTAATCCCGGTCATCAAAGCCAGATAACCACAGTCGCGGCCCATTACCTCGATTAAAAAAGCCCGGTGGTGCGAAGATGCGGTAACTTTGAGGCGGTCTATCGCCTCAAGTGCGATATTGAGGGCGGTATCTACCCCAATCGTTACTTCCGAACCGCAAAGGTCATTATCAATGGTCGAGGCCACCCCCACTACCGGGAGGCCCATTTGGGATAGCAGATAAGCCCCGGTTTGAGAACCGTTGCCACCAATAACTACCAGGCCATCAATCTCGTGCTGACGAAGCTGGGCCAATGCTGCATCACGACCAGCGTCACTTCTAAATTCGGGGCAGCGCGCACTACCCAGGAAGGTGCCGCCCTGTCCGATAATGCCGCCCACATCCCGCCGTCCCAGTGGTATGAACTTTCCGGCAATTAGTCCGGCGTAGCCTTCCTGAATACCGTAGACCTCCCAGCCCTGGTCAATCCCGGTACGTACTATCGCTCGGATGGCAGCATTCATGCCAGGCGCATCGCCACCACTTGTTAAAACTGCTATTCGCTTCATAAATTTAATCCTCATTTCAGTATCAGCAGGAAGTGATTTCCTTTTCCTAGACCAGTTTAAGGAATTCAGGTAAAAGCCTGGGTGTATAAACGTAAACAAAAGGTGAAAACCATTGTACCAGAAACACTGGACAATACAGAGTTTAACCTGAAAGTGGCGAATTGAAAAGTACTGAAATAGATTCGAGTGTATATGAATTTTGTATCGAGCTAAAGAAAACCCGACCATGAATAGTCGGGTTTTACAAAAATTGACGTGCAACCGATAGGTTCTTAGCTTTGAATATAGACGATATTGCCGTTATCTACTTGAACTTTGAAACTGGCAAGGGCGCGGCGGGCCGGGCCGCGTACTACTGCGCCAGTGCTGGCATCGAATTGCGCGCCATGACAGGGGCAAACGAATAACTGGTTGGCTTTGCTGTACGAAACTTCGCAACCCTGG
>JBBQXW010000444.1:0-4873 GCA_038209275.1 Chloroflexia bacterium | reverse complement strand
AATAAATAAGTAGAAATTTTAAATTATGGAAATTTTTGGGATTGGCTTGCCGGAAATAATGCTGATTATGGCGGTAGCCCTAATAGTTTTTGGGCCGGAAAGGTTGCCGGAAATTGCGCGTGAAGCTGGAAAATGGGTACGGCAGTTCCGCCAGATGACTTCGGATGCTACCAGCGAAATCCGCACCCTAACCGACGAACTGAATATAAAGCAAAGCCTGGATGAATTCAAAAACGCTACTAATATCGTCAGCGAAGAAGTTACATCGTTCAAAAATGAAGTGACTGGCGTAGTCCAGGAACAATATAAAGTAACTTACGAAACCCTGACCGACACTAATACGTCTACCGAAGCGGTTGTTAGTGCTACCGCCCACGAAATTAGCGACGACGAGCGTGACGAATTTAATCGCCGCAAAATGGAAGAATTCGCTACTGCCGAGGCATCTTCGGTTTCTAATCAAAATCTGATTGACAGCGCCGTGGAGAGCAGTCCGGCCACCATTATTGATGAAACATCGGCAGGCCAGTGGCAAGCCCCTGAGACTTCTCCTTATGATGTAGTACCTCAACCCCCCCGCGTAGATAGAGCAGCAGAGTTTGCGGCTATTACCAGCCCTGAGAACCAGTTTGCGGCGGCTTACCCTATCAAGGTAGGAGAGCCAGCGCAGGCTGCCAACCATGAAGAGTTAAACGCTACCGTCGAACTAACAAGTGGAAATAGTTTCGAGGGGGCTGCCGATGCTGGCCCGGCTTCGGAAGAAGTTAGCGCCCGGCCTAAACCCCGGATTGCGCGCCGTTCGGCTTTTGGTGGGGCGCGACAAAAAGAGCGGGAACAGGAGCAGGAGGGCTAAATTATGGCAATCAGCAAGGACGAAAGGCAATCTAACATTGTGAGTGTCGAATCGAACCAACCGGCCCGGCTTGCTCGCCTTCGCAGTCGCTTGCCCGGCTTTAGAAATCGGGGCAACAAACCCAGGAAAGATAAACGCCCCGCCGGGCAGATGACCTTTTTTGAACACCTGGGCGAACTTCGCAACCGACTAATCTGGGCGGGGCTGGCGGTTATTCTCGGCAGCATCGTTGGCTTTATTTTCAGCCGCGATTTGGTGGGTATTTTTGTAGACCTGGCTAAACCAACCCCGGTCGTTACGCTGAATTTCTTCGATCAGTTCGGCGTGTACATGAATATCGCCCTCTATGTCGGTATTTTGCTTGCCAGCCCGGTTATTGTCTATCAAGTTATGGCTTTCCTTGCCCCTGCGCTTGAGCCAGAAAGCATGCCCGGCACGCCCGAATACGCCCAGGAGCTTAAAGCGCTCAAATCTATCCGCCGCAGCTTGCTCTTTTTCATTCCGTTTGTGGCGATTTCTTTTGCCGTCGGCGTTGCTTTCGCCTATTATATCGTCATTCCGCAGGCACTCCACTTTCTGCTCGATTTTAGCAAAGGGCAACTTCAAGCCTTGCTGGATGCCCAGAAATATATCAGCCAGATAACCCAACTTCTCTTCTGGGTGGGCGTTTCCTTCGAGCTGCCCATTTTTATCTTCTTGCTGGCAAAGGTAAAAATCGTCACTTTCCAGCGCCTGATTAAATGGTGGAAATGGGCGCTGGTTTTCTCGCTGGTTGCCGCCGCCTTCATTACGCCCAGCCCCGATATTTTTAATCAGGCCATTATTGCAATTCCGATTTTTTGCCTTTATTGGCTCGGCGTACTATTTGCCCGTTTCGCTTAACACCTTCACGGTAGGGTTTGATTCATCAAACCCTTATCGGGTACAGTAATGAAGTTTGACAAAATAAACCGAGTATAACGGTAGGGGCGAATCGCATACGCCCTTTTGACCTAACCTAGTGTTCAAAGGCGTATGCGATTCGCCCCTACCTAAACTATTGCCCATACTCGGATTTAAAGTTAAAGTTCATAATTGTGCTGCTACCAAAATAATAATTCAGGACAATTTTCATGACAGACGATGAGTATGATATAGAATTATTGGAAGGGGCGAGGGCCGCTCGTGAGCGCGCCTACGCCCCTTATTCTAACTTCAAAGTCGGCGCGGCCCTCAAGACCAAAAGCGGCCAGATTTTTTACGGCGTGAATGTCGAAAACGTTTCCTTTAGCATGACCATTTGTGCCGAACGTAGCGCCGCCGTCACCGCCATTACTGCTGGTGAACTGGAATGGGAAGAAATCGCCATCGTCGCCGACACCGAGCGCCCAACTGCACCCTGTGGAGCGTGTCGCCAGTTTCTCGCCGAATTTAACCCGGCCTTGAAGCTGGTCGTAGCAAACAATCGCAAAGTTCACTTCGTCCGTCCCCTCACCGATTTGTTGCCTTACGCTTTCGATGTCGAAACGATGGAATCTTAGTGAGTTTTCAATTTTTAGATTTTTTTGCAAAAAATCTAAATCTAAAAGCTCTCTACCAGATATAAATAGCTCAGAAGAATAGTCAAGATTTGTTGGAGAAAGAAACCTTGACCAGATTGGTAATTGTTGGGTCGCGCAATCCAACCAAAGTTGAGGCCGTCCGGCGGGTGCTGAGTCGGGCCAGCGTCGAGCAATTGTTAGACTGGCCTGATTGGGAAGTAGACGGGGTCGAAGTACCAAGCGGAGTCAGCGACCAGCCCGTTGGCGAAGAAGAAACCCGGCGCGGCGCAGTCGGGCGGGCCAAACAAGCCTTAAGCATCGAAAACGCCGGGTGGGGCATTGGTATCGAAGGTGGCATAATGCACCTCGAAGAAGGCGTGTTCACTACCGCCTGGTGCGCGATAGCCGACCAGCGCGGTAATATATCGCTGGGTGGTGGCCTGATGATGCCGCTACCGCCGCCAATCGTGCGCGATTTGGAAGCGGGTTACGAACTTGGTCATGCTACCGACCGCCTTTTTCAGGTACAAAACAGCAAACAAGCGGGTGGCGCACTCGGCCACCTTAGCAAAGGTTTGCACAGCCGTCAGGCCGCCTACGAAGCCATCTTTACCTATGCGCTCTCCAAATTTCTGAACCCGGAACTTTATGAGCTTAAATAGTTCAAAGTTTTAAGGAGTAGTTTCAAGTTTCAGGTTTCAGGTTAGTTCAAAGTTGGGAACGAAGTTGGATACTGGTTCGTATTAGGATTGAACCTGTGAATACAGTAAGCAAGTAGATGTGACTTTGCCCGTGCAAATAATAAACTGACAAAAGTTGCGCTTTCTATGATAATAATTTTCCTTAGCTTTTGAAGATTTTTGCAAAAATCTTCAAAAGCTAAAAATCTCCTTTCGGGCTTTAGCCCGTCGTAAGCAAAGGTCTTGGAGATTACTAGAGTGACAGGAGTATGAAGTATGGAAATTATTTTGAGCATTATAGCGGTAATACTGCAACTGCTAATTGTGTTGATGCTTGTCGCCATGCTAATGTCGTGGCTGGATGTGGAGCAGCGCTCCAGTTTTACACGGGGCGTTCGTAGCGTCATAAATCCCCTGATTGCACCCTGGCGCACCCTTATCCCACCCATCGGTGTCCTTGACCTTTCCTTTATTATCGGCGCAATTATGCTTTTCATCATGCTGCGACTGGTGCAGGCTGTTAACCCTGGCGGCTTCTCGTTATTGCCCTTCTAAATCTTTTTAGGCTGGGTTTGATAAATCAAACCCCTACTTGTACTGACGACTGAAAACTGATAACTGACTATTTTTTAGGAGGAAGCGATGTTTCAAGGATTACGCACAGTGGTTTATGGGGTGAGCGATATTGAGAAGGCTAGAGAGTGGTACAGTACTGTTTTGGGTATTCGGCCTTACTTCGATGAGGTTTTTTACGTCGGCTTTAATGTGGGCGGTTATGAACTTGGGCTGAGTCCGAATGAACCAACCGGGAAAGGGAGCGAGAGCAGCGGCCCGGTAGCTTACTGGGGCGTGGAAGATGCGGAGGCCACGCTACAACGACTTTTGGAACTAGGTGCGACAGCCCTCCGCCCGGTGCAAGATGTAGGCGACGGTATTGAGGTCGGCGCGGTGATTGACCCGTTCGGCAATGTGCTGGCATTCATCAAAAATCCCCACTTTTCGCTGCCGCCCCGCTAATTTTAATACTAATAATCCATGTTGCATTGCTATTAAACCAGGATTTAAGGTAGGGGCGAATCGCATACGCCCTTTTGAACTGGCACAGCGCTCAAGGGCGTATGCGATTCGCCCCTACCTACTTTATCTTTTTATAAATAGACACTCCCAACAAAAGCGATCTGTTGCAAGCAAGAAACTGGCCCAATACTTTTAGCTTTGAAAGTTTTTGTAAAAGTTTTCAAAGCTAAAAGTATTGACAAGCTTGAAGAAAGTGCTATATTAGAATTAGTTAATTAATCAGTTAATAAATAAAATGAGGAGTAATGGCGAGGCCGGATACTAATCACGAGGAGAAAAAAGCGCAAATAGTGGAGGCAGCATTAAAGACCTTTGCCCACTATGGCTACGACGGCACGACCAATAAGCTGATTGCCGAGGAAATAAAGCAACGCACCGGGCAAAGTTTTACGCCTGCCTTGATTTACCACTATTTCCCGGAAGGGAAGTTGCAGCTTTTTACCACCATTATGCAGCAATACGAGCCTATACAGGAATTAGGGCGGGCGATGCTGGAAGGTACCGACGCACCGCCCGAAATTTTCTTGCGGAAAGTAGCGCGCGCCTACATCAATTTGCTAAAAGAACCGACCAGCGCCGCCCTGATACGAATCCTGTTCACCGAAGGGCCACGCCACCCGGAAATAGCCCAAAAATTGGTCGGACATATTGCGCCGATGATTATTTTTCCGCTTGGCATGTATATGGTGCAACAGGCTGAACTGGGCCGAGTTAAATCGGCAGCAATACCAGCGCTAGTCTTT
>JBBQXW010000443.1:0-4902 GCA_038209275.1 Chloroflexia bacterium | reverse complement strand
TTGCCTACACTGGCGGGCCATTTCCGCTCGGCTACAATGGGTTGGGCGATATATTCGTCTTTATTTTCTTCGGGCTGGTGGCGGTTGGTGGTACTTATTATGTGCAGGCCCATAGCGTCAGTACGCTGGCCTGGTGGAGTGCTATTCCCATCGGGTTACTGGCAACCGCAATTATCGTGGTGAACAACTTGCGCGATATTGCGACGGACGCAAAGGTAGGCAAAAAAACGCTGGCGGTGCGGCTGGGAGCGCAGGGAGCGCAATTTGAGTATTTTGCTTTGCTTGGTGCGGCTTATTTAGTGCCGCCGCTTATGTGGGGCTTGGGGATTGCGGCGGGCTGGGTGATGCTGGCCTGGCTTTCGCTGCCCGTTGCCTGGCCCTTAATTCAGGCCATCCAGAAGCAGCAGGGTCGCGCCCTCAACCCGGTGCTGGGCGGAACGGCCCGTTTAGAATTAGTGTACAGCTTGCTCTTTTCGGTTGGGCTGGCTTTGATGGCACTATAGCACTTAGCGCTACCACAAAAAATTGGTTACTGGTGTGGTTTTTGATTTTTGGCAAAAATCAAAAACCACATCAGTAACCAATAATTAGAATCCTCACAAAATCATCATATAAACCCCTTGCCAAACCCTACCATTATAAGGTACAATAAATAGTCGGGCTGTAGGCTGGATTTTAGCGGCTAGTCCTAACTGCTTACTGCGGGGGCGCAGACCTGCACTTGTAAACACGAAGGCGGCGGGTCGTTGTTCCAAACTTGGGCCTGGTATAAAAATAATGTAATACTCGCAAGGTCTTTTCGATTGCTAATGTAATCTAAAACGTAAGCTTCGGGTGTTATAATTAGCCAAGAGCTAAAATTTCGGTTCGGGGAAGAGCCGGAAGGGTGTTATGACGGTTTAAAACGGGTTAGAGGATTCGCGCCAATGAATGGCTACGTGCCTAACTACATTGAAGAAATCAAACGGCGATTGAGCATTGTAGATATTATTAGCCCGAAAGTCTCGCTCAAGAAAACTGGTCGTAATTTTAAAGGCGTTTGCCCCTTCCATAGCGAAAAAAGTGGCTCCTTCTTTGTTTTCCCTGCTACCGAAAGTTATTATTGCTTTGGTTGTCACGAAACTGGCGACTGTTTTACCTTCCTGATAAAAACGGAAGGGCTGGATTTTGGCGACGCTTTGGAGCAACTAGCCAGCCGTGCCGGAGTAGTGCTGCCAGAAAAAGTCCGAAGCGACGACGCAGCCGAAGGTTCAAGCCGTAAACAGGAAAAAGAACGGCTACTGGAAATAAACACGGCGGCGGCAACTTATTTTAGCCACCTCTTGCTCAATTCTAAAGAGGGGCAGGTGGCCCGCGATTATTTACAGACGCGCAGCATTTCGGCTCAATCCATCGAACTTTTCGGGCTGGGCTACGCTCTGGATAGCTGGGAAGCCCTTTTTAATCACCTGACTGGCAAGGGGCGCTTTACCCCCCAGGAAGTCGTGACGGCAGGTTTGGTCGGCGAACGCGAAAACGGTGGCGGCTATTATGACCGCTTTCGGGCCAGAGTAATTTACCCAATTCGCAACCGCCAGGGCGAGATAATCGCTTTTGGTGGTCGTGTGCTAGAAGGCGCACCCAAAGATACGCCAAAATATTTGAACTCGCCCCAAACGCCGCTTTTTGATAAAAGCGCCACGCTTTACGGGCTGGATTTGGCGAAAGATGCCATTCGGCGGGCTGACCGTGCTGTAATCGTCGAAGGCTATATGGACGTGATTGTAGCACATCAGTACGGTTTTGGCAATGTGGTTGCGCCGCTCGGTACGGCCCTGAACGAAAAGCATGTCGGCCTTTTGAAGAAGCTGACCAAGCGGATTGTGCTATCGCTGGACGCGGATACCGCTGGGCAGATGGCGACGCTCAAGGGTATCGAAGTCGCCAAGAGTGCCTTCGATAACAAGATAGTGCCAGTTCCAACGGCGCGTGGCTTGATAAGATTCGAGCAACAACTCGATGCCGATATAAAAGTCGCTACGCTGCCAGCCGGGAAAGACCCGGACGAAGTAATCCGCGAAGGCGGCGGGCGCTGGCGCGAAATAATCGAGCGGGCGCTACCAACGGTAGATTATTATTTTGCGGCGGTCAAAGCCACCTTAGATTTGAACTCGGCACGAGGCAAAAGCGAAGCGGTTGAACGTTTAGCTCCGGCAATTGTCGAAGTACGAGACCGCATCGAACGGGAACACTATATTCAGCAATTAGCCCGACTAACTCGCACCGAAGAGACCGTAATTCGGGCGGAAGTAAACCGGGCGGCGCGGGCCGAAACACAGCGCCTTCGACCTGTTCCCAGGCCGGAGAGCGACCCGGCGGCATTTATTGACGATAGCGAGGGCGAAGTTGCCCCGTTACCGAAGCCGCTACCAATTGGGACATGGCGCGAACTCGAACTGGAAGATTTTTTGCTGGGGTTCTTGCTGCGCTACCCGGATGGCTTTGGGGTAGAGGGTGCCGATGGTACGTCACTCTCCGCCGAGGACTTTACGCGGAGTGAGAACCGACTGATTTTTGAAACGTTATTAGAATTAGAGAAGGCTGGTCAGCAATTTAGTACGATTGAAGAAACAGACAGACTGGCTCCCGAACTTTTGTCACATCTGGCAACGCTACAGGCTTATATTCAAACCGAGCCAGAGTTGACCGATTTGTATTCGGTGCAAGAAGCAATGCGGTTTCAGTTGAACCGGGTACGCGAACGAAACCTACGTCGCCTCTACGAGCAAGGCAGTCTGGCTTTACAAGAAGAG
This sequence comes from Chloroflexia bacterium, assembly GCA_038209275.1. Taxonomy (GTDB): domain Bacteria; phylum Chloroflexota; class Chloroflexia; order Chloroheliales; family Chloroheliaceae; genus L227-5C. Next base: position 2,110 of record JBBQXW010000443.1, on the reverse strand, counting down.
GCGAGTGCAACCGACGGAACAGCTAGTAGTGAAGAAGACGCGGAAGCACAGATTGAGCTGTGGGAACTCATTAACGGCGTGGCGGCGCGGCTAAAGGCTTATTATCCTAAGCCCAGCCCGATTTTCAAAGATAGTCGCACCCGTTAAACCTTTATTTCGGTAGGGGCGCAATTGATTGCGTCCAACAGGGTTTAATAAATTAAACCCCTACCAGATAGGTAATAGACCCAGGCGATCAGGGGGTAGCATTTTAATTATAGGGGGTAGTTTTTATATTATTTAATTTTTTGGTTTGACACCAGGGTTTTCGCTTATATACAGGCCAAAATCCGAAAAAATCTATCTTTTGAAAAATTTTAACGTTTCAAAAGATAACATCCAATATTTTTAAAGTAAGATTTAGTAAAAGGGCAACCTTTTTAATATATCGCTTCAGGGAGTGTGATGGTAATGGCGACTGCAAAGCGCAAACAACGCTATGATGAGATTGAGGATATTGATCGCGTCCTCGGACTCACGAAAAATATTGAGGCGGATGAGCCGCAAGAGCTTGAGCCGGAGGAAGTCGAGCCGGAAGACTTGATTGGCCCAGATGCGCTTGTAAACGAAATGGCGCTGCTCGAAGATGATGATGAAGACGCGGCGATGAGAGCCGAAATCGAACCGGATTTACCGCTTGAACAGCTTACTGGTATCGTTGCGGTTACGAATGTTAGCGAACTGGTTTCTACTGGCAAAAAACAGGGCTATGTTACGCAAGACCAGATTTTGCAACTGGTGCCTGAACCCGAATCGCATATTGAAGAAGTCGAAGATATGTATGCCGAGTTGATGGAACTGGGCATCGAAGTTCTCGATGATGAGAAGGATTTTCCGGGTGCAAAGGTCGCCGGGCCAGGTGTAGAAGAAGTTGACCTCGAAACCGCCCTCGATTTGGACGGCATGAGTATTGACGACCCGGTGCGAATGTATCTGCGCGAAATTGGGCGGGTGCCGCTCCTTTCGGCAGCGCAGGAAGTCGCGCTGGCACATCGCATGGAATTGGGCGATTTGGAAGCGCGCAAGCACCTGACCGAAGCAAACTTGCGGTTGGTAGTCAGCGTTGCCAAGAAATATATTGGACGCGGTATGTCGTTGCTGGATTTGATTCAGGAGGGCAATATTGGCCTGATTCGCGCCGTCGAGAAATTCGATTATCACAAGGGCTTCAAGTTTTCGACCTACGCGACCTGGTGGATTCGGCAAGCCATCACCCGCGCTATTGCTGATCAGGCCCGCACCATTCGTATTCCCGTTCACATGGTCGAAACGATTAACCGCCTGATTCGCACCAGCCGCCGCTTAGTTCAGGAGTTGGGCCGCGACCCAACTTCAGACGAGATTGCCAAAGAAATGGGCCTGCCACCCGACAAGGTGCGCGAGATTATCAAAATTTCGCAAGAGCCGGTTTCGTTGGAAACCCCGATTGGCGAAGAAGAAGATTCGCACCTGGGCGACTTTATCGAAGACCAGAAAGCGCTTGCCCCGGCAGATGCCGCCAGCCATCAGTTGCTCAAGGAGCAAGTCGAAGATGTGCTGGATAGCCTGACCCAGCGCGAACGCCGCGTGTTGCAATTGCGTTTTGGCCTGGACGATGGTCGCAGCCGCACTTTAGAAGAGGTAGGCCGCGAGTTTGGCGTTACCCGCGAACGTATCCGCCAGATTGAGGCGAAAGCCCTTCGCAAGCTGCGCCACCCCAGCCGCTCCAAAAAGCTAAAAGATTACCTCGAATAAAAATTTGTAAAAAAAAGGCTGAACCATCAAAATCTAGATTTTGATGGTTCAGCCTTTTTTGTTACTTTGTCTTTCTTCAATCTTCCTTAGAGCCTATCCCGGTAGGGGCGCAATTTATTGCGTCCAACTTCAGGGTTTGATGAATCAAACCCCTAGTGGGACAGGTTCTTAGTTAAAGTGAGAAGCTTTAAAATTCTTCGTCAAGTTTAATCCCATTTAGCCGGATTAACTCAGCTAATTTCTCGGCTCGTCGTCGTTCTCGTTCGGCGGCTTGTTCGGCGGCTTCACGTTGCTGTCGTTCAGTTTCAGCGCGTTGTCGCTCGACCAAAGCTTGTTG
>JBBQXW010000442.1:0-4904 GCA_038209275.1 Chloroflexia bacterium | reverse complement strand
CGATGGCACCGAGAAGTTTGCGCGGCGCGAGGCCAGTCCCACCGGCTTTACCCGCCAATTGGTCAACGCTGGCTACGATTTCGCGACTGGGCCTGCAATTGTAGTAACCCCGACCTCTAGTGCAGGAGGGATTCTAAGTCTACTGACGTTTCTCTTGCCAACAGCCTTATTTATTGGTGTGCTAGTTTTTATGATGCGCCGGGCGCAAGGCGGCAACAGCCAGATATTGAGCTTTAGCAAAAGCCGCGCGCGTATGTTTGACGGCAGCAAGCCCAGCGTAACTTTTAACGATGTAGCGGGCGTAGAAGAAGCCAAGCAAGAGCTGGCTGAAGTAGTCGAGTTTTTGAAATATCCCGAAAAGTTCAGTGCGCTGGGCGCGCGTATTCCCAGAGGTGTATTGCTCATCGGCCCTCCCGGAACTGGCAAGACCTTGCTTTCCAAAGCGGTGGCTGGGGAAGCAGGTGTGCCGTTCTTTAGTATCAGTGGTTCGGAATTTGTCGAAATGTTTGTCGGCGTTGGGGCAAGCCGCGTGCGCGATTTGTTCGACCAGGCCAAGCGCAACTCTCCCTGTATTATCTTTATTGATGAAATTGACGCAGTTGGGCGGCGGCGCGGTTCTGGCATGGGCGGTGGCAACGACGAGCGTGAGCAAACCCTCAATCAGATTCTGGTCGAAATGGATGGTTTCGATAGCAGTACCAATATTATTATGATTGCGGCGACCAACCGCCCCGACGTACTCGACCCGGCGCTATTGCGGCCCGGTCGCTTTGACCGACAGGTAATGGTAGACCGCCCGGATGTCAAGGGCCGGATTGCTATCCTGGAAGTTCATTCCAAAGGCAAGCCCTTTGAAAAAGAAGTCTCGCTGGAAACGCTGGCGAAGCAAACCCCTGGCTTTACCGGGGCGGATTTAGCCAATTTGACCAACGAGGCGGCGATTCTGGCAGCGCGGCGCAACCGCAAAACTATTTCGATGAGCGAACTGGAGGAAGCGATTTTGCGAGTGGTGGCCGGGCCGGAACGCAAAAGCCGCCTGATTACCGACAAAGAAAAGGCAATCACAGCTTACCATGAAGTTGGTCATGCGCTGGTCGCCCGGATGCTCGCGAATGTAGACCCGGTTCACAAGATTACAATTATTCCGCGCGGTATGGCGGGCGGTTTAACCATGATTTTGCCGGAAGATGATAGCCAGCTAGGTACAAAGAGCCAGTTTGAGGAGCAGATTACCTGGGGTCTGGGTGGTCGGGCCGCCGAAGAGCTTATCTTTAACGAAATTTCAAGCGGTGCCTCTAACGACATTGAAAAAGTGACCGATATTGCCCGCAACATGGTTACGCGCTACGGTATGAGCAAGAAACTTGGCCCGTTATCTTTTGGCAAAAGCGACCATGCGGTTTTCCTGGGTGCTGGTATGGGCGAACCACATAATTACTCGCAGGCGCTGGCCTACGAAATTGACAAGGAAATCAGCTCCATCATTGCTCATAGCTACGCCCAGGCGCAACGCCTGTTAGCCGATAATCGCGATAAGTTAGTCGCGATTGCTGAACTATTGATGGTGAAAGAAACGCTGGACGGGGCAGAATTTGAGCAGATGTTTGAGGAGGAGCGCCCGCGCCCGCGTTCGTTCCTACGTCCTGTAAACTCGCCGTCATCTTCCTCACCATCCGAGGGTTTAGCTTCCTAGAATCTAATTCAAAAAAGCCAGTCTCCAATATAGCGGAGACTGGCTTTTTTGAACTGGACTTTATTTTAAATATCTATCCAAAAAATCGGCGATTGCCGGATAAACTACCAGTTTGTTCTTTAACTTGGCAATGCCGTGACCTTCATCGGGGAAAACCACATACTCCACCGGGTGCTGACGCGCCCGTAGTCCGGCAACCAATTGTTCGGACTCGCCGATAGGCACACGCGGGTCGCGTTCGCCGTGAACCACCAGCATTGGCGCAGTAATTCGGTCAAGTTTGTGAATGGCGGAAATTTCAATCAGGAAATCGCGGTCAACCACCGGGTCGCCGTATTCGGGGGTGCGTAACTTCAGGCGGTAAGGGCTGGTATTTTCCATAAAAGTCAGCATGTTAGCGATGCCGTAAATATTCACACCTGCCGCCCACAATTCGGGATAGGTCGTGACTGCCATCAAGACCATAAAACCGCCATAGCTGCCGCCGTACACCGCAATTTTCGCCGGATTGCAATAGCCTTCTTGCTGTAGCCATTCTACCGCCGCCTTTAAATCGGCTACCGAGTCCATGCGCTTTCGCACATCGTCCAGCGCCAGATAGTCTTTGCCGTATCCACTGCTGCCGCGCACATTCGGGGCTAAAACACCGTAGCCTCGCTTTACATAATATTGCAAAAGTGGATTCCAGCTAAAGCGGGTCTGGCTTTCCGGCCCGCCGTGTACGTACAAAATAAAGGGAGTGGCGCGGTTGCGGGTAGCGCCGGGTGGTAAAAAAAGCAGGCCGGGAATCTGCCGCCCATCAAAAGTAGGGTAATGCACCAGTTCCGGCTCGACAAATTGTTTGAAATCGAGGCCCGCCCTGGCACTAAAGGTAATCTGATTAACCTCGCCGCTTTCCAGCGCATAGACCCAGATGTCGCTGTTGTGTACCGGGCTGTTGAAGCTGAAGGCCAGAAATTTGCTATCTCGCGACCAGGCGGGGCGGGATGACCATAGGCCGAGGCCCAGCACGATGCCGCGTGGTAATCCTTCTACTTCGCGCTCCTGCCCGCTTGCTAAATCTAAAATAAAAAGCCCTGACCAGCCTTCTTCGTTTACCTCGTAGGCCAGTTTTTGACCGTCGGGCGAAAGCGAAATAGCCTCACTATCCCAGGGCCGTTCGTTCAGGTAGGTTAGCGGCCCGCTACTGATTTCGATGCGGGCCGGATTAGAATAATTGCGACCCTGGTCGGTGCTGGTGTAGACGTAGCGCCCGTCGTGGCTAAAGCAATTTTCAATAAAGTTGGCCTGGCCTTCGTGCGGAGTGAGCAGGCGAGGCGCTGTTCCAGGTTGCTCCAAATCTAGCAAAAACAGGTCTACATCGAGGTTGGTATTGGCACGCTGGAAAAGCAAATACCGACCATCGGGCGACCAATCCTGGGGATAGAGCGTTTCGTCGGACTGGTAGACCAACTTCGCTTCCTGACCGAGTTCCTGAATATACAAATCGAAGAAAGCTGGATGGCGCAAATTGCTGGAAAAACAATAGGCCCGCCCATCGGCCCGCCACGCCCCAAAATTATTTTTAGTGGTAAAATTTTCAAATAGCGTGGTAATCATAATACTGCCAGTCGGGTCGCCTTCCAGCAGATAAAACTGGTCTTGCTCGTCGCCGCCCTGGTCGCGGGTAAAAAGAAAGGCCGTTCCCGCCGGATTGGGATGGAGGCCAGTTACACGCTCTTCAAAAAAGGTCAACTGGTGAGGCCAGCTACCGTCCTTGCGATTGGCAACCGACCATATCTGGTTGGTGCCGGTAATGTCGCTCAGGAAAAGTACCTGTTTGCCTTCGGCGGCAAAGGCTGGCATAATCGCGCTTCTTACATTCAAGTACGGTGCAAAATCACCCGCGCCGCGTTTTTCGTTCACTGTTCTAATTCCCCCTGTTTGTTTCTAATACAGAAAAAAGAATTTCATGTTGGAGCCTCTTACTCCTGACTGCAATGGTCTCATAAATTCAGTTCATTCGCAACTCAGAAAAACCCCGGCTCATTCAGCAATAATTGCTGAATGAGCCGGGGTTTTGGTTTTGCTGAGAGTAAAATTGTCCTATCCGGGCTGGTTAACCCCGGTTCCGCTTTATTTCGTAGAAGTAGGGCTGGGTGAGCATCCAGGAGGTATGTTTCCACAGTTCGAGTGCTGTATCGCCCGTTGGCACTTCGGTTAGGATTGGGCCATTGAACCCAAACTCCTGATTGCCGATTACCAGCCAGGGTACGCCATAAGCTTTGAGGTTTTCCACCGCGCCGCTATGCTCGGCCTGTACCTCTTCCAATGTCGAAGCATCTTCTTCGGCCCGTTTTAGTAGTGAAGGCTCAAAACCGGCCTCACTCAGTTTTTGCTCAAGCAGTTGAGTAGGTATGCCGTCGGCCCGAACATTTACCCCGCTCTCGTGGAGCGCCTGACCCATCGCCAGATACGCTCGGTTTACCGCCTGATTGCCGCCTTCACGTCGAGCCAGCGCCGCCACCCTTAAAGGCAAAAACCAGGATTGGTCGGGAAAATTGTTGGCCTGCGCCAGACTAAAAAACTTCCATTCCACCTCTAAAGGTTGCTCGCGCTGCACTTCGCGCACCCACTGAGAGGTTCGCCATGTCCAGGGGCAAAGCGGGTCAAAATAAAAAGTAAGTTCCGACATTTTTTAATCTCCTGTAATATAATTTTCGTAATCAGGCAAGTTAAGGCTAGAAGCCCAGTTTCTGATTGACCAGCACCAACGTAACCCGGCCCGCCGGGAATTCCTTATTGTAAATCAAAACCTTGTTGATCGAACTACCCCTCCCGTAAGCTTTGCGGGCGCGGGCATCTTCCAGGGGAAAAGCTTCCTCTTCAATTCGCTTGAGACCAGCACTAACATCCGGCACTATTTTTTGCGCGCCGGCTACCCAGATAACCTTGCCAGCGCCATAGGCATAGGCTGGTAACTGGCTACCACTGGCAGACGCGATTAAAACATGGCCGTCTTCGGTAATCGCATGGACGCTGCCAACTACATAATGTGGCGAAGAACCCAGCTTTCGCATTTCCATATCCTGCGTCTGCCGATCCATCGAGTATAACTTAGCCCGAATCGGCTTGTATTGTTCCGGGTCGTTCAGGGCCGGCGCTAACCCAACTTCGTCCAGCGTGACCGAAGTCATGGTCATAATTTCCGCCCCTGACGGCACAAGTTCAA
>JBBQXW010000441.1:0-4905 GCA_038209275.1 Chloroflexia bacterium | reverse complement strand
GAGGAGTGAGGACGGAGGACGGAGGATTTTGGGCCGACTGATGACTGACGACTGATGACTGATAACTAATCTTAATTCCTTCGATTACTTCACCGACGGCGGTTTCTTCGGCTTCGCTTGAGGATTCTTTGCCTTCAAGGGCGGCGGCAAGGCCACGTTCGCGCCAGAGTTGGGCGTTGGCTTCGAGTTGGGCCGCTTTGGGTTCGTCGCCGAGCGTGCGCCAGAGGTCGCCGAGTTGCCGTAGCAAGCGCCAGCTAATTTTGCTGCTACCTTCCAGCCTTGCGGCGATTTCTCGCGCCTGTTCCGAATGACCTTCGGCAATACCACACTCCGCCAGACCCAGCAAGGCCCGCGGGCTTTCGGGGCTTACCTCTAGTGCCGTCTCGTAGCAGCGCCGCACTCCGGCGCGGTCGTTCATTCGTAAGAGTAGTTCTGCCAGGGTCGAGAAAGTGGTCATGGCAGACGGGAAAGCGCGACGCATATCTACTGCCGCTTCCCATGCCCCCAGACTATCGCCCTGGGCCAGACAAAGCCGGATGGAACGCTGCAAATAGGTGACGTGGTTCGGTTCAGGCTCAGGGTAAATCCGGGCGAAAATTTCGGCTGCCCGCTCGGTTTCGCCCGCCGTTATGAACAAATCGAGCAGCGCCGTCAACAGTCCTTTGTTAGTTTTCTCGGCTGCCTGCTGTGCCTGCCACAAGCGTTCGCCCAGGCCCGTTAGCGCGGCATATTCTTCGCTTCCTGCCTGCAAATCGCCATCCGGCAAAAAATAGCGCACCAACCGCCCTTGGCGGGTCGCGGGCAAAGCCGCCAATCGCTCCCAATTCAGCCCCGCTTCGTCAAGCAATCTTTCGGCTGCTTCTGTAGTATTAACTTGATTTGAGTGTGTAGTTAACATAACTATCCAAAATTCTCATCATAAATAGCTGATAAATCATCGTGAAAGCCCCAGCCTATCCCAGAAGTATCAAATACAATCTGTTCGCAGCGTTCTTCAAGCTGCTCCTGCAACTTCTCTTTGATGATGAGTTTTACAGCTTGTATGTACATTCTGGTCATACTATTGTAGAACGGCTCATCAATGTCACCATAGGTATTGGTAAATTCCACGCCCATTTCGACGTAATATAGCATGAGGTCAGCCAGATTTGCGGGCGAGGCCGCGATTTTCTTGTATTCAAGCACAGGTTTGCGGGCAATTGAGAGACGACCTTCACCGTGTCCGCGTGCTGGGAAGAACTCTTTTTTAATCGCCGCTTTGTACTTATCCAGCAAATCGCTATCCGAGCCGCCGCTAACCCGCATCTGGTAATATTCTTTTACCGCGTCAGATTTCCCGAAAAGCTCGGTAATATCCTTGATTAGCTCAGCCTGCGATTGCCTCAGCAAATATTCTTTAAGCTGTTTGGCTGTAACCTTGCTCATCTCTGTACCTTTAAGTTAGAAGTCACAAGTCAGAAGTCAGAAACTAAATTATCCTCGGTAAACCAGTGTCGTCAGATAATCGTCCGTTTCGATAAATTTGCCGCTTGCGACCAGCAGGGCGAAGATAAAAGGGGCGCGGCGTTGGGCTTTCAGGCCACGTACTTTCAGGCTTTCTTTGGTCAGTTCGCGTTCGCGCTGGGCGTAATAATCCAGCACCTCTTTAATCCATTGCCACTCAATCAGGGTGGCGGCTTTCCAGTTGCCGCTTTTGTCCTGGCTCTCCACCATCATCCCGGCCTCGGTAATTTCAACGATGCGCTCTTTCAACGACGAGCGCCCCAGCGTAATCATCTCCCGGCCCAAATAACGTTTGGCGGTCGTTTGCACCGCCTTGAAATCCGCTTCTGCCATAACGCAGTTGTCTCCTCCTCATTACAAAAATACTTCGGTACGCTGTCCGGCAAAATTATGTTCAAGTAATACCCTGGCTATAACGTTGGCGATTTTCGCGCCGCCTACCGCCGACGGTTCAATCGGGTTGGCGTAATCGGCATCTTCGGTACAAACCAGTCGCAAGTCAATCAAAGGTAGCCCGGCGCTAAACGCCTCTCGAATTATACAATCATTGAACAGCGCCAGCGCCGCAACTGAGAAATTTTGCGTGGCCTGTTCCGCAAAATTTGGGTAGTAAATTGTACACAGGGCAGTTGGTCGGGCGTGGCTGAGAATAGTTTGCACCATCTGGTGATATTGCTCCTGAAACGCGGCAGCAACAGGGTACAATTTTTCCAGCGCCTCACCCATTGTGGAAACTGCCTCATAGCGCAAGCCCATCAAACCCAACACGTTATTACCGCCCACACTAACCACCAGATGAGTAGCATCATCGGGCAATTGGGCCAGTTGCGTTGGTATTTCTTGCATCCGGCTACCGTCCGCCGCCAGCAAAGTAACCCGCCACTCCTGCGCCAACCCCTGCTGCAACTGCGTCCGTACATCTGGCCCGTTCGCAACATAAGCTATATTATCAAAGATGGAATCGCCCAGTAAAATTACATGCTTCATCGGTGTTCACTCCCATGCTTTAATCCTGAGCGACGCAGAACTCGTTGCCTTCGGGGTCGGTCATGACTGTCCAGGAGATGCCATATTCGTGATGGGTTTCATGGGCTTGTGCGCCCAATGCCACCAGGCGCTCGATTTCGGCTTCGCGGCTCTCGGCGGTGTGTAAATCCATGTGGAAACGATTTTTGCTGGCTTTGCTTTCGGGGACTTTGAAGAACAAAATCTGCTGGCCCGGCGTACCTTCCGGCGGCAATAGCACCGCGAAATTCTCGTCGCCGCGCCCCTTCACATATCCGATTGCCGCCGCCCAAAAATCCGCCAATACGCCCGCATTATTGCAATCGAACGTCGTCCCACCAATCCGTAACGCCATCGCCTTTTCCTCCTGAGCATTTAACTTTTGAGAATTTTTGCAAAAATTCTCAAAAGTTAAAGAGAAAATAACTCAAAATTCAAAATTCAAAATTCAAAATTTTCTTAAAACATTTGTAGTTGGAACAAAATCGGTTCGCCGTTCCATTCCAGGCTGGGTTTGTCGCGTTTGGCGACGTAGAGCGGGAACTTGCGAATATCTTTCATGGCTAAATGGTTGCCGATGTCGCGTTTAGCGATTTCGGGATGATTATTTTCTTCGCTCAAATGGGCCAGCCAGACCGTATGCGCCGGACTACTGCGCTCGATTACCTGGGCCAAAATTTCGGCGCTTTGGGTATTCGACAAATGCCCCCGGTCTCCCGTGATGCGGGACTTGAGCGAGTAGGGGTAGCGGCTACCGTACAGGCGCGCCAAATCGTGGTTAGCTTCGAGAATAATCAAATCGCTATTGCAAAGTGGCTCGAAAATCGGCTCGGTAGCACAGCCCAGGTCGGTCAGAATCGTGGCCTGTCGCCCGTCTTCCCGAATAGCATAGCAGACCGTATCGGCGGCATCGTGCGACACCGGGAAGCTTGACACTTCCAGGCTACCGAACCGCGCTACTTCACCAGTCGGCAGCACCCGCATATTATATTTGCTGGCTAATTCGGCTGAGGTCGGCGGCTTTATTACACCTCTAATCCGTCCGGCTGTAGGAGAGGGCTGCGCCCCCGAAATTTCTCCCTCATCCTCATCTTCAATTGTACCGCCATATCGCGCCTTTTGCAGTTCCATGCGGCTGATTTTTTCCCAGCGATATTTGGCGGCTTCTAGCGTCTTGCTATTGGCATAAATTGGCACGCTCCAGCGTTGCGAAATCGTCCCCGCGCCGCGCAAATGGTCGCCGTGGTCGTGGGTCAGGAAAATCGCCGAAAGTTCGGCAATGTTCACGCCATACTCGGCCAGATGTTGCTGGGTTTTGCGGGCGGTCAGGCCACAATCAATCAAAACACTGTGACCTTCTTTGCTCTGTACCAGATAGCAATTGCCGCTACTGCCGCTCGATATGCTGATTAACTTCAATTTAACACCCTCGTGTAATTTAATCCGAAAAATCCATTGGCGGAGCAATGTCCCACAAATTCGGGATGAATTGTAGGATGCTGCTCGGTCAGCTGATTTTCCATTGGCGGAGCAATGTCCTACAAAACCTGGTTACATGCTACGTAAAGCGCCGTCCAAATCTTCTAAAATATCGGCTATATCTTCAATTCCGACTGAAAGCCGCACTAACCCATTGGTGATGCCGAGCATCTGGCGTTCTTCCGGCGGGAAAGCCCGGTGCGAAGTCGAGACCGGGTGATTGACCGTAGTCGTCACGTCCGCCAGACTCGGCGCAAACGGAATTAGCTTGAGTCCTTTGATAAAGCGACTGACTGCACTTGTTCCGCCGTCCAGTTCAAAACAAATCATTCCGCCGCAGCCGTCCGGCATCTGGCGCACCGCTAGTTCGTGCTGGGGATGGCTGGGCAAACCCGGATAAATTACTTGCCGCGTGTTGGATTGCCTCTCTAACCAGCGCCCAACTTCCAGCGCGTTCTGGCTGTGCGCCGCCATCCGCATGTGCAAAGTTTTCAGGCTACGTATATTTAGCCACGAATCGAACGGGCCTTGTGCGTGACCCATCATCAGCCCGGCATGGCGGGCTTCCTCAATAAAAGCCTTCGACCCGGTGGCGACCCCGCCCAGCGCATCGCTATGCCCACCGATATATTTAGTGGTGGCGTGCATTACCACATCGCAGCCCCACTCGATGGGCCGTAGCAGCGCGGGCGAAGTAAAAGTGCTATCTACAAAAGTTAATAGGCCCAGTTCTTTGCCCAGTTTCGCCAGCTTGCCCAAGTCGGTTACTTGCAACATCGGGTTGCCAATCGTCTCGAAATAAAGCACACGAGTGGTGGGGCGCATTGCCGCCCGAATTGCTTGTTCGTCGGCTATATCTACAAAAGTCGTCTCAATCCCAAAGCGCGGAAACTGGGCCGTGAACAAACCGTAGGTGCT
>JBBQXW010000440.1:0-4905 GCA_038209275.1 Chloroflexia bacterium | reverse complement strand
TAGATAAAGCTGTGTTTATTCCTTTGTAGTCTGGGAAGGTGAATAATTTTGACCTCTGACTCCATACTGCTCTTTAACCAATTCACCACGTTACACTTGGGCGGATAAGTTATAATAGTTTGTGAAAAAGAACGCAACTGTTTCTAAAGACCCGAATAGAGAGGAAAATTTGTAGAGATGGAGACCCTGGAAAAAGTGGTAAAGAGTAACGAGCGACAAAAGGTAGTGGTAGTGGGTGGCGGATTGGCCGGGCTAACCGCTTCAAAATATCTGGTGGATGCGGGCTACGAAGTGCTGCTACTGGAAAAGCGGCCTATTCTGGGCGGCAAGGTTTCGGCCTGGAAAGATGGCGATGGTGACTGGATTGAGACCGGGCTGCACGCCTTCTTTGGGGCTTACGAAGAAATTTACACCCTGATGAAAGAGCTTGGCACTTACGAGAATGTTTTATGGAAGAAACACGAACTGCAATATACTTTGGCTGGTGGCGAACGCTTTAGCTTTGCGACGGTAAATCTGCCCAGTCCTTTTCATTTGTTACCCGCCGCTTTTAAAAACCGCTACTTTACCCTGGCGGAGCGGTTGACGCTGGTCAAGGCGCTAGGGCCAATGCTTTTCGGTTCGGATAAATATTTTACCAGCCAGGACAAATTCAGCTACGAACAATGGCATACACGCTGGGGCATCAGCAAGCGCATGCTCAAGAAAATGTTTTTGCCGATGGCGCTGGCCCTGAAGTTTTTGCCGCCCGACGAGCTTTCCGCTAAAATTGTGCTGGATGTAATAGGTATTTTCTTGCGGCGCAACCAGGCCAGCAAAATGGGTCTGCTCAAAGGTTCGCCCAACGAATATTTGACCGGGCCGATTGCCAAATATATCACCGAACGCGGCAGCACCATTCGCACCGAAGCCAAACTAGGCGAAGTGGTGTTGGACGAAACCGACCGTCGCAAAGTCGCCGCGCTGGTATTGGAAGATGGCGAACGGATTGAGGGCGACCACTTTTTATTTGCTTTGCCCATCCACAACCTGAAAAAAATCATTCCAGCCGAGCTTTATGAGAACGAAACCTTCTTTGCCAACCTGAAGCAAATCAGCAGCGTGCCGGTGATGTCGGCTCAAATCTGGCTTGACCGACAGGTTAGCTACGTAGATAATTTGCTCTTTTCGCCGGATGGAGTTATCCCGGTCTACGCCGATATGGGCAACACTACGCCGGAATATTATTGTGAAGGCAAGAGCCGCTTCCATGTATGTGTCGCGCCTGCCAAAGACTTGATGAAGAAAAGCGATGAGGAAGTGACCGAAATCGTTTGGAATAGTCTGCGCGATTGCTTTCCTGATAGCGCCAAAGACGCTAAAATTATCAAAAGCGTGATTGTACGTATTCCAAATTCGGTTTATCGCCCTGCCCCCGGCACTGACCAGTATCGCCCCAGCCAAAAAACCCCGGTCAAAAATCTGTTTTTGGCTGGTGGCTATACCCACCAGAAGTTTTATGACTCAATGGAAGGGGCAGTGCAAAGTGGCAAACTGGCGGCTAAAGAATTAGTCAATACTTATGGCCCTGGCCTGAAAACCGGACAAGTAGCGACGGCAGCGATAGTGTAAGCTCGTTATTTCCAGTTTATGCCTATAATCGGGTTAGCATAAGGCTTAACGCGGACGGCAAGGATAAGGGTATTAACCTATGGTAACTACTGCGGCAAAACAAAGGTCAACTAAAAACGGCGCTCGCCCTACCTCAAATAGGCGGGCCAGCCTTAAAGACAAAGCCAACTGGCCCAGTGATATAGAGGAAGCCTACGAACGCGCCCCCGGCCCGTACACCATTCAAAATGCGCTGCATATCATTGGAGAAGAATACTTTGAACTCTTTAATGGCTGGCTGGTCGAAAAAGCGATGACCGATTCAGAAGAAAGACGCATCGCCGGAATTATTCAAGAAATCCTTTCCTTAGCCGCCCGTGCGTTGGATTGGGGACAGGCTTACCCAGACCAGTTTGAGTGTAAAATGTTCAAACTCAATCTGGTCGAGCCTGTTGAGCGCGAGGGCCAGTCCGAGAAGGATAAATACGATGTGGTCAAGCCGGATGTGTGTTTGTTGTCGCATCAGCGCTTTGAAACGTTGGTCGAACCAGCAGTGCCAGGCCGTAAACACTTGATGTTGCGGGGTGGGCCAGAACTGGCGGTAGAGTTACGTTCGCCCTCCAACCGCCGCACCGAGGAACACAAGAAGCGGACAAGTTATTTTGCTAACGGTACACTCATAGTTTGGGATGTTGCGCCAGAAAAGCGCAAAATCTGGGTCTATGAAGCTAACAATCCCGACCAGCCCACCGAGTACGGGGAAGAAGATGAAATCACTTGCGAACAATTCTTGCCGGGCTGGAAGCGCAAGGTCGCTGATTTCTTCACTCCCCGATTAAGCGCTGAACAAATCGTGGGCCAACAGGCCGAAAAATGGCGGAACGAAAGCGAAGCTAAAGGCCGAATCGAGGGTCGAATTGAGGGCGGAGTTGAAGCGGCAAAGCGAATTTTGTTGAGGCTGGCGACGCACCGTTTTGGAGTAGAAAAACTGCTTCCAGATTTAGAAACAAGATTGGGCGGCTATACCCTGGAACAACTGACTGATCTAGCCGATACTATTGCCACCAGCCCAACTTTAGAAGATTGGCTGGCAACCTTCTCTTGAGTATAACTTTTAGCGAAAAGGGAATTAGCCGATGCCAGACGCAACCCCTGAGTTTAAGCAAAATTTAAAAGAAGCTTTCGATTCGATTCAGGTGGGACAAAGTTTTACGTTCCGGCGCACCTTCACTGAAGGTGATGTCGCCTTGTTTATTGGCGTTACCGGCGATTTTAATCCGTACCATCAGGATGAAACTTTTGCCAGTAGCGGTTTCTTTGGGCGGCGGAATATTCCTGGTCTGCTCACTGGCAGTATGTTAACGCATATCGGCGGCTTGATTGGGTTTCTGGCTACTGATATGTCTTTCGAGTATCTTCTCCCGGTCTATGTCGGGGATACCATCACCTGTACCGTCACTTTCACCGAGAAAAACCAGGCCAAGCGCCGCATGACGGCCCAGGTGAGCTATGTAAATCAGGACGGCACCGAAGTAATGCGCGCCCAATTTACTGGTTTCCCCGGTCAGGTGCGACTGACCCGTTAAAATAGTTTTGGGCGAACATAATGTTCGCCCTTACCTCACTTTACCTTCGATTAGCTTACAAGTTAATCTTCTCGTTCTTGCCGCCGTCGTATTCTTTACCAGTCGCCAGCGCCTTGACAAAGCCCACCAGTTGCACCATTTTGCTAGAAGGGGAATCCCAGTACTCGGCCTGGCTCACTTCTACCTTCAGCAAAACGATATTTGGGTCATCCTGGCCTTCGGGAAACCAGGCTTTGTAAAACGGATTCCAGAATTCTTTAATCTTCTCGCGGTCATGCACTAGCTGGGCCGTGCCGGAAACCGAAACGTAACGGTTATCGCCTGGGTCAGCATAGCTAATGTTAACGTTGCGGTCGTGCTGCACTTCCTCCACTTTGTCAGTATCGTTCCCGGTCATAAACCAGAGGTCGCCATCGAACTCGACTTGCTGGGTTGCCATCGGACGACTACGTAACGTGCCGTCGGCTTCGGCAGTGGTCAGCATAGCAAACCGAATATCCTTGATTAGTTCTCCGAGCTTTTTGATAGTGTCGTTATAGTCAGTACTTTTAGCCATTATTATAACTCCTCTCTTGCCAGCTCTGAAAAGGTTGTGTTTATTCAAGGTTTCTGGGCGAATGCAACGAGCCAATATGAATAAGTTGCTACCCTCTCAGCCCTGGTATCTCAATTAAAAGCCGCGCCGAAACTGCGGCAATTTTTTCAAGTTGGCAATCTTAAAAGAAAACTTACCAACAGGTAAGATAGAGCAAACGATGTACCAATAAATTAGTGAATAAGTTAATCAAAGAGGAAGTATCAGGAGAGAAAGCATAATATGTTTAGGCTGATATTTTGCGCTTGAAACTATAACAGAAAATAGTAGCTATCTAAAGCGCCCGGTTGATTTATCCAGCCTGCTTCAAATAGCTACTACTAAGGCGAAAACTTACTCAGGCAGCGTTAAAAGTTAAGTTCCCGTTTTTTCGTAGGGGCGTATCGCATACGCCCTTGAACGCTATGCCGGGTCAAAAAGGGCGTATCGCATACGCCCTTGAACGCTATGCCGGGTCAAAAAGGGCGTATGCGATTCGCCCCTACCACAGCCCGAAGTTAATTCTTTATATTGCTTTATCTATCGCGCAAAGGCAGTCCGTTGGCATCGGGTAAACGCTTGGCGGCAATCAGAATAACGTCAATGACGTACCAGACCCCGCAACCGCCAAAGGTAAAGAGTTTGAGCAAGCCCAGCCCGGTATAACCCATGTAAAAGCGGTCAACTCCGATGCTGCCCAAGAAGATGCTCAAGAGTAAGGCGGTAATGTAATCTTTATCCGAAACAGCATAGGGATAGGCAGGTTGCGGCGGATAGCCCATCGCTGGCTGTCCATAGCCCATTGGTTGCCCATAAACAGCATTAGGGTCATAGCCGGGCTGCCCGTAACCGGGCTGTTGTCCGTAGCCGGGTTGACCATAACCAGGCTGTCCGTAGCTTTGCTGTTGCCCGTAGCCGGGCTGACCATATTGCGGTTGTCCATATTCAGGCTGCCCATAGCCGGGCTGACCATAACTTTGCTGTTGCCCGTAGCCGGGTTGTCCGGGGGGCGGAGGATAGGCGTTCGGATTAGGCTGACTCCAACTACCGGGTGGATTGGAATTAGGTTGACTCCAGCCGCCGGGTTGGTTAGGGTCGGGCTTTGACTCGTTATCCCAGGGATTAGGATTTTGTGGATTGCTCATTGTTCTCCTT
>JBBQXW010000439.1:0-4942 GCA_038209275.1 Chloroflexia bacterium | reverse complement strand
GGAGTGCTGGAAAAATATAATGTAAAACTGCTCGGCACTAAACTCGAAGCCATCAAAATGGCCGAAGACCGCGAACTTTTCAAGCAACTACTGGCGGATATTGATGAACCAGTGATCGAAAGCGAGATTGCCAGCGATGCCGCCTTTGCCCACGCCGCCGGACGGCGCATTGGGCTGCCCCTGATTATTCGTCCGGCTTATACGCTGGGCGGCACGGGCGGGGGCATTGCCCGCAATTGGGAAGAATTTGAGAACTTTGTCGGGAGTGGCTTGCGTTCCAGCCCGATTCATCAAATTTTGGTCGAGAAATATCTGGGCGGTTGGAAGGAAATCGAGTATGAAGTAATACGCGATGCCGCCGACAATTGCATTACTATCTGTAACATGGAAAATCTCGACCCGCTCGGCGTGCATACCGGCGATAGCATTGTAGTTGCGCCTTCTCAAACGCTTTCGGACAAAGAATACCAGATGCTCCGTAGCGCCAGTATCAAGATTATTCGGGCGCTCGGTATCGAAGGCGGCTGCAACGTCCAGTATGCACTCGACCCGCACTCGTTCCAATACTATGTGATTGAGGTAAATCCGCGTGTGAGTCGTTCTAGTGCGCTGGCATCGAAGGCGACGGGCTACCCGATTGCCCGTGTTGCCGCCAAAATCGCCGTTGGCAAATATCTGGACGAAATTCCCAATGCCGTCACCCGCGTGACCAGAGCCGCTTTTGAACCGGCCCTCGATTATGTGGTAGTGAAGATTCCGCGCTGGCCCTTTGACAAATTCCCGACGGGAGACCGCACGATTGGCACACAGATGAAGGCGACTGGCGAAGTAATGGCGATTGACCGCAATTTTGAAGCGGCCTTCCAAAAAGCAGTGCGTTCGCTGGAATGGGGTGGCAAAAGCCTGATGTGGGAGGAAGCGGAATGGAACGAAGGGCCGCGCCCGACACCAGGGCAACCCAGCGTGCCGATTAGCCAATCGCAACAGCTTGAAGCCATTTTCAAACATATAGACAAAGCTAATGACCGCCGTTTGTGGGCGGTGTTTGCCGCTTTGCGCCGCGATGTAGCCGCCGAAGAAATTAACGCCCGTAGTGGCATTGATATGTGGTTCTTGCGTAAATTCCAAAATATCGTTGACATGGAGCGCAAGCTATTGAGCCAGCCGCTCACCTCGACTTTATTGCGGCGGGCCAAACGGCTAGGCTTTAGCGACGACCAGATTGCGGCCCTGACCGACCAACCGGGGGCGGAACGGATTCGCGAAATGCGCCGCCAGCACAAAATTTTGCCCGTTTACAAGATGGTGGATACCTGCGCCGCCGAATTTGAGGCGGTTACGCCCTATTTCTACAGCACTTACGAGCAGGAAAACGAAGCCTTGCCCTTGCCCGGCCCGAAGGCGGTAGTTATCGGTAGTGGCCCGATTCGCATCGGGCAGGGCATCGAGTTCGATTATTCCAGCGTCCATGCGGCCTGGGCTTTGCACGAAGCCGGGGTGCAATCTATTATGGTCAATAGTAATCCCGAAACCGTTTCAACTGACTTTGATACCAGTGACCGCCTTTATTTTGAAGCACTGGACGAAGAAAGCGTTATGGACATTTTGGAAAACGAGTTGATTGAGCCTTCCGGGAACGGCAATGGGAACGGGAACGGGAACGGAAACGGAAACAGAAATGGCAACGGCAGCAGTATTCAGGATGTGCCGCTAATTCTTCAGTTCGGCGGACAGACCGCGATTAATCTAGCCGAGCCGCTTTCGATGGCGGGGGCGCGGATTTTAGGCAGCGATTTCGACGTGATAGATATTGCGGAAGACCGTCGGCGCTTCGAGGATTTCGTGGCTCGGCTGGGAGTCAGCCAGCCACCCGGCGCGACGGTCAATTACATTCAAGATGCGTTTAAAGTAGCGGCCCGCATTGGCTACCCGGTACTGGTGCGGCCAAGTTACGTGCTGGGTGGGCGGGCGATGGAAATTTGCCATGCCCCCGAAGATTTGGAGCGCTACGTCAATACTGTCGTGCGTATCAGCGAAAAGCACCCGGTACTGATTGATAAATATCTGGAAGGCAAAGAAGTCGAAGTTGACGCAATTTGCGATGGCGAAGGCGTATTGATACCCGGTATTATGGAACACGTCGAGCGGGCCGGGGTGCATAGCGGCGACTCTTTTGCGGTGTATCCGGGCGTGAATTTGTATCGGCACGAGGTTGACCGCATCGTAGATTTTACTACTCGCATCGGGCTGGGGCTGGGTGCGAAGGGGCTGATAAATATTCAGTTTGTAATTTTCGAGGGTCAGGTTTATATTCTGGAAGTTAATCCGAGAGCCAGCCGTACCGTGCCGTTCCTGAGCAAAGTTACGGGCGTACCAATGGTGCGAATCGCTACCCGCATTATGCTGGGCCAGAGCTTGAAGCAGCAGGGCTACGAACCGGGTCTGTGGCCCAAACAGCCCTTGATTGCGGTCAAAGCCCCGGTATTCAGCATGGCAAAACTGTTGGGCGTGGATACTTATTTAGGGCCGGAAATGAAAAGTACCGGCGAGGTGATGGGCATTGACACCACCTATCCCGCCGCTCTTCGTAAAGCCCTGATTGCTGCCAATATGAGTTTGCCCAAAGCCAACGGCCCGCTAAACACGATTCTGTGCAGCGTAGCAGACCGCGATAAGGACGAAGCACTCGATATTATGCGCGACCTGAGCGATTTGGGCTACCAGTTGGCGGCGACGAGCGGCACGGCAGCCGTAATCGAAAGCGCCGGAATGAAGGTCAAAACCGTCGCCAATAAAATTGGTGAAGGGTCGCCCGATATAGTAGACCTGATTCGGAGTGGCGAAGTCGGTGCGGTTATCAATACCGTGACCGGGCTGCGACGGCCTTTGCTGGATGGCTTTGAAATTCGGCGGGCCGCCGTTGAAAACGGTATTCCCTGCTATACTTCGCTCGATACTGCCCGCGCCGCTACTACCGCCGTCCGCGATGCCACCGGCGATTATAATATCAAGCCGTTAAGCTGGTATCGCAAGCCGAGATAGCGTAAATGTGTCTTTTAGTGTTTGAAAATTTTTGCAAAAATTTTCAAACACTAAAATCTTCCAGGTTTTAGCCTGGCTCTGCTTGCCGCTTTCTACTAAGCCGCAGCTAAGGCAGCGTTAAAAATTAAGTTCCTTTTTTTGTAGGGGCGAATCGCATACGCCCTTGAACGCTGTGCCGGGTCAAATGGGCGTATGCGATTCGCCCCTACCACCGCCCGAAGTTAATTCTTTATGTTGCCTAAGGGAGATTAAGAAATGGAAAAATTTCGCTTACCATTGCCTAAAAAAGATAATCAAACTGTCCCAATCGGCTGGCCTGTTCTCTTCACTATTAATGGGGCAGAAAAAGTGATTGGTCAGGTAAATTCTGTTTTGCCAGATAAATTTCTTTTGGTACAGGCTAATAATAACCTCGAACCTGAAATACTTCAGGATTTGGGTTTTGCGTCAGGGCAACGGCTAATTGCACCAGCTGAATATGAAGTAGTGCCACCAAACGGAAAAGGAATTAGCCTGAATCGTGAATCACTGCCGTAATATAATCCGGCTAACTAGAATCAAGTAAGGATTTAAATGCCAGTCAATTCTGCTAACCCGTTAGAATTACCTGTTTTTCAATTTTCCAAATTGCTAGAGTATTCTGAAATCGCCCACGCCGTTGCTACTCGCCGCGCTCCCGGCAAGCCGCTTTTTGTTGAAGCGCAGCCCGAAGCGCCTGACGATTACCGCACGGCAGGGCGCGGCGCGTACAACAAGCGCGAAGTAATTTATCGGCGGCGCAGCGAACTACTGGCGGCGCTGGGCCTCGATTACGAGCGACTACAGCCCAACCTTGCCGCTCCCTTGCAGCGCCACACCGCCAACGTAACGGTGGTGGGCGATGAGGCTTACGGCGCACACCTGAACTGGGATAACCCGCTCGATGATTGCGATGGTGTTGTCACTGACCGCCCCGGCGTGCCGCTAATGACCATCCACGCCGATTGCACGCCAGTATTGTTCTACGACCCGGTGCGGCGGGTGGTAGGCGTAGCGCATAGCGGTTGGCGCGGCACGGTTGGCAAAATTTCGCTTGAGATGGTGCGGACGATGCAGACGCAATACGGTTCGCATCCCCAAGATATTATTGCTGGCATCGGCCCGGCGATTGGCCCATGTTGCTATCAGGTCGCCGAGCCGGTACTGAGCGCGGTAGCCGAAGCGTTCGGGCCGGATGCCGCCGCCGAATTATTGCCCGTGCAAACCGACGGCTCGTGCCACTTCGATTTGTGGCAAGCCATCCATATCACTTTGCTCGAAGCCGGACTAAACCCGCGCCATATCGAGAGCAGCGCCACCTGTACCCGCTGCCACCCCGCCAACTTTTTCTCCTACCGCGCCACTCCCATCGAAGAGCGCCACAACTACGGTCAGTTCGTCGCCCTGATTTGTTTGCGGGAAGGAATATAGTAAAGCACCGCAGCTAATTAAAGTAATAGTTCCCCCCCCCCCAATAAGTTTAATTAATCACTAGCACAAGTTTAGATAAAACTTGTGCTTTTCCCGTTTATAATCTTATGGACCGCTTTCAGTTTAACAACTTCTTCTGCTTTAAAATCTGACTAAAAGCCTTAATTGGCTTTTAATAAAGGAGTTGGCAACTATGTGCCTTGATGACGAAATAAAACCAACCGAACGGGAACTTCAAGTTATGACCTTGATAGCTCAAGGTTTTACCAATAAAGAGATTAGCCGTGATTTGGGGATTGCATTACGCACTGTAGAAGCTCATCTTGGAACGGCCTACCAAAAATTAGGCGCGAGTAGACGAACTGATGCTATAGCAAAAGCTATAAAAGTTGGCTGGATAAAATTAGAGTAAACTGAACCTTGTTTACTAACAGAAAAATGGTTACTTACT
>JBBQXW010000438.1:0-4993 GCA_038209275.1 Chloroflexia bacterium | reverse complement strand
AACCCGGGAAAATTTTATAAAACCTTGGCGTTCTTAGCGTCTTGGCGGTTAATACTTAAAATCGTAAATCGTAAATCGTAAATCGTAAATCCTATTGCGCCATCTCCCGATATAACGCCAGCGTGTCGTGGGCGGCGCGTTCCCAGGTGAAGCGGCGGGCGCGGGCGAGTCCGGCTTCGCGCAGTTCGGTGATGAGGCGGTGGTATCCGTCCAGGCTTTCGAGGGTGCGGCTGATGGCTTTGGCAATAGAATTAACGTCGGTGGCATTGCAGAGAACGGCAGCGCCTTCAAAGACTTCGCGCAGGGCTGAATTATCGGCAGTGACGACGGGCCTACCGCAAGCCAACGCTTCGAGCGGCGGAATCCCAAAACCTTCATAGAGTGAGGGAAAGACAAAGAGGTCGGCTAAATTGTAGAGGGCGGGCAAATCGGCATCCGGCACGAAATCGAGCCATATAATCTCGTCGGTCAGGTTTAGCTCGGTGATGCGGCGAAAAATCGGTTCGTAGAGCCAGCCGCGCCGCCCGGCCAAAACCAATTTGCGGTTGCGTCCGGCGGGAGTCTGCTTGACGATGGCCCAGGCTTCGGCCAATCGGGTCAAATTCTTACGTGGCTCAATCGTGCTGACGAAAAGGGCGAATTGTTCGGGCAAATTATGGCGGGCGCGTACTTCTTCCAGCGTTTCGCGTTCGGTCTCGTCAAAAGGCCGGAATTGCGGGCCGACCCCGTTGTAAATCACCCGCAGCTTTTCGGGCGGCGTGCCGAGCCGTTCGATTAGCTCCTGCTTGATACTTTCGGAAACGGTTATTACCCGGTCAGCCCGGCGCACCGCACGCGGTACGGCTTCGGTCAGGTAGCGGCGCAATCCGGCCTCGGCACATTCGGGCTGCACCATAAAACTCAAGTCATGGATTGTCACCAAACCCTTGCCATCGCGGTGGGGCGGCAAGGCATAGTCGGGGAAATGTACCACATCGAGGTGGGCAAGCGGCGCGGGAAAAGGGAAAGGGTTATCCAGCCAGGCAATCCATTCGAGCGGAAGCGGCACTTTCAGGCGCTGCCACAGGCGGGTCAGGCCCGGCTCGGAAAAGGGCAGGCGCACGTAGCGCACGTTGGGCGGACGGCTGCGTTCCAGACTATACAAATAAGTCTGTTGTGAAGCGCTCAAACCGCCTGCCGCGTAAAACAGCACATAATCCACGTCGGGTGCGGCTTCTTGCTGTAGCGCCGCCACCAGCGAACGGGTATGCCGCCCGACTCCCGCGCCCTGTCGCACGGCGGCAGTATAGTCAATTCCGACTCTGAGCGGCCTATTTTTATTATCCTTCGCCACCTGACTTACTTCTTCCGGCTGAAAATGTAAAGTAACGCTCCAAAAACAATAATGCTCCAATAGCTGACTACCCGGTCAAGAATAGCAACCGAACCGGCAACGTTTTTCTCAATGTTAAACGTGGTCAGCACGACCACGATTGTCCCTTCCACCGCGCCCAATCCGGCAGGCGTAAAAGGCAACGTGGTCAGGAGCGAACTGGCAAGTGCAATAAAGATAACTACCGAGAGACCCAGCGAAACATGCAAACTCTGCATCACGAAATAAAGCCGCGCCCCTTCACACAGCCAGATAATCATAGTGAAGAAATAGAGCTTTATCTGGGTGCTACGGTGAAAACTGCTGATAGTGCCTTGCTGGAAGCGCACAAAAAAGGGTCGAAACCGTACTGGAACTAAACGAGCAATCTGGTTGCCCCAGAAGCGCAGCGCCACCAACCCGGCGACAATCGCTGCCACCAGCACAAGACCCAGTACAAAGACAATATAAATGCTGCTCAGTTTGCTCTCGACCTTGCTAAAAGCAAATAACCCGCCCAGGCAGAGCAGCCCGAACAGCACCAGCACATCGGCAATCCGTTCGGCGAAAATCGTGCCGAGCGTGCGACTAAAGCTGGCGTTGCCGTTCTTCTTGAGCAAATAGCCCCGGTAAGCATCCCCCAATTTGGCTGGCACGATACAATTGACGAACCAGGATAAATAAATAATTTCGATGAGACCGGGCAATTTCGGCAGCTTTACGTGCCTTTCCTCGTTAAATCCGGCGTTGTTCAAAAGCATCCGCCAGCGTAAGCCGCGCACGTAAAAGGCAGCGTAGTAGACCACAAAAGCCAGCCCCAAAAAGGGCAGTTCCGCCGAAAGTATATTGTTAAAGATTGCGCCAAAGTCAATTTTTACGGATAAAACAAAGAAAACAAGTAGCGCGGCGCTAATCGCAAAACCCGCTATGGTTTTAATATCCAGCAAGCGGTCTTTGAGCGAAATCGTTGGAATATAACTTTCCGCCTCATTCTTATCTTCAGGTTCGGTTTTAGTTTCGGTTTGTGGTTCGGGTGCGACCACCAACATTTCGGTTTCGGGTAGTGCTTCGTCGCTACTGCCGTCCGCCGCCAGTTGTGCCGATTTAATCAATTGGGCATCATATTCTGGCAAAGACGTGCGTTGCTCCTTTCAATACAATTTTGAATTTTGAATTCTTAATTTTGAATTGAAATTCTGTAACTCAAAATTCAAAACTCAAAACTCAAAACTATGCTTCTCGTCCCTCGCGTTGATACCACTCGAAGAAACGGGCGTAACCCTCTTCAAAAGGAGTGGCAGGCTCAAAATTGAGCAGGCGACGGGCCTTTGAAATATCAGCATAAGTAATGCGCGGTTCGGAAGCCGGGCGTTCCAGATGCAAAATCTTGGCTTTTTTGCCCAACGCCTGCTCTGCCGCCCGAATCAAATCCATTTCCGCCTGGGTATGGCTGTTCCCCAGGTTTATTATCTCATAATCGAACGGGCGGTCAAGTGAGGCTAACACCCCATTCACCGTATCGCCTACAAACGTCCAGTCACGGCGGGCTGTACCATCGCCGAAAAGTTTGAGCGGCTCGTCCCGGTCAATCGCGTTGGTAAAGAGAAAAACCGCCATATCGGGCCGGTTGCGTGGGCCGTAGACCGTGAAGAAGCGCAACGCTGTTAACTTGATACCATAAAGGTTATGATAAGTATACCCTAAAAGCTCGGTTGCGCGCTTGGTGGCGGCGTAGGGATGAAGTGGGCGGTCTACCGGGTCTTCCTCCGAAAATGGCACAGTAGTACGCCCGCCATAAACCGAACTGCTGCTGGCAATCACCACATGCTCAATTCTGCTTTTTTGAGCCAGTTCCAGCAGATGCAAAGTGCCGCGCACATTCACCTCTTCATATAGCATCGGGTGGGCCACCGAATAGCGCACCCCCGCCATGCCCGCGATATGGCAAATTTTGTCGGGCCGCTCCCGCTCGAAAAGCACCTGCAAGCCTTCGTAGTCGCGCAAATCCACCCGGTGCATTTTGTAGCGCGGGTTTTTCAAAGCGGCCTGAATGTTGCGCTCCTTGCGGGCCGGGTCGTAATAAGCATTAAAATTATCAAGGGCGCAGACTTCATCGCCCCGCGCCAGCAGCGCGTCGGCAAGATGGCTTCCAACAAACCCGGCTGCTCCGGTTAAAAGAACTTTCAACTCAAACTTTCCCCTAAAAATTTACGATTTACGATTTACGATTTTAAGTATTAACCGCCAAGACGCTAAGAACGCCAAGGTTTTATAAAATTTCTTCGTGTCTCCGTGCCTCCCTGGTGAATTTTCCCTCATTCTGGTAGTTGTTGCTGATTTTTTTCTAAAAGCGGGATGAGGTAGAAAAGGGCCAGCACGCTGCTCCACTGGATACCCAGGTTCAGGACGTGCAGATTTTCCACCAGATTATGCACCAGAACTGCCGTTAAAATGCCTACTCCGCCCCAGGCAACATAGCGTAAGGCCACCTCTTTTGTCCGCCGATAAGTACGCCAGGCTATGCCGTAGGCGGTGACGACCAGCGCGAGATAGGCGGTCAGTCCTATTATGCCAGTTTCGGCGGCGGCGTGTATATAGTAATTATGGGCATGACCCCGCGAGTAAATCCACATGGGCATATTGAAATTGTTGTAAACGGCGGTAAAGTTGCCGACCCCGATGCCCAGCCAGGGACTATATAAAAACATATTGCCACCTGCCTGCCACATCGCCATCCGCTCGATTACGGCAAAAGTTTCGTCGTTCGGCACGCGCTCACGTACATCAAACGGGGTGAACTGCTCGGTGATAGAAGTGAGACGCTGTGCTTGTGAAGATGCGACTACCCCATTCTGAAGGGCCAGCACTCCGAACAGACCAACCAACAGCAAAACCACCCAGATACCGGCAGACTTGCTCCCGCGAATAGCAATCATCATCAGTACGGCGGCAATCAGGCCCAGCCACGCCCCCCGCGAATAGCTTGCCACTACTGCCAATACCACCAGCGCACAGGCCGGAAGCAGTAGCGCCAGATAGATATAAATCTGCCGCAACTCGCGCCGCTCCACTTCCCGCACTTGGCCCGCTTCGCCCAATTGCAACCAGATTTTCATTGCTGCATTGCGCCGTCGCCAGTTCCAAAAAGCCAGTGCCACCAGCAAAGGCAAGGCCATTTCGAGATACCCGGCGAACGGATTGGGAAATTCAAACGTACCAAAGGCGCGGGTTAAATCCTGGTTGATGGCAAAACTCTCCGGCCCAACCCCCAGTCGGGTCTGCACCACCCCCAGCGCTGCTTCTGCCGCCGAACCGACCACCAGACAAATAACCAACGTCCAGAACTGACGGCGCGTTTCGATTATATTAGTAGCCAGCAGATAGGCAAAAAACGTAATTCCCCAGCGACTGATTTCAGATAGCGCATCCGGCAAACTGGTCGCCACCAGTAACGAAGCTATTTGAGCGGCAATATAAAGTAAAAAGAAGGGCAGTAATGGTGCTGCTGGTCTTCTGACTAACGGTTTTTTGTAAGTAGTTCGGTTCAAGAACCAACCTGCCAGTGTTACCAGTACCGCCGCCTGCACCAGCGTCAGCCGTGCGCCACCCAGCGACACGCTCAACTTGTCCTGCGCTGGGACA
>JBBQXW010000437.1:0-5003 GCA_038209275.1 Chloroflexia bacterium | reverse complement strand
TCAAGCGACATTTTGATAAGCATCTGAATATCGGGTTCATCCTCTACTACTAAAATGCGTTTTAATGGAACAGGGGACATAACAGTTCTCCTGACTGCGACAAATCAGTTGCGTTTATGCTAAGATTGATTAAAAACACTTATTAAACTAATTAGTAGTGCGTTCTTACCCTTTCCTTAATTATTGTTATTGTACACGCACACAGATGTACATGTATGTTACATCACTTCGCTTTTTAAACCAGTATTTTTAATTCGATAAATCAATTCCCGAAAATATTCACTAACAACGGATTCGCGGTATTTGGGCGCTATGCTGTTGCCTTTTAGCCCAGCCCGTTCTATCATTAAAGCAATCTGGCTAATATGTGCTAGTCGTATTAACGATGAGGAATTTTGCATTTAATTGAAACGAGGCTGGTGACAATCCAACAAAGCTTCCGCCATTCAATATTAATTTTTCGTTATATTTTGAATTTTTGCAAAAAATTCAAAATATAACAACTTACCAGGAGTTCTGCCTGGGTGTACATGAAATCCTACAAATGAGAGACCGAAATATAAAGGAGAAAAATCTTGAAAGCAATTGCGGTAAATCCAGGCCAAAAAGATAGTTCGCACCTTGAGGAAATAAACAAGCCGCAGGCGGGAGCGGGCGAATTGTTGGTGCGGGTGCTTGAAACAGGCGTATGTGGCACTGATTTGGAAATCAACGAAGGGCTATACGGCACGCCCGAACCCGGCAATTCTTTTCTGGTGCTGGGCCACGAAAATTTTGGGGTAGTGGAAGAAGTCGGCACAACTATAAGCCAGGGCTGGGAGAAGGGCGACTTGATTGTCTGTACCGTCCGCCGCCCCTGCCACGAAGACGACCCTAATTGTCAAAAAGGCATGAACGATATGTGCCTGACCGGGAAATACACTGAACGCGGCATCAAAGAGCGCAATGGCTACATGACTGAGTATTATACCGAAGTACCCGATTTCGCCATTAAAATTCCGGCGCTGTACCGCTCGTTTGGCGTGCTGCTCGAACCAACTAGCGTGGCCGAAAAAGCGATTTTTCAGGCTTACAAGATTCAAGAGCGGCTCGAATGGGAACCCAAACGAGCGGTAGTCTTTGGGGCTGGCCCGATTGGTCAACTGGCTACCTTTTTATTGCGTAATCGCGGCCTGGAAGTTTATACCGCCGCTCATAGCCTGGGCGGAGAAAACAATTTCAAGGCTCAATTGGTCGAAAAATGCGGCGCACGCTATATTTCAACTCAGGAAACGCCAGTCGAAGATTTTGCCAAGAAATTCGGGCAGCTAGATTTAATCGTGGAAGCAACCGGCAATAGTAAAGTAGCCTTTGATGCAATGACAATTCTAGGCATCAACGGCGTAATGGCCCTGACCAGCGTTTCGGGCGGGCATAGCTCCTTCCCGATTGATACCAACGTGATAAATTTACAGATGGTGCTGGGCAACCAGGTTATTGTCGGCTCGGTCAACGCCAACCGCCGCTATTTCGAGAACGGCGTGGCGCACTGGGGCGAAATCGAGCAGAAGTGGCCCGGCTTGCTGGCCCAGGTCATCACCCGCCGCTTGCCCCTGGATGACTACAAAACCGCCCTCGCCAAAGACCGCGACGGCATCAAGACCGTAATCGCTATCTCGGAGTGATGAGGAGAAGGAGAAGGAGAAGGAAATCCATTGGCGGAGCAATGTCCTACAGGTTCGGGATGAATTGTAGGATGCTGCTTCGTCAGCTGATTTTCCGTAGGTTTTGTAGGATGCTCCTCCGCCAGCTGATTTTCCATTGGCGGAGCAATGTCCCACAGACTCGTGCCACTAACTCTCTCCTTCTCCTTCTCCTTCTCCTTCTAACGGATGAGCATGGCATCGCCGAAGCTGAAGAAGCGGTAGCGTTCTTTGACCGCTTCGTGGTAGGCTTGCAGGATAAATTCGCGCCCGGCGAAGGCGCTAACCAACATTAGCAGGGTGGATTTGGGCAAGTGGAAATTGGTGATGAGGGCATCAATTGCTCGGAGCGATTTGCCAGGGTAGATGAACAGGCGAGTGTCGCCCGCGAACGGTTCTAGCTGATTGGTGGCGGAGTTAAAGGCGGTTTCCAGGGTGCGTACTGCCGTCGTGCCGACGCTGATGATACGCCCGCCCGCCGTTCGCGCCACGTTAAGCCGTTGGGCAGTGTCTGTATCAATCGCGCACCACTCGCTGTGCATCTGGTGTTCGAGAGCGTTTTCCTCTTTGACGGGCTGAAAAGTATCCAGACCGACGTGCAACCGCACTTTTTCTAATGTAACGCCTTTTTGCTGAACTTCCTGTAATAGTTCCGGCGTAAAGTGTAGCCCTGCTGTCGGGGCGGCGGCGCTGCCCGGCGCGGCAGGGTTGGCGTAAACCGTCTGGTAGCGCTGCGGGTCGGCGGGTTGCTGATGAATATAAGGCGGCAGAGGCATCTGACCGTACTGTTCCAGAAAAGGCAACGGGTCGCGCTCAAAAGCGATGTAGCGCCCGCCTGAAGGAGCTACCCCACTCACTTCCGCCGCCAGTTGCTCACCACCTTCCGGCCCAAAAAGGAAGCGCGCTCCCGGTTGTGTGCCGCGTCCCGGCCTGACCAGCGCCTCCCAGCTAAACTCGCCAGAGGTCGGAGCGGGTCGCAACAACAACAGTTCGATTTGTCCGCCAGTCGGTTGCTTTTTGCCAAAAAGCCGGGCCGGAATAACCTTGCTTTCGTTCAGCACCAGCGCATCGCCCGGTCTTAAATAATCCAGAATTGCCCGAAAATTCTCGCGATGGGTAATTGTCTGACTGACTCGGTCAAGCACAAGCAAACGCGAAGCGTCACGCGGTTCGGCGGCAGTCTGAGCAATCAGTTCAGGCGGTAATTCGTAGTCAAAATCGCCCGTTTTGAGTTCAGTAGTCGGTTCCTGTGGTGTCATTTTAAATTCTTTATGTTCTTTGTGTCTTTGCATCTTTGTGCTAAAAACGCTCTCTAAATTTGCCTAAGATTCAAGTTTGGGCGGAAACAGGTACAATTTCTTTAGCCGTTGTCGTAATTTCCGGGCGCGGGGCAGAGCGCCACAACAACCACAGATTCAGCGCCCAAAAAGCAAAAGTTGCCATAAAACGGTAACTGCTGCCGAGTTGAGCCAGCCCAACCGCCTCGACAAAAAAGAAATCCTGCCGCCCACCGTAGGCCAGTAAGCCATAGGCCAGTGCAAAAATAATCAGGCCGCCGCGTGGTGTTGCCTTCTCATCCCGGCTCAAAGCCGCCGTCATCGCTACGATTGCCACCAGACCCGGCACGATATAGTGCATCCAGCTAAAGGGCGGTATCCAGAGGCCCAACAAAGCCAGCGCTCCTAGCGCCAACTGCTGACTGAGCCAATCGCCGCCGCGCCGCCGCCACAGCACCAGCAAAGTCAGGCTCAGGCCCAGCAGAGCCACCAAATAGCCGAGCGGGGCAAATTTGGTCGGGTAGCCGCCCGCGAAATCGCCCTTTACTTCGTTGACCGCCAGCCGACCCATAAAGCCCCAGAAAGATTGGTTGGTAATACCAAGTTCCGGCTCGTTGACGCTCCACATGGCCTTCGAGAAATAGAACCAGACGTTATCCCAGCCCACCGCCGCCACCGTCAGCCCATTCATCAGTACCGCGCCCACAACTAGCCCGACCAGACCGCGCCAGCGCCGTTCTATCAGGAAAAACGCCCCAGTCAGGGCTGGTAAAAGTTTTGACCAGATTGAGACCGACAATATTATTCCGGCCAGCCCGTCGCGCTTTTGCTTTACCCATAGCGCAGTCAGCGCCAATACGAAGAACAGAATATAATTTTGCTGACCGTAAGCAGTTGTCTCGGCTAATTGTCCAAAATTCAGCACCAAAAAGACGATAGCAGGCCACATCTTCAAGCCCGGCTTCAAGCGCCCAAAGACATGCAGCAAAATCAGCAGGGTGGGCAGCAACAGCAATTCGTTGACGATGCGCCAGCCGAAAAGGGCGGAATTTACATCACGCCCGAACAGCCGGGCCAAAGGCCAGAAGAACAAGGCAAAAGCGGGTGGTTGCCGCACCGCTCGACCAGGGAACTGGGCCATATCTGACAGATTATAAAGCGGCTGACCAAACTGCTCGGTATCCAGTAGCCCGATATAATAGTTGCGAAAATCGCCGCCCCGGTACAAATTCTCGGCATAAACCCGCCAATGGGTATAGCTAAAAATTATTACCGCCGCCATCACAAACGCTACTGTAAAAATTAGTTCAAAGCGCCGCCGAGCTACGGCGTACCCAAGCAAGCTGATTAGTAGCGCCCCAAAATAAACTACCAGCGAGACCGAGCCAGGATTAATACTATTCAGTTCAAGCCGCCCAAAGATGAATTGAGCCAGAGGCAACAAAGGCAACAGCGTTGCAGCATAGACAAATGGGGCGGGCGACCACGATGTGTTGGTGGCGAAACGCCCTGCCAGCCAGAGGAGACTCCAGCCCACTCCGAACAACAGCAGCCAGGGAGCATAAAAGGGTTCAGCCATCTGCGGCCAACCAACCACACTTGCTACCAACACCAGCCCGCCGATTGCTTCTATTGCCAACTGCCAACCCCGCCAGACAGTAAAAAGCCCCGCCAATGCCCATAAGCTGAGGGTAATCAGCGCCAGCAAACCGGGGCGAATCAGACTTGCCAGCCAACCACGCCAGCCAAACGTGGCGTAATCCGGCTCTAGTTTCAAATTAAAAAAGATAGCCGAAAGGTTGCGGACATCGCTCTTGCCAGGTTGCCAGGTTTCGCTCGATTCAAAGCGCAGCCTGAATTGTTCCAGAGCGGGCCGCAGATGTTGGGGCAAGCGAAAAACCACCTCGCTGCCGTCATACAAGCCGTTTAATTCATACTTGCCCAGGTCGGTTATGCTATCGCCGAGCAAGCCACTCACGCTTAAAGTTGTGCCGGGCTTATCGGGCGGGCGGTCAGGGCGGGGTGCGGTAGCCCTCAAAGTCGC
>JBBQXW010000436.1:0-5021 GCA_038209275.1 Chloroflexia bacterium | reverse complement strand
GCGAATCGCATACGCCCGTTTGATTTGGCACAGCGTTCAAGGGCGTATGCGATTCGCCCCTACGAAAAAAGGGAACTTAATTTTTAACACTGCCTAAGAACCTATCTCGGTAGGGGTTTGAGGGGGCAAACCCAATTTGGGCGCAATAAATTGCGCCCCTACTAAGACAGTTTCTAAGCCACCGGGGTAAAACTGGTCGAGCCATAATAAGTGTGATTGGCAAAAGTGAAGCTAACTGCGATACTTACTTTGTAGCCGCGTGTCGAAGCCGCAATCTCGCGAGTACAGCTTGCCACGCCATTAAAACCCGTCAAACCATCGCAACTGATGTGACTGGAACGGTAAGTCCAGACGGTCTCCATTTTTGCCCCACTCATCGGCTTGCCACCAATAATCAACCGGGCGTAAAGAGTTGCTTTATTCTGTGGTCGCACCGTCGGAATGCTAACACAGGTCTGAACGGCATCGCCATTGGGGGTCTGGGCGGGCAAGCAATTTAAAGCACTCACTATTGCTGGTGCCTGGTTGGCTACAGGTGGCTTGGCTAACCCGGCAGGCGGAGTAGTGGCGGGGTTAGCGGCAGGAGTAACTTGCTTTATGGGCGCTTGAGTGGGCGTTATGAAAGCCGAAATATTCGGCACACTAGAAGTAGCCTCAACCGACGGCGGCAGTTCTTGCCCGACCAACTCGTTGTTATCGCAAGCACTTAGCGCCAGAGCTAGAAGAAAAATTGTTATTAGGACAATGAAAGTAGGTTTAGTCTGCATCGTAAGGAATTCCCATCTTGGTAGTGATTATGAAATTAGTTCGTGTTAGCCAACATTAGGGCCAATAACATATAATTAATATAACACACAACCATGCTCAGAGCAACACTTTAGCCAGGTTTGTGTTATAATCTTCACGTTCCGGGCTGTTCAATTTTTAGTAAAAGAGATGAGGAGAAAATGGTGCAATGATGGCATCTAAAGCCTTTGGAATTATATTGCTTCTAGCCTTAGTCGTTTTCGCACTAATAAGTGTTGGACTTTTAATGGTACAATCAATACGTTCATCCAATGAACCAGCCCCGACTAAAACCAGCACCATTCTTTATTACGAAGCGCCTGTCACGGCTCAGTTGGTTTTTCATAGCTTGCCCGGCCTGGATAATTGAGGTTTAGAGCGATTGCAAAAAGTAGGGGTTGGACTGAGAATTGGGCTAAACGGGCTATTCTGGTCGCAGGAGCGTACCGGCAGTGGTCAATATACTCGCCACCTCTGGCAGGAGCTTGACCGTAGCGGCCCGGATGAATATCACCTGCTGAGTTTCGATTCAAACCTAAAAGACCTGAGTGCCACCGACCTGCGAACAATCGCTGTACCAAAATTAGTGCAGCGTGGCGGAGAAAATATAACAAAAGTTTGGTGGGAACAGGCAGGCTTACCCCAACTGATGAAGCAAGCCGCCCAAACTGGCAACGGTTACGATGTGCTGCACTATCCCTACTTTGCCGCTCCCCTTGCCAAATTACCGCCCCATACCGGGCTGGTTGTTACTATCCACGACCTTATTCCACTGGCGCTGCCCGAATATGCTCCTTCGCTTTCGCTCAAGCTTTATTTTCGGCTGGTCAGCACCGCCGCACGCCGGGCTAATTTAATTCTGACCGACTCGGAACATTCCAAACGCGATATTTTGCGCTTTCTCAAAGTGCCGTCGCGCAAGGTGCAGGTGGTTTATTTGGGTGTAGATGAACGTTACTATGCTGAACCAAAAAGCCCCGCCGAGGAACGCCGCGCCCTTTTCCAGCGCTACGGTTTGAATGGAGATGAGCGTATAATTTTCTACCTGGGCGGCTTTGACCGACGCAAAAATTTGATTACCTTGATAGAAGCTTTTGCAAAAGCTTTGCCACACCTGAAACAAGCCGAAGCTGCCGACCAGGGCGGACGCTGGGTGCTGGCGCTGGGCGGCAAGCCGCATACCGATAATCCAATCATGTACCCCGACCTGAAAGGGCCAATCGCTCGTCTTTTTGGAACAGGCGACGAGGCCGGACGAGTGTGCTTTCTCGGCCCAGTGACAGAAGCCGATAAGCCGTTACTCTATCGCGCCGCCGACCTCTACGCTTTTCCTTCCCTCTACGAAGGCTTTGGCCTAGACCCGCTAGAGGCGCTGGCGAGTGGTGCGCCCGTAATTTGCTCCGATGCTACCAGCCTCTCCGAAATAGTCGGACAGGCCGGACGCTTAATTGCGCCGCTAGATGTAAACGCCTGGGCCGAAACTATCGTAGAACTGACCTCCAATCCAGCCAAACGCGCCGCCCTATCCGAAGCCGGGCCAATCCAGGCCACCCGCTTCACCTGGCAAAAAATGGCGGAACGCACCTTGCAACTCTACAACGTAGTCGAGTGCATCGAAACTCGCGGCAGAGACTAATTAATTTTGAATTTTGAATTTTGAGTTTTGAATTAAAGACGGAACACAGATGAACGCAGATAGTCACAGATGAACACAGATGGATTTGAAGCTTTAAAATCTCCGTGTCTCCGTGTCTCCGTGGTGAATTCTTTGAACTTTGAACTTTGAACTTTGAACCTGGTGTTTCGTGAAAGTATTGATGTTGTCGAAAGCGCCGCTCAGGGGCGCGTATCAGCGTAAATTGGAAGAACTGGCGGCGTTGCCGGAGGTGGAGCAATTAACTGTGATTGTGCCGCCTTATTGGGATGAGCCGCGAGTAGGGCGCGCCAAACTCGAAAAAGTTTATACGCGCGGCTACGAACTGATTGTCGAGCCGATGGCTTTCAACGGACGCTACCACGTCCATTTTTATCCCCGGTTGGCCCGTTGGGTCAAAGCATTGCGGCCCGACCTTTTTCACGTGGACGAAGAATCGTTTAACCTGGCAACGGTACAGGGTATTCGATTGGCCCGGCGCTACGGAGCGAAGGCAGTTTTTTATAACTGGGCCAATATTTACAAGCAGTTGCCGCCACCCTTCAGCCAGTTCGAGCGCTACACCTTTAGTCACGCATCGGGCGCACTCGCCGGAAACATCGAGGCAAAGCAAGTTTTGGAGCGCAAGGGGTTTGATAAACCGATTGAAGTTTGCCCCCAGTTTGGGGTTGACCCGGCAGTAATTCGCCGCACTGACCCGCCTGCCGGTTTCGCCCGGCCCGATATTTTTACGATTGGCTATGCCGGGCGATTAGTTGAAGAAAAGGGTCTGGCGCTATTGGTGGAGGCAGGCGCACAGCTTCAGGGCGATTTTAGGCTGGTTTTTATCGGCGAAGGCGCGATGCACCAACCGCTAGTCGCACAAGCCGAACGGTTGGGTCTGGCAAAGCAGCTTGAATTTGTGCCGAGCGTGCCGAATATGCAAATGCCCGCCTACTTGAGCGGACTGGACGTACTGGTTTTGCCTTCGCTGACCCGCCCTAATTGGAAAGAGCAGTTCGGGCGCATTTTAATCGAGGCGATGGCCTGTGGTGTACCCGTAGTGGGCAGCAGCAGTGGCGAAATACCGCAAGTTATCGGCGAGGCGGGGCTGATTTTTCCCGAAGGCGATGCCCCGGCGCTGGCTACCACCCTGCAACAACTCCTGGACGATACCGCCCTCCGTGCCGCCCTTCGCGAAAAAGGCGTGCGCCGCGTCCAACAAAACTTCACCCAAACCGAAATCGCCTGCCGCCATGTGATTTTGTATCAAAAAGCACTGGCTTTTTAGTTATCAGTCGTCAGTTTTCAGTTTTCAGATCAGAGCTTGCCCTTCAGTAGTAGCGATTTCAATCGCTTTTTCTTGCGTTCAGCCGCAAGCGATTGAAATCGCTACTACTTTACACTGATAAGCGAATGTCCTTTAGTTTTCAGTTTAAGGATGAACAGCCGGGCTAAATTTGGTATAATAAGGCGATAACTGACGACTGATAACTGACAACTGACAACTAAAAGGAACTACTGATGTCCGAAACGGCTTTATGTCGCTACCATTGCCCGAACTGCCAGGCCGAACTTGAGCAGGAAGGCTATATTGCTATAGATGCGCTGGACGGTGGGCCAGCCGAGATGCTGTTGCGCGGCGAGGTTAATATTGCGACCTGCCCGCAGTGCGAAAAGCCAAACCTGATGCCGATTCCACTGGTTTACCACAACGGCGAACGCGAGTTGCTGATTGCTTATGTGCCGGAGGCGGGACAACTTAACCCGCAAGAATTAAATGAAGTGATTGAATATCCCTACAGCATGACCGTGACCAAAGAAGCCGAGCGGCGCGGCATTACCCTGCCCGAACCTGATGAGGCGGCTTTTCCGGGTGGCGAGGAACACCGCGCCCAGGAACCGGGAGCGCGTTTTGCCTCGCTGACGCAGGAACAGGCTGCCGAACTGTTGCCGCTTTATCTATTGCGTCCGACAATTGTGGACGGCTTGCAGGTGCTGGTAGCGGTTGCTCAGGCAGTGCAGGAAGGCATGAGCGCACAAGAGGTAATGGATGATATGGCCCGTCTGCAACTCATCAACGGCATTATTAATGCGCCCGACCCGATTACCCGCCGTAAAGTTCTGCACCACAGCGAACCGTACCTGAACGACGAACTCTATGAGGTAATTCAGACCCTGAGCGAGCAAATGACCGCCGAGGGCAATATTGATATGGTTGAAAAGCTGACCTGGGCGCAGGGCGAAGTCGAACGCTACAAAAAAATCCAGCAAGACCGCCTGAAGAAACGACCCGCCAAGAAAGAGTGAATTAGCCCGGAAATACGGAGAAAGTTACTTTGTCCTGATGAACTCGGCCATAAATGTTAGTGTTGGCTTACTGGGTGGAAAAAAGGCTAAAACGTGCTATAGTAGTCCCATCACAATAGCCCAAAATAATTACGGAGGTTTGCAAAGCATCTCCCTCAAACCTAAACCCTTTCCACCCATCTCGCTTGAGCTTGCTCATTTGGCTGACAAAATCTTGCCCACTGACCATCTCTACCGCCAAATCGCAGTAGAAATTGGCTGAGTTCATTTCTGACGACGCTTTCGTCGCTTT
>JBBQXW010000435.1:0-5054 GCA_038209275.1 Chloroflexia bacterium | reverse complement strand
AGCGTCGCAGTTGAGTCGTGCTTGGGGTCGCAGCCAATTTGCAGCACGCGCTTGCCCTGTTGTACCAACCGCACGCTGAGGCAACTGCTCAGGAAACTTTTACCGCTTCCGCCTTTGCCGTAGATAGCTACTACTCTCTGGCTCATAACCAAATTCCCTTTCTAATTCACCAATCTTGCCTTAATAGTAAAATTTTGAATGCACTAAAGTAGCCAGAGACAGATTAAATCTCTGCTATCACAACTCATAGCGATTTTTCCAGGCTTAACGCTTCTTTTCAAGATTACAGCTTCGTGGAAAACAGTATTTTACTGATATATCAAAGGTAACACAGGGGTGGGGGGTGGTAAGTATTAAATGCTACAAAAAATTTGCCATTTTGAAGCATTTGCCTTACCCTGATTTAAGGCAAATTTTGGAAAATTTCACCGCAGAGGGCACAGAGGAAAATTCACCACGGAGACACGGAGACACAGAGAGAATTAAATTGGAGAACCAAAATGAAGCTGATAAGCTCGCCAGCGGAACCATCTAATTTTGAGCGTCCAGCTATTTTTCTGGGCGGCGGCATTACGGGCGCTCCCGATTGGCAACTGAAAGCAACTGAGTTTTTGGCTGGTACGTTCGCTACCTGCTTTAACCCGCGCCGAGTGGATGGCTTCACACCGCCCGATCATCCTGATTATTTGCGGCATTACAAAGAGCAGGTGCGTTGGGAGCATAAATATTTATTGAGTTCCGACGTGGTTTTATTCTGGTTGCCCAAAGAAGCCCTCTGTATAACCACTCGCTTTGAAGTCGGCTGGTGGTTCGGCCTGAATTCTGACAACACTGGTAGTAGTCTTTCTCGCCCGTTTGCTCTGGGTATTGAACCGGGCGTTAGCGGCGAAACTTATTATCGGGTTGTCCTACCCGAATTTGGCGTTCCCGTTCACCTTACTTTAGAGGAAACCTGCGAGTGGGCCTGCCAACTGGTTCAAAAGCAGCGTTAAAATTTGTTAGAATGAACTTGAACTGAGAATTAATTGAAGGTAGGGCATAATTAACAAGCCCGGTCTTTTTGGTAGCAGAGAGGTTTTCTCGCCCTTGAGCGCTAACCTGGATCAAAAGGATTGGGAAACCCAACCCTACCGACCCTAAATTTGACCCAGCCAATTATGTCCCAGCTTCAATTGATTAGTCGGGGAAATTTAAGTTAGGGACACTTGGTAAATTGTTCAAAATTGTTTTCATTATATATTCACTAATCTCTCTCAAATTTACCTTAGAATAAAACCTCATTTCACTATGCTAAACTGTAACGATGAATTATTTAGTCAAATCGGTTAGTCAAATGTTGAAGTGCGTAGTAACGACAAAATAATGCCTCCCTGTTTTCGGGAGGGAGGGCCGGAATTAGAGCCACTACCAAATTACCTGTGCAAAAATAGGCACTTTCACCCTCTTTTGCGATTAGTGATTGTTCGGTTCAACCGAGTGTGTTATAACACAAGGGCGAAAAGATTAGAAAGATTAGAGGGGGAGAGGGATGTTTGACCAAACTTTTATTGCAAATCCATATCCATATTACCGGGCGTGGCTGGAAGGGGAGCGCATGTTTTGGTCGCCCGATTTTTTCGGCGGGGCGTGGGTGCTGACGCGGCACAAAGATGTAACTGAATGGCTACGCGATATTGAACATTTGACCACCGAAAAAGCGGGCAGTCTGGTGGCCCAGTTTCCGCCGGAATATCACGCCGAATTACGTAGCCTGGACGAATATCTGGCGCGTTGGCTGGCCTTTATTGACCCACCCAGGCATTTGCGAATTCGGCGCTTGCTCCAAAAAGGTTTTACCCCCGAAATAATTAACAGCTTTCGGCCCAGGGTACAAGAAATTGTAGATGACTTGCTGGGTCAGGTTTTGGCACAGGGCCACATGGATGTAGTCAAGGATTTTGCCTACCAATTCCCGGTGCGGGTGGTCTGCGCCATGCTGGGGATACCCGACCGCGACCACGCCCGTTTTTTGCACTGGATGGATGAACTGGCACTGTTTTTGGGCAATGCCAGTTCGACGGTAGCGGTGGCGCGACGGGCTAAAAAAGCCCTGGATGAATTGACTAACTATTTTCGGACGCTCACGCCAGAGCGCCGCAATAATCCGGGCCGCGATTTAATGTCGCTCTTAATTGCGGCGGAAGAAGAAGGCGAAGTGCTGGATGAAGAAGAGCTTTATGCCCAGTGCGTCTTTTTCCTGTTTGCCGGACACGAAACCACCAGCAATTTAATCGGTAACGGCATGTTATCGTTGCTGCGCAATCCTGACCAGATGGAATTGCTTCGAGCGCAACCTGATTTGCTCGATGGCATGATTGAGGAAACTTTGCGCTATGAAGGGCCGATGCAATATACTTTCCGTATGGCCCGCCACGATTTTGAATTGTTCGGTCATAGCGTCAAGAAAAATCAGGTATTTGTTTTTGTGTTCGGAGCCGCCAACCGGGATGCGGCGGTCTTTCCAGAACCCGATAAATATGATATTACCCGCAAAAAGAATCCACAGCTAACTTTCGGCTATGGCTTGCACCACTGTATCGGGGCAGGTACGGCCCGAATGGAAGCCGAAGTAGCCTTTAGCAATTTGCTGGGCCGTATGAATAATATCCGTCTTACCGAGACCCCCGAATGGCACAACGTTTTTCGCTTTCGCGGACTAAAATCATTATCTGTGGAATTTGAACCGAGCTAAATGTCTATTTAAAGTGGATTTTTGATTTTGCAAAGCTATGAGCGAAGAAGAAAATAAAGAAAGCGCCATCGGGCAAGTTCGCCCGGCCTTTGTTTATATGGTGGAATGTGCCGATGGCACGCTCTATACCGGCTGGACATGGGATGTTACGGCGCGGGTAAAACGGCACAACGCTGGAAAAGGGGCAAAATATACTCGCGCCCATCTGCCCGTAAAGTTGGTCTATCACGAAGAATTACCCGACGAACAAGCCGCCCGCCGCCGCGAATATGCCCTGAAACAACTAACCCGTTCGCAAAAACTCAAGCTTGTCGCTAAAGCAGTGATGAGTGATGAGTGAGGATAATTAGAAAGTTGCCATATTTTATCTGGTTTTCCGTAGCTTTTGAAATTTTTTTGCAAAAAAATTTCAAAAGCTACCCTTCTTCTTTGCTTCCGCTTGTGCAGAAGCAAAGCCCGAATTTTTACAAATGGCGCGGGGTAAGATAAGATGAGCGAAGAAGCAGTTTGTAGAGTGTGTAATTTAGCTGGTGAACCTAAAAGAATGAGTCTGCGAAAATGAAAACCGAGCCGATTTATTTAACTGAACCGTATCAAAAGAGTATGCACGCCTGTGTCCTGGAAATATTGCCTGAAGCGGCTAAACGCTTGCGGGTGCTGCTCAATAACACCGTTTTTTACCCGATGGGCGGCGGGCAACCCACCGACCAGGGCCAGCTTAGTTGGGCCACCGGGCCAGGCGAAGCACCCACGCCCCAGGCCAAAGTTTATCAGGTAATGATGAAAGACGGCGAAATCTGGCACTATATAGAACCGCTTCGTCCCGATATATCGGTGCTGGAAGTGGGGCAGGAAGTCGAAGGAACGATAGATTGGGAGCGGCGTTACCAGAATATGCGGGTACATACCGCCGGGCATCTGGTAGATTTTGCGCTGTTCCAGCTTGGTTTTGTGCCGGAAATTTTGAAGCCGCTCAAGGGCGACCACGGCAAAAAGCCCTACGTGCTTTATGAGGGCAGCCTGCCCGACCCAGCCGAACTAAACCCGCCCCGCCTGAACGAAGCAATTGCCCGATTGATTGCGGAGGAACGCGGTTTAAGCTGGGAATTTACTTCGCTGGAAAAATTAGAGGCGGACGCTATCTATTTGCAACCCGGTTTGCCCACTCACAAGCCGCTCCGCAAACTGACGTTGGCAGGCGTTGGCTCGGTTGCCGATGGCGGCACGCTGGTACAAAACACCCGCGAGGCCGGAAACATCACGGTGCTGGCAATCGAAAATTTCGGCGGCGACCAGGTAAAAATCAGCTATCAGCTTGTTGTATAATTCCTGTGTAACTCAAAATTCAAAACTCAAAATTCAAAATTACCAAAGGTTGTTTTATGGCACTTTCAGACCGTTTTGAAGAAGCTTTAGCCTATGCTGCTCAACTGCACGCCAGTCAGGTGCGCAAAGGCACGCCGATTCCCTATATTTCGCATTTGCTGGGAGTTGCCAGCCTTGCGCTTGAGCATGGCGCGAACGAAGACGAGGCGATTGCGGCGCTGTTGCACGATGCAGTGGAAGACCAGGGCGGCGCGCCGACGCTCGCAGAAATTCGCCGTCGCTTCGGGGATAACGTGGCGGCAATCGTGGATGGCTGTACCGATAGCGATGTCACGCCCAAACCACCCTGGCGCGCCCGCAAAGAAGCTTACCTGGCGCATCTGGCGGACGCACCCACTTCGGTGCGGCTCGTTTCGGCTTCCGATAAATTGCACAATGCCCGCGCTATCCTGAATGATTATCGCGAACTCGGCGATGCCTTCTGGACGCGCTTTAATGCCGACAAAGCCGATATTTTGTGGTACTATCGCGGGCTGGCTGACGCATTTGAGGCGCACGGCTCGACTCCGCTGGTCAGGGAACTGGCCCGAACCGTTTCCGAGCTTGAGCAACTGGCACCCCACGACCTAACCTCGTAGGGGCGCAATTCATTGCGTCCAATTGGGTTTGATGAATCAAACCCCTACCGAAACAGGTTCTAAATGAGTCTGGGAAATAGTGAGTGGCAATGGCGGCGTTTTGCGCCTGATTTTGCTGAACAGAATACCGGGCGGCAATTAGCTCTGAGCGAGACACTACTGACCGATTTAGACGCGCCCGCCCTATGGTGGTACAGCGCCCGGCAGACCGCTTTAGTGCTGGGAACTTCGCAAAAGCCCGATGCGGTTGACCTGAATTATTGCCGGGAAGCCGGGATAGAAGTTTACCGACGGACTTCGGGCGGGACGGCGGTGTTGGCTGAACCCGATTTTGTGAGCCTGGATGTAGCCTTGCCGCC
>JBBQXW010000434.1:0-5065 GCA_038209275.1 Chloroflexia bacterium | reverse complement strand
GTATCACGCGGCTTGATATTCACTTTAATTTCGTAATCGGGCGAACCCTTGTCGGCAAAGAAACTTTCGCCCTGAATCAAATTCAGGTGCAACACATAATCGCCCGGCGAATTTGGCACGCCCACCACAAATTGCGGGAAGATAACGGTTATGTTGGAGACAATATCCTGCGGCAATTCGGCCCGCAAATCGTCCCAGCCCGCCGTTTTGTCAGCTTTGGGAACAGGCGCGCCGTAGCCGTAGAACCAGCGATAGCCCAGCTTTATCTGGTTAGAGCCGCCTTTGGGCCAGCCGAGCGTGCCAACATTTTTTATCTCTACCTTCGGGATAACCAGTCGCAACCCCACCCGTCCCTCTTTGGGAACGTCGCTCAACTTGAAATCGGCCTTGTATTGGGTCGTCTGCTGCGAATAAACTACGCCGCTTCCGCTCCACAATCCCAGGCCGCTCCCCGAAAGCAGCACGCCCAGGCACATTATTGCTACTCTCAACCTCCGCCACGCTAATTTCGCCATGTCGCGCCTCGCCTATCTTCTCTCCGCTAATTTATTGGTCAGCCAAATTTAGCTTTGTCCAGCCTGCACCTCATGTTATGTCTATCTGCATTATAGTTACCATAATCATCCCTGTCAATAGAAACATGCTTTCAGGCTGAGAGTCAGTTTTGTAGGTTGTGCGACTTTGTGAGGATGGTGTATTGTTTCATAGTTGGTAGGGCAA
Source organism: Chloroflexia bacterium (assembly GCA_038209275.1). GTDB lineage: Bacteria > Chloroflexota > Chloroflexia > Chloroheliales > Chloroheliaceae > L227-5C. The sequence continues at coordinate 4,345 of JBBQXW010000434.1, read as the reverse complement.
TGAAGAGCGCCCGGCACTGAAGGCCGGGCTACAAAGCTAAAGTCCACTAAAGGGACTGAAACACCGGGTATAAGGGCTAATATAGCTTATTGTAAAAGTATACTCAATTATAGTTAGCCATTTTCAAATCGGGCCGATGATGTGCTAATTTGGTATTCTTGAAGCACCTACTACTACACAGCATTATATGTTTCAGTCCCTTTAGTGGACTTGCGCTTCGTAGCCCGGCCTTCAGTGCCGGGCGCTCTACTCTGACCCAAAACTTGATGTGTATACCACGCATCAACGTGCCACGCTCCGATTTTTGCGCTATAATCAAAATAAGGTTTAGCACCAATATCTTATTCCAGGCGGGTAGAATTGACTATTTTATTACTGGTAGGCTTGATTACCCTGTTTGCTATCGGTTTCTTTATCTACTATTCCTTTCTAAGATAGATTCATTGTTAGCAAGTAACAAGCAAACAAAAACTTTTATTAATTGCTAGAGACCTGATAAAAAGGCTAAATTATGTCGTCCATAGCTACTTTCGTTACTGCGCTTGTGCTTATTGCGTGGCCTATTCTGGCAATTGTATTGTTTGTTTTTACGTTGAAAACCAATTTCGGTAAATCATGGGCCGTTATTACAATTTTCCTGATAACGAATTTTCTGATAATAATTTTCGCTATAGTTTTTCGGGGCAAAGGCATTGGTGATGGTTTCACGACCTGTAGCGTTGCCAATTATGATATATTAGGCTTCCCGGTTCGGTTTGTTGAGCCTACTACGACTATTTCTTCTACTCCGTGTAGCGGTGCATCAGTTGAACGAGGCGGAAATGGCGTTATTTTAACTAAATTTTGGTTTGAGTGGAATATTTTGGGATTCTTTGCCGATTTTCTGAGTTTTCTACCTGCCGCGACCTTGCTCTATTTACCCTTTCGCAAGAACCATAAGCCACAAATTAATTTCCTTTAAGAATTATAAAACGTGCCAAGAAATTGATTTTCTCTCTATTTATCAGGATTTTATGGGTATATTTGTATCAGTCTATTATGTCGTACTCAGTTTCTTTGCCTTATACTAAGGTCAGGTTCAGTTATGAACGAATGGGTGTAGTCAAAGTTCAGTCTTACAGTTAGTTATAATCTACCGCCCACGCCAGCATTTTTGTAATAATCTACTCAGAATTAACCACAATTGAATAGCGACTACTTGAATGAGTAGCGGCAGTTAGGAGTTTTGGACGGTCAGCGCCTTTGCGGAGGCAATGACAACAAACCGAAAAAGCTGGCTAATAGTCGTAATCCTCGAAGCGGATTGTCCTCGATACCGACATTGTCTACTGATAAATAGTTTAGTAGTCCAATTGCCCGGTGGTTTCTTAGTTGATTAATCGATACTTTCCAGGGACAGGTTTCATAGCGAGTTTGGCTAAGAATTTAATTTGGTAGGGGTTTGATTTGGCGAACCCATTAATCGCGAGTAATTGCGGCAGAGTTGGGTTTGATGAATCAAACCCCTACCGGGACAAATTCTAAAGCGTGGGTAGTGTAATGGGTTAATTCGGCGTACCCTGACCGGGAAGCCGAGTTGGAACTTAGCATCTATTTAGCCAATCTCAAAATTAATCGGCTTCGTGCAGGTAAACCAAACTGGTGCAGAGGCTTGTTTGCGCTGGCCTGATTTACCGACCCGAACCGGGCGAGTATTCGAGCGGTCAATTTCTGACCTGGCTCCGAGGCTTGTTCAGCTTGAGCAAATTTCGGAGCCGGGTCAGCCCCCCGGTTTATCTGGAGAAGCTTAAATTGGAGTTTTTTGAAGTGTTTCTGCGAACAAAACACAACATTTTAATGGAGAAGCAATTATGACTAATTTTAATCTTGAGCAACCGCCCCGCGCCCGCGATTACCGCCGCGCCGTTCGGCAGGCTTACGCCAAAATTAATTTTCGGCGACACATCGTAGCTTACTTTTTAGGCAGTAGCTTGCTAGTGTTGATTTATTTAGCCACCCAGCGATTTGTTGGGTTTACCTCTTACCCCTGGTTTATCTGGGTAGTAATTGCTTGGGGAGTGTTGCTGTTAATTCACTTCCTGTTAGTCTTCGTCTTTAGTGATAATCGCGCGTGGGATAGACGGCGGCAGATGATTGAAGACGAAATACGCCGCCTGGAGAACTCACGCCAGCTGTAAAAAAATTTCCTCTTTCTATTAGCGTTTCTTTACTCTTAACCCCAAAGGGTCTGAGCTTCAGCTACTCAGGCTCTTTTATATTTTACCCGACACCGCGTGTTGAAAGTGCAATTTAGTTTTAAATTTGCTATGCTTATTCATGTACAAGTTCGTTTCAGTTAAAACTGGTCTGGTAGCCCTATTTTAACTAAAAGAATTTCTATACTTCTCAGATAGTTTGTTAAAGAGAAACAGGTAAAACAGTGTCAACATTTGCGAAACCGCCTTGCGAGGAAGGCATAATCGAGGCCGGGCCAAAGGGCGTGCCTTCTAGCAAGAATACTCAGCGCTGGGTGCTAGTCGCGACCATATTGGGGTCGAGCCTGGCTTTTATTGATGGCACGGTGGTAAACGTGGCCCTGCCCGCGCTGCAAGCCGACCTCAAGGCAACGACGGCGGATGTGCAGTGGATTGTCGAGTCTTACGCTCTTTTTCTGGCGGCGCTGGTGCTGGTGGGCGGTTCGCTGGGCGACCGCTACGGACGCAGGCTAATTTTCTCAATCGGAATAATACTATTCGCCATAGCTTCGGCGGCCTGCGGCTTTGCGCCCAACCCAACTATTTTGATTCTGGCGCGGGCGGTGCAGGGCGTGGGCGGCGCACTTTTAGTGCCGGGCAGTCTGGCGATTATCAGCGCCACGTTTGAAGGGGCAGAGCGCGGGCGGGCCATCGGCACCTGGTCGGGCTTCACTACCATTACCGCCGCGCTTGGCCCAGTGCTGGGAGGCTGGCTGATTGAAAATATCTCGTGGCGCGCAGTCTTTTTTATCAATTTGCCGATGGCGGCAATCGTGCTGGCGATTATTTTCTGGAAAGTTCCCGAAACCCGCGACGACGAGGTAAACGGCACACTCGATTGGCCCGGCGTACTGCTGGTAACAATCGGACTGGGCGGGCTGGTCTACGGGCTAATCGAGGCTGGCTCGGCTGGGCTGGGCAAGCCCGTAGTGCTGGCAGCGTTGGGTATCGGCGTAGCGGCCCTGGTTGGCTTTGTGGTGGTCGAAGCGCGTAGTGCTGCACCGATGATGCCGCTTTACTTGTTCAAATCGCGCACCTTTAGCGGCACAAACTTGCTGACCTTGCTGTTGTATGGCGCACTGGGCGGGGCGCTATTCTTTGTGCCGTTCAACTTGCAGCAGGTACAGGGCTATTCTGCAACGGCGGCGGGTGCAGCCTTCTTGCCATTTATCATCATTATGTTCGTTTTCTCGCGTTGGTCGGGTGGGTTAGTCGGGCGCTACGGCGCAAAATTGCCGTTGGTGGTTGGCCCGGTTATTGCGGCTATCGGCTTTGGGCTGTTCGTCTTGCCCGGCACAAGTGGAAGTTACTGGACGACTTTTTTCCCGGCGGTAGTAGTGTTGGGTTTTGGAATGGCAATTACGGTTGCGCCGCTAACTACGACCGTAATGGGCGCGGTAGAGGGCCGACACTCCGGGCTGGCATCGGGCATCAATAACGCGGTATCGCGGACGGCGGGCCTGCTGGCAATCGCGGTACTCGGCATCTTCGTCTTAAATTCGTTTAATGCCGGGCTGGATAGTCGGTTGGCAAAGCTGGAACTTCCGGCGACAGCGCGGCAGGAGCTAGACCAACAGCGCATCCGGCTGGCGGGCGCAGAAGTTCCAGCCAGTGTCGGCAACGAACTGAAAGCACCAGTCCAGCAAGCCATTGACGAGTCGTTTGTGGATGGCTTCCGGCTAACAATGTATATTGCGGCTGGGTTGGCACTTGCCAGCGCCTTGAGTGCCTGGTGGTTGGTAGAAGGCAAGAAGAGTTCTTCCCAGAAAACGCAACCAAAGACAGAATAAGTTTTTAACCACAGAGGACGCAGAGAACACAGAGTTTTTCAACTAAATAAGGAGAAAATAATAATGGCAACACATTGTACACATACTGACCAAATAAAGCAGGTTACGCCAAGCGCGCAGGGCTGCGAAGATTGCCTCAAGATTGGCGATACCTGGGTACATTTGCGAGAGTGCCTGAGTTGCGGGCATGTGGGCTGCTGCGATTCGTCCAAGAACAAGCACGCCACCAAACACTACCACGCTACCAAACACCCGATTATTCAATCGTTTCAGCCCGGCGAAAACTGGCGCTGGTGCTACGTGGACGAGGTGATGGTCTAA
>JBBQXW010000433.1:0-5098 GCA_038209275.1 Chloroflexia bacterium | reverse complement strand
AAGGTTTTTCTGGCGGGGCGCAACCTTGCCAAACTGGACAAGATAGCCCAGGAAATCACCGCCGCCGGAGGAGTGGCTGAAACGTCCCAGGTGGATGCGCTTGACGAAGCGGCGATTGAGGCACACGCTGAGGCGGTGGCGGCAAAGGCTGGCAGTATTGATATTTCCTTTAACCTCATTTCGCACGGTGATGTTCAGGGGATACCACTTGCCGAAATGTCGCTGGCGGACTTCGAACGTCCAATCATAAGCGCCGTCAGAACGATGTTCCTGACTTCAAAGGCGGCTGCACGTCACATGATAAAGCAAAAATCCGGGGTAATTCTAATGTTCGGTGGCTATGGCGACCCGTTGCCGGGCTACTACCTGGGCGGACTTCAGGTGGCGTGCGGTGCGATAGAATCCCTGCGCCGTAATCTGGCTTGCGAACTTGGGTCGCACGGCATCCGCGTTCTGACCTTGCAAACGGGTGGAATAACTGAAACGCTTACTGAGGATTTCGACGGACGCGATGCTATAATCGCCGACATTGAAGGGAAGACCATGCTTAAACGGGCGGCATCGCTCGAAGATGTGGGCAATGTTGCCGCTTTCGCTGCTTCGGATTTGGCCCGTCCTATGACCGCAACAGTTCTTAACATCACCTGCGGTTCAGTCGTGGACTAGGCATTTTCTGATTTGGGTTGTTTGTTCATGCGGTAGGCGGCGATGACGCGGTTGTATGGCCCGGTGCAATAGATTGTGTCGCCGCCTTTTAGTTCGTGACCGCCCGCCGGATGAAAGCGCGGTGCGGTTTGCCGCCCGTTTCCAGTCATTCCTTGCGAACTATGCGCGATTACCCACATGCGGGTCGCCTCGTAAAGTTGCTGCACCGTCATTCCATCTACCTGACTGATTTCATTAATCATCAGCTTGATTACAATAAAAGGACGGCGGTCTAAGTAAAAAGTGCTGACTACTTCGTAATCCAGCGCCGCCCCCACGAAATAAGGCGCGGCCAGCCCCGCCGCGCTATAAATCGTGTGAATATCAAAATTCTTGGCAACTCGTTCAGCCAGACTATTATCAAACACTCGTAGCACCACCTGTAGCCGTTTGTTCTGGTTAGCCGCGATGGTATGAAATTCGGCGTGGGCGCTAAGAGCCGTTTCGAGGTTAGCCAGGTCGTCGCTGGTCAAGATGGCAATCGTGTGAGCTTTGTGAATATTGACCGCCTTCAAAACTTCGGGCAATTTCGCATCACCGTAAATAATCGGCACTTCCTGGTTGCGCGCCTCGCTGTTGAAACGGGCCTGCTCGCTTTTTTCGATTACCACCACCTGTCTGCCTTGTTTTATCAAGCCCTGCATTACCTGATAACCCACCGAACCCAGCCCGCAGATAATAATATGGTTTTCCATATTAGTCGCCCGGTTGCGCCCCATCGCCTCCTCGATGCGGCGGCTGATAATATAATTGGTTACAAAAGCATACAGCAGCGAAATCGAGGCCGTTCCCAATAGCGTCAAGACTATTCCAAAGACTTTGAGCCACCACTCCTGCTGGGCAAAATTATAATCGCCAAAGCCAACCGTCGCCAGAATTGTCACGGTAAAGTAAAGTGCATCTATTGGGGTAAATGCTTCAATGCCCCCAGTAACAGGGTTGGGTATGTAACTGCGGTAAAAAATCAGCAAGAAAATGGTGCAAAAAACCATCAATCCGCCCACACACATCAGGGTATAGCGCAAAGGTCGGTCAAGATTTCTCATTACGTTCATAATCAGGTGGCGAAACTTGGTTATGCGCGCCACTAGCCGCTCCCGGCGGGCTTCCCGCTTGCTTTTCTTTTTATCCTTATCCTTAGCCGACCCACTTTGCCCGGTGGCCTGTTCCGGCTGAATCGCTTCCAGACTGTTTTTTGCACTCAGCACATCTTTTTCGGACAGCTTTACATCTGGCAATTGTTTTAGTTCTTCGACCCGTCCGACCAGCGTAACTATCTGGTCGGGCTGCACTCGGTAATCTCGTGGCGGACACAATTCCCAGCGCGCTACCGAAGTGGGCTGCACCTTTGCCAGACTATAATTATTACTCAATGAAGAAAGCGATTGGCGCTCGGTGCCAGGTTCGGCATTGCGTACCACCAACGGAATATTGCTGCCGAAAAGCTGCTCAATTGCCCCTGTCCCGCTTATTTTGGCTTCGACTACCGCCATTTGTTCGCCCTCTATCGTAAAGAAGTGCAAAAGACTTGACGGCACGCACGCCTCTACAAACGACGGCCCGGCTTTTTCCGAAAGGCTCAAGGCTTTGGCGTTAGTTACTGCTCTGGTAAGTTGTTCGCCTACTTTCTGATTAAAAAAGCTGGCGACTGCCCGGATGCCCGGTACTACGTCGTTAGCTACCAGCACCGTCTCAAAATTGTGCAAATCGCGGTCTTCGCAGGCAATTAGCGCCGCCGCCTGATAAATCCCGGCATCTATTAAGGTTTCGGGAATACGGCTATCATCCTGAATAAGTTTAATCCCCATACGCTGCACTTGTCGCCGCAAGCGTGGGTCGGGTCGGTCATCCACCATTACTACCTGTACCTCTGCCGCCCGCAGTTGCTCCATAATGCGGAAGCCCAATTCGTTCAAACCGCAAATAATAATATGGTCACGCCAGTGGGTTGCATTATCCTCATCCTGTATTTGGGCCTTGATTTCCTTAGCTGGATTACCCGTTACTTCTTCGATAATCTTTTGCATAGCTTGATATTTCACCTCAAGTTCTGAAGCTGTGTAAACTTTTAGGAATTTCAATTAATATAACATATTCAGTGAACGGCAATCGCATAGAAAGAGTTAAAAAATCAAACAAATTTTTGACATTCGTTCCTGGCTCGGTTAAACTAAGAAGCCGTGTTATACTTCCGTAGGGGTTCAATAAATTGAACCCAGGTGGGCTTGATTCATCAAGCGCCTACCAGTTTTGAAAGGAGCGTTCTGGATGCACTACGAAGAAATAAAAGCCGAGCTTGAAGAATTGGATCGGCGGGTGAGTGAGATTGGGGTGCGTCTTTGACTTACCCACCAAAAGTAAGCAAATAGCCAAACTAGAAGAAGAATCTAGCGCCGCCGAATTTTGGGACGACTCTCAAGCGGCTCAGGCCACCATGCGCCGCCTGACCGCTTTGCAGGAAGAAGTTAATTTCTGGCACGATTTTTCGGCCCGTGTAAATGAGAACCTTGAACTACTGCAACTGGGCCAGGAAGAAGACGATGCCGCCACCATCACCGAGGTTGCCGAGGAAATCCCCAAACTAAAAGCTGACCTGGATAAACAGGAATTTGAACTGATGTTCAGTGGCCCATACGATGACCGTCCGGCGTTGCTGAGTGTAAACGCCCGTGAAGGCGGCACCGATAGCCAGGATTGGGCCGAGATGTTGCTCAGAATGTACGTGCGCTGGGCCGAAAGTCGCCGCTTCAAAGTGCAGGTGCTGGATAGTTCGCCCGGTGATGAGGCTGGTATAAAGAGTGCCACGCTGGAAATTACGGGCCGCAAAGCTTTCGGCTATGCCCGTAGCGAAGCGGGACAGCACCGATTGGTGCGCCTCTCGCCGTTCGATGCCAACCATCGCCGCCATACCTCTTTTGCGCTGGTCGAGGTTCTGCCCGAAGTAGATGATGCTATCGAAATCGAGGTGCGCGACGAGGATATTCGGCTGGATACTTTCCGAGCGACGGGCGCGGGCGGGCAGCACATCAACAAAACCGATAGCGCCGTCCGCATCACTCACTTCCCAACTGGTATCGTCGTCACCTGCCAGAACGAACGCAGCCAGACCCAGAACCGTGAAACCGCCATGAAAATTCTCAAGGCTCGCTTGCTGGAACGCGAAATCGAGCGGCGCGAGGAAGAACAGGCCCGCCTCAAAGGGGTACACCGCGCTACTGGCTGGGGTAGCCAGATTCGCAGCTATGTCCTCCATCCCTACAACATGGTCAAAGACCACCGCACTGGCTACGAATCCAGCGACACCACCACCGTCCTCAACGGCGAAATTGACCCCTTCATCGAAGCCTACCTGCGCTGGAGCATAGGCCGCAACGGGGACGCTCCGGTTGAAGATATTCCGACTGACGAATAACCTTCTTCTCAAGAAGCAAATTTAATTCGATGCAACGCTTTATTTTTATAACTAAAGCGTTGTATTTATGTTATAATAAACATTAGAAGATTGTATCCTCTTCAGCTTTAGCTCTTAATATATTAAATTTACTTATAATGAGTTAGAATTTAGATATTTATCTTAACAAAATGAGGAAGGATGAAAAATGAGTCAGCAATTTGGTGGAGATTGGACTACAGATAAACTAGAGCGTGTACGGAAATATCTAACTGCCTATACCACTATTATGCGAAACCGGGAATACTTCCGCACTATCTACGTAGATGCCTTTGCTGGGACAGGATATAACACTGTTAAGCAAGATGATGACCCAACCGCTCCTATGTTTCCTGAATTTGTTGAGCAGGAGACCAAAAAGTTTTTAGATGGTTCAGCTCGAATAGCACTTCAAGTCCAACCGAAGTTCAAGAAATATATCTTTATAGAAAAAGGTTTAGCCCGTTTTGCCGAACTGGATCAACTCAAAAAATCTTTCCCACAGCAGCAAAATAATATTGAGCTGGTAAACTCTGATGCTAACGATTATATCAAAACCTTTTGCGCCAACATGAGAAATAATGACCGCGCCGTGCTTTTTCTCGACCCATTTGGAATGCAAGTTCCCTGGGAAACGATAGTTACGATTGCAAAAACCCAAAAAATAGACTTGTGGTATTTATTCCCTTTAGGGGTGGCCGTGAATCGTCTTTTAAAAAAGGATGGCAACATCAGCGAAATTTGGCGGCAAAAACTAGATGACATATTTGGCTCAAAAGATTGGTACGATAACTTTTACCGTACCAAGATACAGCCGACGCTTTTTGGCGAAGAGTCATCAGTTGAAAAAGTAGCAAACATCGCCTCAATTAGCCAGTATCTTGTCAGCCGATTAGGTAAAGAGTTTGCGGGTGTAGCAAAAAATCCTTTAATTTTGAGAAACTCCCGTCAAAGCCCATTATA
>JBBQXW010000432.1:0-5100 GCA_038209275.1 Chloroflexia bacterium | reverse complement strand
ACCTGGGTCAGTCCTCGCGCCCCGACGCTGCTGACAGCATCACTTTTAAAGGCGCTCTCTTGCTTGATAAGGGCCAGGAACAGGAGCGGGTCAACCTCGTTTTTGCGGGTCTGTTCCAGCACCAGATTTTGATAATCGAGCGGATAAATCAGCTTTTGCAGCAGCATCGGGGTGGCCCGCAGTCCTGCCCCGACTTTTTTGTCGCGGTACAGTGCCAGCAAATCCTGAGCGGCGATAATCGAGTTATAATACTGGCTTTGCTCGTTCAAATTTAGCGCCAACAAATAAAGCTCAATCGGTTTGCCCTGGTAGCGTTCCAGCCCCTCTTTAGCCTCGCGCTCGACCTGGGCGCGCCGACTTAGCCGTTGCAACTCCGCCAAGCGCTTTAGCCCCGCGTCGTTCCGCAAATTCTGACGCGCTATCTCAATCGCATTGGCAGCGTTATTAGTATTGGTAGTGGCGCTACCTTGTACTTTTGTAGAAAGCGTCACTTGTGGTTGCCCTTGTGCCTGTATCGGCGTTCCCTGAACTGGTGTAGTGTTGGCCCAGGTCAGCAGCCAGCTTTCCATCGCTTTGCGGTCTTTCTCGGCATCGGCCATAAAGCGCACCGGGTCGTAGACCGCCGGATGCGAAATCGGGTTCGAGCGCGGCAAATTCAACGGATTCAGTCCAGCTAATATATCGGTGGCACGGATGGCGTAATAATCGGCGCTGGTGCTGGTAGCGGCTTTTTGCAGGGCGGTACGGGCGGCTTCTTTATTGCCCTTCGCCTCGAAAGCGCGGTACAAATCGTAAAGCAGTTCGTTTTTTAATTCGCTTGCCAGATATTTCTCGTTAGTGGCAAACGCATTTATTAACGGAAGCGCCGCCTCTGGCCCGTTGCGGGTCAGCACTATATCGGCTTGATTATAGATGGCTTGCTCGGCGTAGCGTCCCGCCGGATAGGTGGTGTAAATATATTTGTACTGCGCCATCGCCGCGTCGTTCTGTCCGGCGTTCCGCAAAATTACCGCCACGCGCCAGAGCGCTTCCTGCGCCATGTCAGTTTGGGGCAACCGAATTTGCAATTCGCGATATTCATTGGCGGCGCGGGTCGGGTCGCCCTTCTGCTCATAGGAGCGCCCTAGCCAGTACCAGACCCGCGCCAGCTTTTCCTGCTCGGCTTTAGCTAGATTGGCGGGCAGGGCGGGCGTTTCGGTTGGCCCAACTTTATCATCGGCCCGGCCCAGCATTTTGCTAAAGGCGCTGATTGCCTCGCTCCAATTGCTTGAGCGATAAGCTTCGTAGCCTTTATGAAAATCGCTGGTGACGGTTGGGTTAGCCGTAATCAAGGCTCGTACCGCGCTCAGGCCAGCCGTCGTTTCGAGATATTGGTCGGCAATTACGTTGTAAAGCGTGTTAGCCTGGTTGGTTTGCTTGTTGGCATTATAAACCTTTGCCATTTTGAGCATAATCCCGGCCCGATATTCCGGCATTTTGGCAATTTCCAGAATGCGGTTGTACCATTCCAGCGCTGCCCCGGCGTTATTGGCCGCAGCATAATAATCGCCTACCCGTTCCAACGCAATCACACGCAACTGGTTCGAGCCGTTGGTACTAAGGCCCGCCTTTTTGTAGTATTCGATGGCTTGCTCTTTTTTAGTAGTATTATTCAGCGCCTCGGCAATATCAAACAGGGCGTATCCTTCCAGGAGTTTGCCGTCTTTATCCTGCAAATATTGCTGGTAATAGTCAATCGCTTCATTCCAATTGCCCAGCGCTTTTTGTACATCCGCCAGCCCATACAGTGCCAACCGCCGATGATTGTCCTTCGGATAGTCCACCAGAAATTTCTTGAAAAGCTCGTTGGCTTCCTGCCAGCGCTCACGCGCCACACTGGATTGAGCCAGTCCAAAAGCAGCTTCCGCCACTTCGGGACTTTTCGGATAAGAAGTCAAAATAAGGCGATATTGGGCCGCCGCGTCTACCGCCTCGCCATCGGCAAGATAACGGTTAGCCAGCGTCAGCAAACGGGCCGCCTCGTTTTTAGGGACGGGGCTGGGACTGGCATCTGGCTCGGCGGCATAATTAAAATTGCTGATAGTAGGAGGGGGCGAGGGCGAAGCAGGATTAGAGGTATTAGATTCTTCGGCTGGTTTATCCGTGACAGGCTGGTTTTGGGTTAAAAACAGTACCAGACTAACCAGCGCCAGGATTGAAAAACCAGCTATTATAACCAATAACCGCGAAGCGGAGCTAAAATTATTCCAGCGCCGTTTCAAATTTTGCATAGATACCTTTTATTTCCTCGGCGTGCGCGGCGCAGTCTTGATGCGTTCCAGGTATTCTTCGGCCTGGTCAATGTTCAGGCCGTTTACCGGGACACCATAGCGTTTCAAGCTGCTGCGGTCTACCGCATCTTCGCTTAGATTATGCAGACGGCGCGCCTCGTGGAAAATTTGTTTAATCGCCAGCACTAGCTGACTATCGCTGATACCTTTCAAACGTTCTTCAACCGCCACGTTAGTAATTGGCGTGGGCGGGACGGGCGGAGTGGCGACGGGTTCGGGCGAAGTCGGGCCGGGTCGTCGAGTTGCTGCTGGATGGGCCGTAATCGGCGTGGGCGGATTTGCCACCGTGCTAGATTGACGACTGGGCCGCAACGGAGTCGGCTCGGCATTAAACCGGGCCGGTTCTTCAAAGACCGCCCGAAGCGGAGTCGGTTCGTCCGGGCCGATGGGCCGCAAATTGGGCCTGACGGTTTCTTTTTCTTCTATCGGCGCTTCCGCTTCATCCTCATCTTCGTGGTCTTCTTCGTCCGCATTCTCATCTTCTTCTTGTGAATCGTTTTCGGCTTCTACTGGTTCGTCTTTACCGTTTGCTACCTGTACCGACAATCGAGCGGGCAAATTAACCGTGCCACCTATTTCTTCGGCTTCTTCGTCGCCCACGATGTCGTTCATGGGTACTTCGATGCTGGCGGTTTCATCCTCATCTTCGTTTTCTGCATCGTAGCGCAACGGAATCGAGTCGCCATCCTTTGGCTTGTCGAAATCGGTGGCGTATTCCATACCGTAGCCCAAAAGTGCCAGCGCCCGTTCTAGTGCCTGGTTCTCGGCTTCGGTAATATAGTTCAAGCCTAAATCGTTGCTTGCACCGTCCGTCGCATACGGGTCGCGGCGCGACCCCCAGCCGGTTGCGATTGCGCCATCGGGTAGTTTTACTTCGGCCCGAAAAATCGCTACGCCGTCCTTGTGCTTGACCAGTTTGGTCACAATTGAAGCTTGTGGCTGGTCGAAGCGCAACCAGGCCAGCCGCCATTTTAGCGGCAACCAGGCTGCCCCGTCGCGTTGCTCCAGATAGCGTTCCGGCTGAAAAGTCTTGCTGCCGCCGCCCGCCGTGCCATCACTCCCGCCTTTGCGGTTTGAAGTTGGATTGGTCATATTGTCGCTGACCTGTTTTCCTCTGTCTACTTTCCTAATAATTTACTCAGCACTTCTTTGTGTCAGTGCGATTTATTTTACCACAAACTTTACATATCTGTTACACAAGGGGAAATTCACCACGGAGACACGGAGAAGCAGGAAGAAACACAGATGAACACACAGAACCACAGATGGACACAGAGATTTTATAATTTTCGCGATTGGTCGGAGCGAGTGAGAAGTTTACCACAGAGACACGGAGACACGGAGATAAACTCAATTTTTAATTCTCTCTGTGTCTCCGTGTCTCTGTGGTGAAAATTTAAAGTTTCTCAGTGTTAATCTGTGTTCCTTCCTCCGAACCATTCGTCTTCGATTTTATGCAGGCCGTAGTGTACTAATCCTGTGTCGTTGTATTCCACGCCAAAGACAATTGAGTGGAGTGAGCCGAGCCGTCCGTAAAATTCGCGGCGCTGCTGCCAGGTATTATCTACCGTGCCGGGGTAGTAGGGCAAAACTTTGTCCCAGACATCGAAGGCCGGGTCGCCGATGCCGCTATCGCCAAAATCAATAATCCCGGTCACGCGCTGATTTTCTAAGTCCAGCAAAACGTGTTCGCCCGACAAATCGCCGTGAATCAGGCTCGGCTTGAACTCAAAGAAGCGTTCGTTTTCCAGAAAATCCTCGAAACCCTCGGCGACTACCTCGCGCCGCTCTTCCGGCAGTAACGGAAAAACATTTTTTTGGACATCATTATAAAAATCTTCCAGCATGGCTCGCCAACCGCCCGGCGTGCCTTCCATTTTGGTGATGCGGTAATCGCGCACGCCCAGTTCCCGCGCCCGCTCCACCGGGAAAGCGTGCAGCGCCGCCAAAAACGCGCCCACGTCGGGCCGCCACCACTCCGCTTCCCTTACATCGTAGCGGCAATGCTCAAATTGCCGCCCCTCAATCATTTCGTACCCTGCGAAGGCAAACGGAAAGGTTTTAGCCGCTTCCTGAGCCATATAATCAAAGCGCGGTATCGCCAGGGGCAAACGGGGCGCGAGTTCGGGCAGCAACCGCATTTCTTTGAGCAAATGCCACTCCACCTCAGCCCGTTTCGGAAAGCGAAACAGCAACTTCTCGTTTACCCGGCAGGCCACGCTGTCCCAGCCTTCCGCGTGATAGGCCAGCGTCTTTATTTTAAGCTGCGGAAACTTTTCCTCAATCGCCGCCCGATATTTTTTTAATGATTTAGTTGCTGCCATCAATCTCTACCTATCAAATCTAATTCAGGTACGGGCTAATTGCGTTCGCCCTTTTGACCAGATGCTCTTCCGAAGGGCGAATGCAATTAGCCCCTAAGAACTACCAGGATTTAATATAAAACCTCAAAACCATCTGTGTCCATCTGTGCTAATCGGTGTTCATCTGTGTTCCTGAATTTAAAAACCCTCTGTGTCCTCTGCGTCCTCTGTGGTGAAAATTTATTTCTTTACTTCGGCAAATTTGGGGGCGGCGTGACGCTGATGCCCGTTGTGTTCAAATCGCTGTAATCGTAGATTGCTTTGTAGGTGACAGCACCGCCTGACCCGTTCAGAGTGAAATTTACTTCGCGGCGTATCAATAGGCCGTTTGTGTCGTTTACGGTCAGTTGGATTTCGGCCTGACCTGTACCGGGAGTAGCGATGAAGGGCTGGAAAATATTGGTGCT
>JBBQXW010000431.1:0-5122 GCA_038209275.1 Chloroflexia bacterium | reverse complement strand
GGTGGCGGCGGTGCTGGTCTTTAGCGCGCCCGTAGAAGTAACTGCCTTGCCGCTAAACTCGACTGAAGAAGTAAAAGGAACAGGCTTTCCGTCCTACATTCGCGCCCTGACCCCCTTCTTCAATATTTTTGGGGCGGGCTTTCTGGCTTATGGCGCGGTTCAAAGCGCCTGGAATTTCTGGCGCAGGCGGATTATGCCGCACCGGGTGGTCAGTAACGCTTTTATCTTTGCTGGGGCGATTGCCGCTTCCGCTGCCGGAACTATCGAGCGCTTCCACCTGAGCGGCTCGGACGCTTTTTCGCTGGCAACTTTGCTGGGCGTGACCCTGATTTTTATTGGCTTCCTGATTAGCATCGAAGTCTTTGAAGAATTTCGCGTCCCCTTTACCCGCATTATTCTAAAAGAGCGCAAGCACTCGGTGGCGCGGGCGGTTGCGTCGGACGTAGCAGCAACTACGGTGGTATCAAAATAAACAAAATTCCTGGCACTAAAACATTCGATTTTAGTTTTAATCTTTAGTTCTCAGCAGGTTTTGAAAAGAAGGAGTACCACATAGTTGAGTCAGGAGCAACCAGTCGGGAAAGAAACATCCGACGCTACCCGTAGTCAAAGTAAACCGAAAGACCCTATCTTCAAGCAGCTAATCCAGACTTATTTTGAGACAGAAAAATTAGATGAGGTTTTTGCAGTTACGCCTGGGGTACAAGTAGGCTAACTTCAACTGGAAATTGACCTGACCATAACCGCCAACGAAAGTTTAAGCCTGGAAGAAATCCAGGTTCGCCTGATTAAAACGTCCTTCTGGTTTTTCCAGCGCTACAATGTTGTAGAGTTTAAGTCTATCAGTGACCCACTAACTGAGGCCGATTTCGCCAGAATTACTGCCAGGGCGCTTTTAGCTTGGGCCGGACAAACCGAGGAATTGCGGCAAAGCATGGTAAGCTGCATCATTAGCGCCGCCTTGCCACGCAACTTGCTGAAAAAGCTAAAGCCCGGCGGAAAGTCCTTCAAAAAAGTGCGGTCGCGGCCCGGTTTATATTATCATCCCGGTTATCTTTTTCCGACTTATCTGATTGTCTGCAATTTGCTACCAATTGAGGAAAGCAATTATCCTCTTTTGGTTTTTTCGAGCGGCAACAAGTTAAAAAGCTACCTCGAACAACTGCTTGACTCGAACGTCGAAATATATTTTAATTACGCCATACGGTTACATCCTATAGAAGCGGCTCAGGTATTAGCCGGGAGGAAAGATATGATTACTAAAGAGGAAAAAGAAGCAATAAGAGGCTTGAAAAAGCGTTATGGTATTAAACTTTTGCTAGAAGGATTTCCGATAGAAGAATGGGCCGAATTTTTTAGCGAATTAGAGCCAGAAGAATCAGTCGAAAGGCTAAACAAATTTCTTATAGAGGTTAAAAAGGGTCTTACCCCGGAGCAGCGTGAGGAACTTAAACGCAGCCTCGAAAATTGAGTAGCGCGGAGTTCATTTTAGATTGCCCGCCGAAAATTTGCCAGATGTAAAGATTTATATAAGAAAAATTTACTCGCCGCTATACACCGGGGCGAGTATTTTTGTTATGATAGAATGGTATTATCTGGCCTGTTTAGGTTTCAGTTGCGTGCTTCAGCTTCGGACTTCTAAAGAAAGAAAGTGAATCGGCTTTTATGACAAATCATTGGCAAATCCAAAAAATTCGGCGCTGGGCCTGGTTGCTCGGCTTGATGCTATTACTTTCGCTGGTTTTAGGAATTATCGGTTCGCAAATTAAAATTGTTTCGGCGGCTAATCTGGTGGCGACCAATTCGCCGCAACTGGCGGGTGGCATCGTCAATTTTAGCGGAAGCGGCTTTGGAACAAGCGAAACGCTGGATGCTTACACTACCGGGCCGGATGGAAAATCGCTGGCAATTAAGTATGGCGCAACTGATGAAAATGGCAGCGTTTTCTATAGCTTTAACACGGCAGGCTGTTCGGTGGGACGCTGGTACTTGACGCTACGCGGACAGAGCAGCAAAATTGATGCAGTCGCCTCGTTTGATGTAGTCGGCGATTTGTCGCAACCAACCCCCACGCCGGGCGGCACTGTTCCACCTCCGGCTGGCCCAGGCTCTGGTAGTGGCCCGACCACTACCCCGACTCCTGAGCCGATTCCGCAGGGCGATTTGCAGGTAACACCTAACACCGATTACGCCGGACAGATCTTTATCATTACTGGCAGTGGTTACACGCCGGGCGAAACGGTAGTAATGTGGGAGACCGACCCAAACAAAGTTGCCGGGGCGCTGCCCGAAACTAAAGCTGACGACAAAGGCAATATCACGTATAATTACCAGAGTCACGGACCGAACGCCGGGATTTATGCCGTTACCGCGCACGGCAGAACCAGCAATGTTGAAAAATCGGCCTTTATGCGGGTGCTGGCGAACCAGAATGAGTTGCCCAATCTTAAACTCGATCCGGCTACGGGCGACGAAAAGACCATGATTAATGTCTACGGCTACAAATTTACCCCCAACGAGGTGTATACTTATTGGGCCACTTCGCCGGACGGCAAGGTCTATGAGGGAGTGCGTTTTAGCACTTTCAAAGATGGTTCGCTTTATTTCTTCTATAATCTGCCCACCGCTACGCCGGGACGCTGGGCGATTACCGTGCAGGGTCTTTACAGCCAAAAACAGGCAGTGGCTTACTTCGACTATGTAAAATCGCAAAATTAACTTCGGTAGGGGTTTGATTCATCAAACCCATTGATGCCTTGAGGCAATCATCCCGCCCCTACCGCAAGCATAAATGCAAGCAACGGGGAGGGATTTTTTTATGGCGACGGCTGAGGAAGCTAAGTTTTACCTGGAAACACTCGAACTACTGGTCTCGCAACCAACCGCGCCTTTTCACGAGGAACGGGTCTGCCGCAAGATAATTGCTTTTCTGAATGAAATTGATGTACCGTTCGAGATTGACCGTTGGGGCAACATCATTGCTCATTACAAGAAAGCCTCGGTACCGCGCCCGATGGCGCTAATAGCTCACACCGACCACCCGGCGCTGGAACTAATCGAGCGCAGCGTGCCGTCTGAAATCGAAGGCGCAAACTGGACGGCGAAACTGATGGGTGGCGTAGCGGCAAAGTGCTTTGAGCAGCCGAGCGGAGTGAAGCTCTACGCTTTTGGTTCGGACGAAGCCAAAGCGGGCCAACTGGTCAGTTACAAAATGGGCAGTGCCGGGCCACGCGATATTACCCTCTATTTGAACATAGCCGATGATAGTGGGCTAGAGCCGGGCGATTTCGGTATTTGGGATTTGCCCGATTTCGAGTTGCGCGATGGCTTTATTCACGCACGAGTAATTGACGATCTGGTCGGATGCGCCGCCACTTTGCTTACCCTCTGGAAATTAACCCAGGAGCAAGCCAAGACCGAGGTTTATGGTGTATTTACACGGGCCGAGGAAGTTGGCCTGGTCGGGGCGGAATTATTATTTCAGGCTGGGACGCTGCCGGGAACGTGCCTGGTAGTTTCGCTGGAAGCCAGCAAAACTTTGCCGGGGGCGTTGCAAGGCGAAGGGCCAGTTATTCGGGTAGGAGACCGGGGCTTTACCTTCCACGAAACGGCAGAGTTTATGCTCAAATCGGCGGCGGACAAAATGGGTTCGGACATAGTGCGAATACGCCCGCCCCAGGTAAAAATCCAGCGCCAGCTAATGAGCGGCGGACGCTGTGAGGCCAGCGCCGCCGTAATGAATGGCTACACCGCCACCGGGTTGGCCTTTCCGCTTGGCAATTACCACAACGTCGCCGCCGATTTCACGCTCCAGATGGAAAATATTCACCAGGAAGATTTTATTACGGGCGTGGAACTACTCACCCAGGCCGCCCGTTTGTCGCCGCACTACAATGAACTGGTTGAAGAACAGCGCGCTGCCGAAAATAATCCCAGCAAACACGCTGACCGATTACTTAATACAGCAATAAATATTAATCCATCAAGCAAGGTGTAATTATGCAAAGCATTCACGAAAAATCTTTTGAGCGGGCGCGGTGGTCTTTGGAAGGATTATCGGTTGGTGATGCCTTTGGTGAGCAATTTTTAATCAATTAAGGCCAAATTTACTGTGGGAGCGAGCTTCTGCTCGCGATTTTACCTATAGCACATAAATCGTGAGCAAAAGCTCGCTCCCACAAGCTCTTATCAGATGGTTGCTTGTTGGCTGAGAAAGCAGTAGTTGCTTTCCCAGCCAATTTTTTATTAACCGAAAGTGTCTGTTTGTAAAGAGGTGAATTTTGGTAGGGGCGAATCGCATACGCCCTTTAGACCCAGCACCGTGTTCAAGGGCGTATGCGATTCGCCCTACCTCTTCCAATTTCGGCACTCCCTATTAACCAATCGCTTTGACACACTTAAAGTTGCTGCTTCTGTTTGCGATAGAGGCGAGAATTTGTCTGCCGCCAAAGCCGATGACGCGCAAATTCTTTACGGAAACGCCTTTGTTTAGCACCAGGCCATTTACTCCGGCGGCGGTGTTAGCACCCGTACCCTGGATGGTGATGCGTGGGCCAGCGTTGCAGTTGCCGCCGTCAATAATTACGCCCGGTTTTGGGGTGGGCAGCGTGCCGCTAACATTAACGGTAGTGCCGTTGTTGGGCAAATTGAAGGTGATACTTTGTCCACTCACGGCGTTAGTCAGGGCAAACGAAAGCGTGCCGCTAGTGCCGACTGAGCCAGGGCCGCTATCGGTGGCGATTGTCACTTCGAGTGGCCCGACAATCACCGGGTTGATGGTAATAACCGCCGTACCAGTCGCCGCCGAGACCGAGTCTATCCTGATGCGAATATTGTTAGTTGTGTCGGTAAAAATGCTGCCGACGGGCCAGAGGGCGTTCAGGTCGCCAACCCCGCGTGCGCCACCACCGTTGGGGCAGTTCAAGGCATCCTCGGCTACTCCCGGCGGCGCAACCAGAATGGCGGGCAGGGAATAGTTTTGCGCGTCCACCCGGTTGAGTTCAACGTCGTGGATAATAACGCCATCGGCAGGCGGAAGTTTTATGTCGTAGCCAATTCTAAAGCGAGTCTCAACAGTGTAATACTTGTTGGGTGAACCAGCAATGGGAATTTGAGCCATCAG
>JBBQXW010000430.1:0-5144 GCA_038209275.1 Chloroflexia bacterium | reverse complement strand
TAGCTGGCCTCGACTTCGGCTTGTCCTTCTAGCGTGCGGAGGAGAATAAAGGCTACTACCCGGATGGTGCTGGCTGGTTCGGTGATTACTACCCGCTCAAAGAAGCTGCGCGGGATTATTAGCTCGTCACCTTCCTCCCCTGAGTGGGGTGGCTCAAATCCTTCAAAGAAACTACGGCTGCTCATTTTCTCTTACCCTTGCCCTTTCTCTTTCGCGCTGTGGCGCTGTGGCGCTTTAGTTGGTTCCTGGCTTTGTTCCTTGCCTTTGTCCTGGTCGGTTGGTGGGAGAATAGTTTTTCCTTACTTCCTCTCCTGCTATCAAAATCACATCGGCTAACTGCTCCAGGGGTCGCTGGTACTAGCCAGAGTGGTGGTTACTTCTTCTGCTTCTTCCTGGGAAGATAGGAGGACAGGATAAGGCGGGTGCTTGGCAGCGGAAGAAGTAGCAAAGATACGAGCGGCTTTAGCCAGAAAGCGGGCCGGGAAGAGAGGTAGCCTTTCCTCTGGATAGCGGTCTATTACGGCGCTGGGGAAGCTGGCACAACTCTCGCAAAAGAGTTGGGGCGCCAGTAGCAGGGCTTTCTCTTGGGGGTCTATTTGGCGGCGGCAACCGGCGCAGAAGATAATCTGAGTTAGGTCGGCTATTACAGCTAGTAGTTCTTCGCCTTGACTGGTGCGGCTACGTTTAATTACGGCCTGGAAAATAGAATTAGTCGCACTAATCTCTGGGTGGGTCTGGTCGAGGGTAGCCGCTTCAGTTTCAGTGCTAACTAGAGAAAGGAAGGGGTTTGGAATATTCACATAGAGCAGGTAAGGAATGTCTGTGGGAGAGAGGCTACGGCTCTGGAGTTGGCGGGTCAGGCGGTGCAGATGTAGTGGCAAGGTTAAGGCTGGTTGGGCGGATGGATTTAGCATAACGGGTGGCTGTTGGTCGGCTACGAGAATAATAGCGGCGGGCTTTAGCCATTTCCAATGCACATTAGGGGGCGATGGCGGGGAGATTAAATCGAGGGCCAGTTCGACGTAGGCAGCTTGCTGGCTATCTACGGCTAGAATAAGCCAGCCCGCTTCGGATAGCTTTTGGGCGATGGGTAAGCAATCGGGCGAGGAGGCAAATAGCACCAGGAATGGCTGGGGCTGGTTAGGTAGCGCAGGTTTGGGTAGTTTGTCTGAGTTAGGGGGCGGTGGGTCGAAAAAATGGAAACCGAAAGTAGCAGCAGGCATCGAGTTCACCTCTTTCCAGTAGATTGAGTAACCAGCTTTGCGCGAGCGAGGGTAAAGCTAAGAAAGCCTCTCCTTCCCCATTCGGTGGCTGGTTACTTTATCAAGTTGTATAACAACATTCTGGAATCAAAATAGCGGCTACCCCGATTTTTCTGGCTCTTTCTCAAAGTAAAGAAAGAAGGGCCGAAATGCAGGATAAGCCGCTAGAGGATTACTCAAAGAGGTTAGTGGTCTGAAAACCAGACCGTTTCATGGTAAACTCTACGCAGCCCGATCCTAGCTCAGTTAGGATGGGGTTTTGGTACGTAGGTGGTCATGACACCTGCGTACCGTCTGCCACTATTCAACTTTTTCCAGACTACAATTATATTGTAGTGTTATATCACACTACTGTCAAGAGGTTTGACGGTATTTCTTTGGTATTCTATCAAAATCGCGGCTAGATTTATAATATTCTATAGCTGCCATAGTTGTAACCCAATTACGGCCTATTTTTTTAGCTCGTAAACGACCCTTATCAGCAATCGTTCTTAAATATTTTTGGTTAAAGCCTGTTTTTTCTGCGGCCTGAGCAAGCGAAATAAGTTCGCCTACTGTAAGCGGGTCTACTGCGTCTTGCTCGTTCTCGTCTGGCATTGAGTATCAGGCTCCGTAATCTGCATTTTCATCAAAGTTTGAGCCGATAATAGCATGGCGGTGTGAATGTAGCAACTTTACCTCAAGTTACTGGTCTGGTTATTTACATCTCACCACCTAACGGTTATAATCCAGATATTCTTTTTACAGAATGTAGCATAAATACTGAAAGAAGTTATCGGCCCTGAACTAACAAATTATACCTTGACCTGGAAATTAACCAACCATGCAGAATTTTAGCGACAAGGTCAGCTTTATCTGGAGCGTGGCTGACCTGATTCGAGATGCTTTTAAGCGCAGTAAATACCAGGACGTGATTTTGCCGCTTACCGTGCTGCGCCGGATTGATTGCGTGCTTCAGCCCACCAAAGCCAGAGTTTTAGAGCTTGAACACGATCTCAAGGCCAAAGGACTTCAGAACCGCGCCCCGGCTCTGTGCAAAGTGTCGGGCTACGCTTTCTACAATACTTCGCCCTTCGATTTCGAGCGACTTTTGGGCGATGCTCCCAACCTGGCGGCTAATTTGCGGGCCTACCTCAACGGCTTCAGCGACAATATGCGCGAAGTGCTGGAAAAGTTCGATTTCACCAACACGATTGCCCGGCTGGACGAAGCGGGCCTGCTCTTTTTGGTGATGGAGCGCTTCAAAAGCATTGATTTGCACCCCGACAAAGTTTCTAATCTGGCGATGGGCTATATTTTCGAGGAATTGATTCGCAAGTTCAACGAAGCCCTCAACGAAAACCCCGGCGAACACTTTACCCCCCGCGAGGTCATTCGCCTGATGGTCGGGCTGTTGCTGTGTCAGGATATGAATTTGATTCGGCGCGATGGCATTTTGCTCAAGGTTTACGACCCATGCTGTGGGTCGGGCGGAATGCTCACCAGCGCCAAAGACCGTCTGCACGAAGTTAACCCCGGTGCGGATGTGCGTTTGTACGGGCAGGAAGTCAACCCGGAAACTTTCGCGGTCTGTAAATCCGATTTGTATATGAAGAGCCAGGACGGGCGCGAGGCTGAAAATATTTTGTTCGGCAGCACTCTTTCCAA
Source organism: Chloroflexia bacterium (assembly GCA_038209275.1). Lineage (GTDB taxonomy): Bacteria > Chloroflexota > Chloroflexia > Chloroheliales > Chloroheliaceae > L227-5C. Next base: position 2,235 of record JBBQXW010000430.1, on the reverse strand, counting down.
TGACCACCATTCTACCAACCGCTTCGATTACCAGTTGGCAAATCCGCCCTACGGCAAGGAATGGCGGCTCGACCAACAGGCAGTTGAGGGCGAGGCCCAGAACCCCAAAGGACGCTTTGCGGCGGGACTGCCCCGCATCAGCGATGGTCAGTTGCTCTTTTTGCAGCACATGCTCAACCGCATGGAGTATCCCGGTCAGGGCGGCGGGCGGGTGGCGATTGTTATGAACGGTTCGCCCCTTTTTACTGGCGATGCCGGGAGCGGCGAGAGCGAGATTCGGCGCTGGATAGTGGAAAATGACTGGCTCGAAGCAATTGTAGCTTTGCCGGAGCAGCTTTTTTACAATACCGGCATTGCGACCTATATCTGGATTCTGAGCAACCGAAAACAGCCGCAGCGCCAGGGCAAAGTCCAATTGATTAACGCTACCGCTTCCTGGGTGCCGATGCGAAAAAGCCTGGGCGATAAGCGCCGCGAAATCTCGAAGGAGCATATCGAGCAGATTATTGAGCTATTTTCGGCTTCCACCGAGGGCGAAAACTCGCGCATTTTTGCCAATACCGCTTTCGGCTACCGCAAAATTACGGTTGAGCGTCCGCTTCGGCTCAATTTCGAGGTCAGCCCGGAACGATTGGCCCGCCTGCACCAGCACAAGGCTTTTCAGGATCTGGCGACGAGCAAAAAGAAGCAGCCCACCGAGAAAGCGGCGGAAGAGCAGACTGGGCGCTTGTTGCAAGAAGCGATTCTGGCGGCGCTGGCGACCATGCCGGGTGGGGTTTTCAATAGCCGGGCCAGCTTTGAAACGGCACTAGACCAGGCGCTCAAGCCGAAAAAGTTGACGCTGGCGGCTCCGCTACGCAAGGCAATTTTGGCGGCCCTGGCCGAGCGCGACGAAAGCGCCGAAATTTGCCGCGACAAGGACGGGCAACCCGAACCAGACCCCGAATTGCGCGATACCGAGAATGTGCCGCTGGATGAAGAAGTGACCGCTTTCTTCGAGCGCGAGGTCAGGCCACACGTTCCCGATGCCTGGATTAACCAGACGGTGCGTGATGCCAAAGACGGCAAGGTTGGCAAGGTTGGCTACGAAATCAACTTCAACCGCTATTTCTACCGTTACCAACCGCCCCGCCCCCTTGAAGCGATTGAGGCTGACATCAAATTAATTGAGCGCGATATTCTCGAAATGCTGCGAGAAGTAGCTGGATAGTCGTATAATAGAGTTGTGACAATCTAATCACGGCTACAGGAGGAATACCAATGCAAAGTATTAAATTAAAGGCGCACGTAGGCCCGGATGGGCTACTTAAATTAGAAGTGCCGATTGGGATGTTTGATACCGAACTGGAAGTGCTGGTAGTGGTGCAGCCTGTCGCCCTGCCGAAGGCTACCACTACCAACGGCGACCACAAACCAACTCCAGAAGAACTTGGCTGGCCGCCCGGCTTCTTTGAGCGGACTGCCGGAGCGCTGGCGGATGACCCACTTATAATTGATTCGGAAGGCGATTATGAAGTCAGGGAAAAGTTGGCATGATTTACTTGCTGGATACCAATGCCTGCATAGTTTATTTGAGCCGCCGCTCTAGTAACGTCGAGCAAAAATTAATGGCTACCGACCCAAAGGATATAGCAGTCTGTTCAATCGTCAAGGCCGAATTATTCTATGGAGCAATGCACAGCCAGAATCCAGTTAAGTCATTGGCAGTACAGCAAGATTTTCTCAGTCAGTTCGATTCGCTGCCTTTTGACGACGACGCGGCTTTAATTTTTGGTCGGGAACGCGCTCGTCTGGCCGCTTTGGGTACACCAATTGGCCCAATGGATTTGATGATTGCTGCGATTGCTTTGTTGCATAACCTGACGCTGGTAACTCATAATAGCCGCGAATTTAGCCGGGTGGACAGCCTGCGCCTCGAAGATTGGGAGAACACTCCATGACCGATACCTTACCCTCGACTATCCCGACCACCTTGCGGCGCTGGCCTACCTACCCCGCCTACAAAGCTTCAGGCGTAGATTGGCTTGGCGAAATTCCGGCGCATTGGACTGATACCTCAATTAAGCACGGCTGGGATGTTCGCCTGGGCAAAATGTTACAGAACGAAGCAGCGACCCCTTTTGATACACAAGAATCCTATCTTAGGTCAGCTAATGTGCTTTGGGAGGGCGTTGATATATCAGACATAAAAAAGATGTGGTTTTCTCCAAACGAAAAAACTTTGTATAAATTAAA
>JBBQXW010000429.1:0-5159 GCA_038209275.1 Chloroflexia bacterium | reverse complement strand
GGGCCAGCCGCCTGGCAGAACCTACCCTCGTGGTATCTGGTTTCCAAACAGGATAAAGAGATTAACCCGGATTTAGAGCGATTTATGGCAAACCGTATCGGCGCGACTACTATCGAAGTAGACTCAAGCCACGCTTCGCCGGTCTCGCATCCCCGCGCCATTGTAGGCTTGATTGGGGCGGCAGTTAAGAACTATAAAAGGGCTTAAACAAGAAACAAACAGCAAAATCACTCGTATATTAACTATCCATCTTTGGATATACATTAGAAGGGAGACACTGATGACCAACATATAGTGTTCATTCACGGAGCCTGGATAACTTCCCTGTCGTGGGAGAAGTTCAACGCTTATTTTGAGCAGAAAGGCTATAGCTGTAGCGCCCCAGAGTGGCCTTATCGGGATAAATCGGTTGCGGAGTTGAAGGAGAATACCCCGCCTGAACTAGCCCAGATTGGAGCCAAAGAGCTTACCGACCACTATGAGGGTATTATCAAAGCGATGAGTGAGCCGCCCATTCTGATTGGACATTCTTTCGGCGGGCTTATCGTGCAGCAATTACTGGATCGCGGCGTAGGTAGTGCCGGGATTGTTCTCGACTCGGTAGCCCCGGAGGGTGTACTCGCCCTGGATTGGACCGTGCTAAAAGCCAATTCAAGCGTCCTGTTCAAGTGGATGGGCTGGGAGAAAGTGCAGACCATGACTTTTCCCGAATTCCAGTATTCTTTTACCAACACTTTTCCAGAGGAAGAACAGCACAAGTATTACGAGCGCTATGTGGTGCCGGAGAGCGGGCGCATCTTTTTCCAGATCGCTTTCTCTCAACTAGACCCCCATCATGCTATCCAGGTGAACTTCAAGAACAACGAGCGAGCGCCACTCTTGCTGATTGCGGACGAAAAAGACCATCTGGTTCCAGCGCACATCACCAAATCGAACTATGAACACTACAAACACTCTACGGCGCAGACTGATTTTCACGAATTTGAGGGACGGGCGCATTTGCTCATGGCGCAGGATGGCTGGGAAGAAGTGGCTGACTATATTGCTAACTGGCTTGAGCAGCTTCCCAACCACCAATCGTTAGAGGAGCTTCTACACTCGGCGGCAAAGTAGCAGGCTTTATACCAGGGAGGTTTTCGTTCTATGAACAGATTCAGCAAACGAAAATTTTCCTGACAATTCTCAAACGAACCTAAAGGAGGTTTTATCATGAAGCTGACTAAACAAACCTATTTTTTAATGCTAGTTGCGCTGTTGGCTGGCATTTGCTTGACCGTTTTCTCCAATTCTGCGGTGGCTCAAGCGGCTGATAATAGCCGCTTTTTCCCGGAGACAGGTCACACCGTCACTGGCAAGTTCTTGGATTACTGGAACAATAACGGCGGTCTGGCGGTTTTCGGCTATCCCATTACCGAAGCTGGCAACGAAGTTGACTCGGAGACTGGCAAGGTCTATCTGACCCAGTGGTTTGAACGAAATAACTTCCAGTTGCACCCGGAATTTGCCGGAACCAGGTACGAAGTGGAACTGGGTTTGCTGTCCAAACGCCTGACCTCGAACCGACTGAAAAACGATCCGGCTTTTCAACCCGGTTCGGCTAAGGCTGGCTATTTCTACTTTCCGCAGACCCGCCATTATGTTAGCCAGTTGTTTTACCTCTACTGGCAAAATAACGGCAGTTTGGATCGGTTGGGTTTCCCGATTTCGGACGAACAGCAGGAAACCGACCCTGCCACCGGGAAAGTTTTTCTGATGCAGTGGTTCGAGCGAGCCAGATTCGAGTATCATCCTGAAAATCCAGGGATTTACAACGTTGAGCTAGGGTTGCTGGGAAACGAAATCAAATATTCTTCTCCACGTAGCATTCTTGACCTGTTCTATAAATCAATTAACAACAAGACCTACCAGCAAGCCTATAACTACTGGGATACTCCAACCCAGACTTTACCAGCTTACGCCGAGTGGGTACAGGGTTATGCTAACCTGGCTTCGGTAGCGTTTACGGGCGGTAATTACCAGATCAGCGTAGGAGCAGGTCAGGCTTATGCCGGGGTGCCTTCTGTAATCAGTACAGTTAACAAAAATGGGACAAAGCAGGTTTTCTATGGTTGCTATATTACCCATAAAGTCAACATTGAACCTGACCAGCCCTGGTTTATTTCGAGAGGCATTATTCAGGAAGATACCTCTGGGGCAACGGTTGCCAGCCTGCTTGAAAAAGCCGCGACTACCTGTACTAACGCCACCTAAAAGAAACCAATTTGGGGTTGGCTTCTATTCCAAAGGAGCCAACCTCACAAACAAAAGGGTATTAAATAGTTGAGAATCTGGGAGAGTAACATGATTGGACAGGCAGATTCTGGCAGGCTTGTAGACCGCTTGATACTATCCGGCGAAAAGTTGACCGAACGGCTTAAAGGGCAACCGCTTGAGCCTTTTATGTTCAGGCCACGCGGACATCTAGCCCTGTTGGGCAAGCGCACCGGGGTAGCCCAGGTCGGGTCGTTTACCTTTACTGGGTTGCCAGCCTGGTTGCTCTGGCACGCTTACTATCTATCACATATTCCTACCTGGCGTAACCGGCTGCAACTTTTTACCAACTGGCTGTTAGCCGCCTTGCTAGGACCCGAAACCAGTCAGTTACGCCTTAAGTAGTTTTCTTTGATTGATATACGACCACAACAAGAGGGATTATGTTATGGAAGATGAAAGCTTTTTACAAAACATCTTGGTGGCTACCAAGCTTTTCGCGCCAGCTTTACCACCTCGGCTAATTCCTCGCCTACGCCTGATTGAGACTTTGAATGAGGGCTTGGCGCATAAATTGACCCTGATTTCAGCCCCGGCAGGTTTCGGTAAAACTACTTTAGCGGCTAAATGGCTGCATCTAAAGAAAGAAGCCGAAGCAGAGCGGGCTGACCAGGCAAAAACTGATAGGCTGTCCTTCAAAGCGGTCTGGGTTTCGCTGGATGAAAGCGATAATGAGCTACATTTATTCTGGAAATATGTCGTAACCGCCCTGGAATATTCTCACCCTGGGCTGGGTATTCCCCTGCTCGACCAGTTGCAAAGAGCGGTTGACCAGCCTATTCAATCTATTTTAACTAGCCTGATTAATCGAGTACTTGAATACAACGAGCCTTTTGCCCTGGTGCTGGATGATTATCACCATATAACCGAACCAGCCATTCATTCTTCACTGAGTTATTTATTAGATCACTTGCCGCCCCAGTTACATATCTTTGTGCTGACCCGAAGCGAACCGCCTTTACCGCTTTCCCGACTGCGGGCGCGAGGGCAAATGTTAGAGTTAGACGCTAAGATGCTACGCTGCACAGTGGAGGAAACCGGGGAGTTTCTTAGAGAAATCATGAAAGTCAATTTACCCGACGGGCTGGTGCAAGAGATATTTGACCGCACCGAAGGCTGGTTGGTCGGGCTACAACTACTAGGTCTCTCTTTGCAGCGGCCCATTGCCTCTGTAAAAGTGTTGGAAGAGTTAAATGGTACGCAGCGCTACATTCTGGGCTATCTGACCCAGGAAGTGTTGCACCAGCAGCCACCAGAAGTGCAAACCTTTCTATTGTACACTTCAACTCTTCCGCAATTTTGTGCCTCACTATGTGACACCGTTCTGGACAGAACCGATAGCCAGGTAGTTCTGAATTACCTGGAATTAGCCAATCTATTTATAGTAAAGCTGGATGGACAACGAGGCTGGTATCGGTATCATCCGCTTTTTGCCGAAGCTTTACGCTATCACCTGAGCAATCTTGGTCTGAAAATCACCCACAATCTGCATGAACTGGCAAGCCGGTGGTATGCCAAACAGGAACAAAGGCAGGAAACTTTCAAATGTACTCAAGACCATTCAGAGGTTATAAACCGGCCCGAACCACCTTACCACAATATTGAGCCGGACAATCACAGCCTGTTAGAGCCAAAACAGAAAGTTGGAGTTCAGAGTTTGGCCCTGCCACCATCAAATAAATTACCAGTGCTTATAGAATCTTTGAGTGAGCGAGAATTAGAGGTGCTTAATCTACTTACTGTGGGAGCGGCCAATCAAGACATAGCTATGCAACTGACGGTTTCCCTCAACACGGTTAAAAAACATACCAGCAATATCCTCTCCAAAATGGGGGTTCCTAATCGTACCCAGGCCGTCTACCTGGGCCGTAAACTGGGTTTAATTATTGAGTAACCACCAAAGCCAAACCAGAATGCTGGTGTTACCCTTTAACCCTATAGTATTTGTGAATTTAATTGCAAAGTAGTAGTGTAACCTTAGCTAATTTAACTTTCTATCGTCTTATAACTCTTCTTTAGAGTAATGACAATTTAGCCTTTTTAATTTACATTAAAGGCAAGGCAAGTACTTTGGTTCTGCGACAAATTAGCCTTCACGAGTAGAACCTTGATTTTGGGGTCAGAATTAGAAAGGTCACAATCGAGGAAAGCTGGTTTTACAGATTACGAATTAATTGAGGGGTGGTCATAAATCAAAACCACCACTCAGTGTGACTAAGCGGTGGCTCTCTCCGTATTTAGGGTTGCTAAACCAATCTTAAATCGGAGTTAGCCACATGATAATCGAAATTTCTTTAACTTTGGTTCACTCAAACCGCTATCGAAGTAGAGGGTTAATCCTAAAGCCTTTAGTCCCGGCCCGAACTGACCTTCAAAACCACTCATGTTAGGGGCTAGAAAAGTCTTTTTTAACGAAGGCGAGTAGTAAACTTCTTTGAGAAAACTGACATTGTTGATAGTAAGCGCAATATCTTGCACGACTACTTTTTTATAGCCCTTGAATTTAGCATCATTAGTACAGCTGGGCATAAATAACACAAGATTATTAAAGCATATCGTCGGGCGACCAGTCGTTGCCCCAGCGCGGGTCAACTTTAGCGCTGACCAGTTGGTAACGAATATCGGTAGAAAGTCTCATTCGACCTTCGAGGCTGCAATTAACCGTCGAAGCGTGGATGAGATAAGGGCTATGCACTACCATATCGCCTGCTTCGTAGTTTGCCACCAACCAACGGGCGTTGGCTCGTTCCGCCAGCGCTGGTAAATCTTGGCTCAACCAATCCCCGGCTAAATTCGAGGCAGTTACTTGATTTTCCAGTTGAAAACCCAACTGGTGCGAACCTTCCAGA
>JBBQXW010000428.1:0-5173 GCA_038209275.1 Chloroflexia bacterium | reverse complement strand
CCGCTCATTTCGAGAATTAACTGAGCCTTTTGCACGGTATCAAGATTGTTTGGATCGGTGTCCACCGCCTCAATTTCAGCTCGCTTCGCCAGTACAAAATCAAGATAATCAGGCGCGGCAATTACATTCCCGGCCCGTTCGGTCACGACCTGCAAAAGATTGACCAGACTATGCAAGTAGGACGAGTATGCTGCCGAAGGTCGGGCCGCCCGGCTATCGGTCAGCACATTGCGGGCGTTTTGAGCCATCTGTGCGCTGGTCAGGTAAATTGGCACAGGCTGACGGGTGTAGCGGCTTAGTTCGCGGCGGATGTCCTCGATGCCATTAAGTGCCGTTGGTCGGCTATCCACCGAAATATTGGCCGTGACCGCGTCAAACTGGTTCGCCACAATAATCGCTTTGTTCAAATCGGCGTAACTACCGAACTTAGCCAGTTCTTCTTCGTCCCGGCTAAACAGGTTTTCTAAAAGACTGCTGCTTTCGGTGTTCAGTCCCCGGTCACATTTGAAGACCATCACGACGGCAAAGGCTTCTTTGAAAGCTTCCAGAGCAAAAAAGCTGTCGCGAGGGTCATCCAGACCCAGCACATCTTCTAGTTCCAGCCGCCGACCCGCCAATACTCCGGCTTGCTCTGCCGGAATGTAACGCTCGACGTAATCCACCACCAGATACAAGTTTTCGGGGGTCTGCCGGATATAAGGACTGATTGGCCCGTCCACATCTTCATCATCTAGCCGCAACACATAATCTGCCGGAATAGACTGGGCTGAATTCTGGTAAACCTGTAGCATTTTGACCAGGGTATCGCGGGCATTGGCAGCCTGAATTTGCATGGTCGAGCCGATTACAAGCGGGCTACTGGCGCTATTGCCGGAGGAAGCTTCGCGGTTAGCCGCTTCCGCCAGCACTCGATTGAGCGTATTTACCACTGCCTCGCGGCTGTTCAAATTGGCTGGTTTGGCCGGAACTTTGAGCCGGGCTACGGTCAATAAGTAGCTGCCGATTTCCCACAAGCGGCGCGGGGTTAGAAAAACTACCAGCCAGGTCGGAGCATCTTCCTGTTCTGGCTGGGCGGCCAGCAGCCGGATACGAGTACCACTGACGGCCTTGCCCGCAACTTCGCTGGGGGTGTATTGCACCTGCGAAGCCCCCAGCAGAGCATTGACCAGCGCGCTCTTACCAACGCCCTTCTGCCCGATAACCGATAGCCGGAAGGGGCGGCGCACATCGGTATATTTAGCCATCTCTTCCAGTGCCGCCAATACCTGCGGCGACTGCGCCCGGTGCTGGTTTTTGACATATTCGGCTATTTCATTGCCCTGGGTTAGGACGGTGTGCCAGCGCGTTTTGAGTTCCTGGTTCGCCGCCAGGTCGCTTTCGCTCAGGGGCTGGCTTGCGCCAGCGAAAAGTGCGTCTACCTCCGCAAAGTGGGTCAGACTATCGGTAAAAGTTTCACTTACTCGACGGTAGCTATAGCTGTTGGACATAGTAACTCCTTATCTTTCATCTCAATCTTATTGGCTATTCTTGCCTTGTGTTTAACTTCACTCAGAAATTATTTCGTTCAGTAGAGGTTTGATTTAATCTCTCAAGCCTAACTTGTTTTCTGAAGTGTTGATAACAGCATAGAAGAAAAATCAGCCGAATACTTGAATTTATTCTGAACCATTCCTGAATTACTCTGAACTTTTAGTTATCAGTCATCAGTTGTCAGTTATAACTATCAAAGAATTCTCTACCCTCATAAATCGTCAATCGTCAATCGTTAATCGTCAATCGTCAATTCTTCCATTCTGCCACGCCGACCATTTGCAAGCCGCGCCGGGGAATAGTGCGGATAATTTGCCGTTCGTGGTCGCCGATGTCCTGGCGCAAATCGCTCACCAACTTGTCGAGGTTTTCGGCGCTGTAGCCGCCCGTTCCCCAGATAGCCGTGATAAGCTCGTCTTTGGTGCAAACTGGCTCACTTTGGCGCATATACAAATGTTTAAAAAGTTTGGCCGCGTTACCGATTAGTGGTAAGCGTTGCTTTCCACCGTCCAGCACCACAATTTCACGCCGCAAATCGTAGCTGATAGTCTGGGGAAGCGGTGCAGCTACCGCCACCGCTGGTGGCAGCCCGACCTGAAAATCGTGCTGCAATTTTTCGCGCACAAACCATTCAAAGCTGCGGGCGAAGATGCGCGAAGCGTCGCCATCGGCTACGATTAGTCCCCTTTGTGCCATTGAACCGAGCGACGTGTCATTCGAGAGGTTCTTTACTCCTTCGAGGTGTTGGAGCAACGATTTTTGCTCACTTTCGACCAAACTTTTCCAGATGCGCTGACATTCGAGCTGAATTTCGCTATCCTGCCGAATATGGCGGATTGCTTGTGCCTGCTCCTCGTTCGTAGTATAGGGATGAAAAATTAGTAGCCGGGTTATCAGCCGGGTCAAAACTGGATGTCCCCCCGCCAGCTCGTAAAGCAAGCGCAGTTGTGCAGGGGTAAAATCAGGAGCGGAGAAACCAGCAGTAGTGTCACAGGTCAGTTTGTCGCTTTCGGCTTTGGTCAAGCCACCTAACCGAATTAGCTGATATGATAAAAACAGTTCGTAAAACTCTGCCACCCCCTCTTCCTGTTCTTCCCGCCCTAGCGCCGTTACGGGCAGGCCAGTAGCTACCACGTAGGCGAGGCGGTTAGGGTAATGGTCGTGGAGGGCGCGTAGATGCAGCAAAATTAAACCGGGCAAGCTTTGCAAAGGCTGGTCAAATTCATCCAGTAACAGCACTAATTTAAGCTGGCCCAGCGCCTGTAAAAGCTGCTCCATTGCCATCAGAAAGCACCGACTGACCGTAAAGGGCGTAGCAGTCGGACTAACTAGCTGATTGTAGGCATCATTTAGCTTCTCCCGACCAGGCAATTTCGGGTTGGCAAGCAACGCCCGCAACACCAGTTCATAAAATGCCGGGGTGCTATCGTCAGCCCGTAAATTGCAATCTATATAAATCGGCGCTAAAAGTGGCCCATTTTCGGCACGCCCAAAATCGCGCAGCAAGCTGGATTTGCCGCAATTGCCCGGCCCGCTAACCGAGAAGCAGCTTTCACTATGCGTCAAGTCGTGTCGCAAGCGCTCGATTATTTCGGCCCGTATCGGTTTAGCCTCAGCTGAAGCAGCATCAGCATCAGAGTTAAGTTCCGAGAAATTGCTCATAATTTAGTGTTAATTAAATCATAGAATTAAAATCTAAATGTAGAAGAACCACTAACTATTATAGCATTTACTAGTCATCAATCGTCAATTTAAGCGGTTGACCCGAAACAAACTTGAAAGGCTGTCCGGCCCGATAGACTGTCACCCAGCCTTTGCCGTAGACCCGCCAGTTATTACCGTTGCCGATGATGGCGGTTTTCTCGTCCACGCCCAGCATAGTTGCGCCGGGCAGTAACCCATTCAGCTTGTCGAACCAGCGCCGACCAAAGCCGTTATGATGCGGCATGAAGGCCGCAGCCTCGACGAGACCCAGGCCCGCCACTAATCCGCCGCTAGATGGGTCGTACATCTGCTGGGTCAAGACCATCGCTCCGGCGCTGCTGCCACCCAAAATCGCCCCGCCCTCCCAGGCTTTGAGGGCGGCTTGCCAGGCGGCGCTACCGCGCAAACTATCCAGCAAAAAGCCGGGACTTCCCCCCGCCATGTAAATCAGCTTCGCCTGCTCGATTCGAGCCGCCAGTGCCGGGTCGTTGGCGCTCTTGCGGTCTACCACCATCACGGCCTCAACCTTGCGCCCACCCATTTGCCGAAACCATTCGGTGCCGCGTCGTGCTGCCATGCCTTCGCCGCCATCTGCCCCGCCTGCCGTCGGCAAAATCACAATCGGCGCGTCCGGCCCGCCCGCCTGCTCAATCAAATACTTATCCGCCGCATCCATTCCCTTCTGAAACTCCGCGCCCCCCGCCAGTACCAGCAATCCCGCCATATCAACCTCCTGTAGTTAATTTTGAATTTTGAATTTTGAATTTTGAATTTTGAGTTAGTTTCGATGGATTAACCGCCAAGACGCCAAGAACGCCAAGAATTTTAAATATCTCCGTGTCTCTGTGTCTCCGTGGTGAACTTCATAAAGTTCTCTAACTCAAAACTCAAAACTCAAAACTCAAAACTCCTAAAGCGTTTCGTCCATTTTTAATAAGCTTGCGATGAGAGCGTCCACGCCGAGCGCGATGTCGGGTAAGTCGGTCTCTTCTTCGGGGCAGTGACTCTTGCCGTCTTTGCTGGGGACGAACAGCATCCCGGTTGGGGCAATGGTGGCAAGTTGGTTCGCGTCGTGGCCCGCCCCGCTTGGAATACGCAAAAATCCCTTGCGGCTCTCGGTTTCGGTTATGATTGTTTCACAGGCTTGCGCCAGCCAATCCTGTATCTGGTCGGCGATAATCACGGGTGAAACGTCGGTGAGTGGCTTGAGGTCAAGGCCCAGGTGACGGGCGGCAGCCAGCGTTTCGGCTCGTGCGGCAAAACTGGCGGCTAGTTCGTCCAGCACTTCGGGCCAGAGCGAACGCATTTCAGCCGTCAGCCAGACCTCGCCCGGCACAACATTAGAAGCGTTAGGCGAGACAAACAGACGGCCCACCGTACCAACCGCATCACGGCCTTCGCGCTGACGGGCTTCATCTTCCAGCGCCAGGATAATCTCGGCAGCGCCCGCCAGTGCGTCGTGGCGATGGCTCATCCGAGTGCCGCCCGCGTGGTCGTATTCGCCGCGCACTGTTACATCGAAGCGCCTAATCCCGGTTATGCGCGTGACCACGCCCAGCGCGTTGCCGCTTTCGATTAGTCGGCGGCTCTGCTCGATGTGCAGTTCCAGGTAGCCCGCTACATCTCCGGCCTGACGCAGCGCACCCCGGCCCAACGCTTGCGGGTCGCCGCCCATTTCGGTCAGTCCTTCGGTCAGGCTGCGCCCGTTTTCGTCGCGGGTCAGCAACATTTCTTCGCTTAGTTGCCCGACCATGCCCCGGCTACCCACCGTAGAAACGCCAAAGGCACTGGTTTCTTCCGCCAGCCAGTCTACCACTTCAACCGGGTGGCGCAACTTTATGCCCGCCGCGTTCAGACTCCGCACCGCCTCGATGCCGCCAAGTACGCCAACAATGCCGTCGAAGCGTCCACCGCCCTCAACTGTATCGGTGTGCGAACC
>JBBQXW010000427.1:0-5261 GCA_038209275.1 Chloroflexia bacterium | reverse complement strand
CAGTTTGTAATGCAGCCCAAAATAGGTCAACCCACCAAAATCAGGCGCAAGCGTTTCCGGCGCTTCATTCCCAATCGAAGCGCCGCCATGTTCGGCCAGCTTTTCATAGAAAGGCGAAAAGCGCCAGTGCGGTTGGTTCGGTTGCCGGTCGGAAAGCTTGACGCAATAGGAAGTTGCCTTCTGGCTTGCGCCCAACGCCACCGCAAAGCGCATCAGCACCCCTTCGTCCGGCGCTTTACTGGTGGGTTGGACGGCAGTTTCGCGCACCCGCCGCTTCCAGACCAGCGCCCCGTCTGCCTTCCGCACCCGAAATCCTTCCAGTTCCGAAACGCTCGGCCCTTGCCGCGTGCCGCCTTCGCGTTCCTGGGCCGACCAGACCACTACATCAAAAGTTTGGTCTTGCTCTAACGAACTGGCAAACTCGAACGTTGCCGCCAGCGTATCCCAGGGCAACAGCGCCCGCCGCTCAGTAATCACCAGCCCATGCGACTTATCCCTATAAAGCTGGCTGGAATGGTCAGGCTGCCAGAAGCGTTCTTGCAAGCGTGGCGTTATTTCGCGGCCCTGTGCGTCCGCTATCGAAAGCGTAAAGAGCGGCCCAACCCGGTAATCCAGATAACAGGCATGATCCCAAAAGCCCGGTATATCCAGCCAGGCCGGAAATTCCGGGGCCCACACTACTGCCTTCCCGCCGCCCAAAAACCACTTATCGCTCCGTGCCAGATAGCCCAACACCTGCTGCCCGTTCATTCCTTCCTCCGCTCTTTATAGTTTCTAGTTTCAGGTTTCTAGTTTCAGGTTAGTTCAAAGTTCAAAGTTTAAAGTTCAAAAGTTTCACCACGGAGACACGGAGACACAGAGATTTTTATAGAGTTTAATTCATCCGTGTTCACGCCCGAAGGGTGGTGCTAATCCGTGTTCATCTGTGTTCCATCCTAATTCAAAATTCAAAATTCAAAATTCAAAATTCAAAATTTCTCTTCCAGGTTACTATTCTACTCTATTTGCCGCTCGATTCAAAAAGCTAACGCAATGTTTATAGAGTTTTAGCTTTGGGGATTTTTTGCAAAAACCCCCAAAGCTAAAAGCAAAGACTTTAAAGCAGGTTTGACGAGTAATCGGGGCGTTGCTATAATGCGAAGGTTAGGTCGCCCGGACACGGGCCGCTATTCTGCTGAGTAAGCCAGCCTTGAAAGGGAAAGCGTGCTGAAAAAGAGTTCCGCTATAAATGCTTCAATTTCACCTGAAGTAAATATCCCTTCGCAATCATCTGAGCTTTCCCAGCAAGAAAATCAGGCTGACAAACCTAATCGTCAATCGTCAATCGTCAATCGTCAATTGCTTTGGGCTTTGCTGGGCGCGTTGGTACTGGCGGCAATTTACGGGCGGGTGGCTTTGCTCAACCTGACAACCGGGCTGGTCGGCGGCGATTTGGACGGCTTCGAGAATCTATGGAATAATTACTGGGTTAAAACCGCCCTGCTCGATTTGCACCGCAATCCCTTCTTTACCGATTATATTTATTATCCAACTGGCATCAGCCTGCGTTTTCATACCCTTAACCTGTTCAACGGCCTTTTGACCATGCCGTTCAACCTGACGCTGGGTTGGATACCGACTACTAATCTGCTGTTTGTGCTGGCGCTGGCCTTTACCACTTTTTGCGCCTTTCTGCTCATTCGCGATTTGGTCGGGAATAGCTGGGCCGCTTTTGGCGGGGCGGCGCTTTTTACTTACGCCAACCATCAGGTACTCGGCTTTTTCTCGTTCGGGCAGACCGAGAAACTTTCGGCGGAATGGCTGCCGCTCTACCTCTTTTTTATGTTCCGCACTTTGCACGGTTCGCCAGCTTCGATGCAGAAAAGCAACCAAAGCTGGCGGCTTTATTTGCCTCTGTCTATCCTGACGCTGGTTATTCTGTCGCTGACCGACTGGCAATATTTAATCTACGCCGTCTTTACCACCCTGCTTTACTTTGGATTTATTCTTTGTACCCGCCGTAGTTGGGCCGAAAAGCGCCTGATATTCTTCAAGCTGGCGGGGATTGGTGGAATTTATGCGGCACTGGTCGCCGTGCCACTCTTGCTGCCGATGATAAAGGAAGCCGCCGAATCGCCTTGGTTGAGCGTGAGCGAACAGAGCATCTATCACTCCCGCGATTTGCTGGATTTTGTAAAGCCGGGCCTGACCAATCCGGGCTATCTGGCGCTGGCTATCGGCTTGTTTGGCTTAGTAGTAGGTTGGCGCAAGGGCGGACGCACCCGCGAAACTGGATTGTTCTGGGGGCTGGCGGCGACCCTCGCCTGTATCTTAGCACTTGGCCCACGCCTTATTGTGAATGAGCAAATAACTGATTTGCCGATGCCCTACCAATTGCTCTATAAATTGCCAGTTCTCAGCACAGGCCGCGACCCGGAGCGCTTTTATACGATTGCTATGCTCGGTTTCGGTATTCTGACCGCTTTCGGTCTGCGCTATTTGGGCGAGTGGCTGCCGACTATCCGGCCCAATTTTGGAAATTTTTTCAGGCGCGAACGGTTGCTGGCGGCAATGCTGACGCTGGTGTTTTTATTCGTGACGCTGGGCGGCTTTGTGGTCGAGGCGGGCAACGCCCCAGTTTATCCTCCCGATTGGCCCGCGATTTATCAAGAACTGGCGAAAGACAAAGATAATTACGCCGTTTTAGAATTGCCTTTATTTACCGAGCATGGCCGGGGCGAAAATACCTACCAGCTTTATCAGGTATTGCACAACAAGCAGCGTTTTGGCGGACGGTTGGCCCGCGACCACAAGTTGAGCAATCCCAACAATTTTGTCAAAACTTCCAGCCTGTTTCACGACCTCTTTTTGGTCAAGCCTACCGACCAGCAATTCTTCTACCCTGAAAAGGATTTCCTGGCCCGTACCGATTACGCCACGCAAGGGCTGGCAATTCTAAATTATTATAAAGTGCGCTATATCGTCATCTATAAAGAAGCCTTGAACGACAAAGACGCGCTGGCTAAAGGCGAAAAGCCGCGCTTCGGCGCGATTTTGAAGCAGGTTCTGGGCAAAGATGCTGTGCCTTACCTGGACGATAGGCTAACCACCGTCTACAAAGTGCCACCCGCGCCCACACCAGCTAATTCGCTTACGTTGGACATTGGCAACGGTTGGTCGAGCAGCCAGAGCGAAACTGGCTTTGTCTATCGCTGGGCCGACAATAAAGACAATCAGCCTTCCGAGTTTTATGCTATGAACCTGACGACGCAGCCTGTTCGGGCTAAATTCAGCTTTACTGCTTTTCCGTTCAAACAGCCGCGCACGCTTAAAGTTGCCATCAATGGTTACGAAGCCGGAACATTCCGACTGGATGGTGAGCGCAAGCCAATTTCAATTGACATAACTATTCCGCCCGGCAATAACTTGATTACCCTCAGCACCCCCGAACCGCCCTTGCCTACCGGCGACCCCAAAGACGCTCGTCTGCTCACTTTCGGCGCTTACGACATCAAGCTAACCTGTTGCGGGTCATAGGCAAGGTTGTGATGTATAAGGACAATGACCAGGAAGAAGAAACAGAGACAGAACCGCACCCGGAAATTCCACCCCGCCGTACTTCCAACCCAACCACCCAAATTCGCGAGCTGGAAAAAGCCGGGGATAGCGCCGCTTTATTAAATTTGCTCAAAGCTGAAAATAATTCGATTGTGGTGCGGCGGGCGGCGGCAAAAGCGCTGGCGAATGTCGCCCGGCCTGAAAACGCGCTCGTTCTGGCCCAATTTTTCACCGATGAATCAGACCGGGCCATCCGTCTCAATCTGATTCGCGCTCTGGGAAAGCTGGGGGACGATGCGACTTTGCCACTTCTGCTCAATGCGCTGAAAGACCGGGAAACCCTGGTGCGGCTGGAAGCGGCGCACGCTCTTTCCCGCTTTAATTCGTCCGCCGGATTTGAAGCGCTTCTGGTAGCGCTTCAGCAACGCAACGAAGCGAATGACCGGGAAATTCGCCAGTTTGCTGCCGAGGCACTCGGTCAATTGGGTGATCGCCGCGCCGTCGCGCCGCTATGCGAAGCTTTGAAAGATGAAGCGGAACTGGTAAGAGCAACCGCCGCCAAAGCGCTCGGTCAATTGGGCGACCGCTCGGCTCTCCCCACCCTCCGACGCGCCCGCCACACCACCCCTCACCTGCGTGGCGTAAATTGTGCCGAATGTGAAGCCATAGACGAAGCGATTAGAGGAATGAAGGAGAAGGAGTGAGGAGAACAATCAGTTATTCCTTTAATTCAATCGTAAATCGTAAATCGTAAATCGTAAATCGTAAATCCTTCCTTCTCCTCTTTCCTCATTCCTTCTCCCCCCTGTGGCTGCCCTCGATGTCGCCGATACGCCCGGTTTCGACAAAGATGATGCGTTCGCAAATATTGGTTATGCGGTCGCCAAGCCGTTCGACATTGTGGGCGGCCCATAGCATCAACGTGGCGAGGTCAACCTTGCTATTGTCGGCAAACATCAATTCGAGCAAATTGCGATAGACCTCATTATACAAATCGTCTACTTCATCATCTTGCTGGGCTATGGCCTCGGCGCGGGCGGAATCGCCAGCCAGGAAAGCATCCAACGCGTTACTGAGCATCAGCCCGGTTTTTTCCGCCATTTTTTCCAGGTTGACCATCGCCAGTGCCGGGGGATTGCCCGCCATCATCTCGCTGATACGGGCAATTCCTTTAGCATAATCGCCCATACGTTCCAGTTCTCCGGCAATGTGCATTACGGCGGCAGTCAGGCGCAAATCGCGGCTGACCACAGGTTGCTGAGTTGCCAGCAGCAGCATCGCTTCTTCTTCAAGCTGGTAGCGCTGCTGATTTATCTCACGGTCTTGCTTGATTACATCTTCAGCCAGGACGTGGCTGCGGGTTTTGAGCGCCTGAATCGAGTGCCGCACCGCTTTATCTACCATACTTGCCAGCGCTAACAAATTATCCTGTAGATCGGATATTTTTTTATTAAAATTAGCCCGTACCTCCATAGCCTTAGTCCTTTCCATTTACAGTTATACCATTCTTGCGCTGTAGAGTAAGTTGCTTGGTTTCAGCTTGCTTGGTCTAAAAAACATTCGCCTATTCTACTATATTCTGGTAAATTAAGCGATAGCATCGTTCCAAAAGAGTGAGCGTCAATTTTTTGCTCCAGGTCAAATCAACCTGGACGTGAACGTCCGGGCTAAAAAATTTCGGCTCATTGATTTTTAGCCCGGACGTTCACGTCCGGGTCCTTGCA
>JBBQXW010000426.1:0-5282 GCA_038209275.1 Chloroflexia bacterium | reverse complement strand
GGTTTTAGGCACTCCCGTCCTACAGTAGGTCTATTAATCCCTTTTCCTTTTCCTTTTCCTTCTCCTCCTCTTTCCTTCTACCTACGCCGCCCGGTAATAGGTGACGTTGCCGAGTTGTTCGGGGACGATGCGTTTTTCGCGTACCAGACGTTCGAGGTGCGAAAGAGTTTCGACCAGTGCCAGATAGCGGTCAAAACCTTCCAGCCTGTCGCCCCAGATATATTTTACTACTTCCGCCGCCGTAGTTGGCTTGCTCTCTACCGCCGCATACATTTTGTCCAGCCGCATTTTGTGGTGCTTGACCAAATCGTCGGCCCGTTCCTGGTAATCACTGAAGGGCATACCGTGCGCCGGAAACACATGATGCAAATCCAGTTCGGCAATTTTATTGAGCGAAGACAGGTAATCGCCCAGCGGGTCAGCCGTTGAGCCGGGATATTTCCCAACGTTGCTGCTTATCTGGCCTAGCAAGTGGTCGCCGGAAAGCATCATGTGGCGCGTGCGATTGTGAAGCACAAAGTGTCCGGCGGTATGGCCCGGTGTCCACATTATCTCCCACTCACCTTCCGGCCCATCACCCAGCCCTATCTTTTCGCCACCATCCAGCACATTATCATTGGCTTGCAGCTTTGGATTAAGCGGATAATTACCACCGCCCAACCCCTGTTCCGCCAGTTCGGTAGCGCCGTTGGAAAGCAACCATTCGTGCATCCGGCGTTCGGCCTGTTCGGGGTTATCGGCCCGCTCCTGCAACATACTCAACTCGCGTCGGTGCATATGTAGCCGCGCATCGGGCGCTTGTTTGCGGATGCGATGCAGCTGCCCGATATGGTCGGGATGAGAATGGGTCACAAAAATATCGGTAATATCCGAAAAATGTAACCCAACTGCCTCGACACATTCGTTCAGCGCCTTCCACGAATCCGGCGTAGGCAGCCCGGTATCTATCATCGAAATACGCTTGTTCTCTTTAACCAGATATACATTAATATGATTCAATCGCGCCGGCATCGGCAAGCGAAATTTATATATATTATCGGCTACTTCTTGTATCATTTCCATCAATTTTTAACAATCCTCCATCCACGCCGTTTGGCTTCAAGTTCGAGTTGGGGGTCGGGGTCAATTGCTGCCGGATGACCGAGCAATTCTAAAAAGGCTACGTCCGGCAAAGTATCCCCATAACCGTAAGATTGACTTAAATCGTAATTCATTTCTGCCGCTACTTCGCGTACTCGCGCTGCTTTTCCAGCACCCTGGCAGGGTGCATCGCCACGCCCGGTGTAAACGCCGTTTTTATGTTCCAATTTAGTACCTTCGCCGCGCACCGCGCCCAATTCTTTAGCGAAAGCAACTACCATTTCGTGCGCTCCTGCGCTGACCACTACCACAGGTCGCCCGGCTTGCTGGTGTTCTCGAATCAGGGCCAGGCTACCCGGTTTTACTCGCGCCATCAATTCTACGCGCATCGCCTCGCCAACTCGTTCCATTTCAGCGACGGTATGGCCCTTTATCAAACTGCACAGGGTGAAATAAAAAACCTTCAGGCGCAAATTGCTCGACTTTGGCAAAGGCTTACCCAGCAAATTGATTGCCACCATCTTGATTACCTGCCAGCGCGAGAAAATTCCCAGCTTTGCCCCTACTTCCACAAACAGGCGCGGCGCACTGCCGGTGGTCAATGTCCCTTCCATATCACTGAACAGCGCCGAAGTCATACCTTCTTCCTTTTTAGATAATAAAGAATTTCGTGCAGTAGTAGCGATTGAAATCACTTTTCGAATTTAATCAGACCAAAGCGATTGCAGCCAGTGGCCCGATTGGTCAAATCGCTACTACTTTATAAAATCAAATCGGTGTTTATCGGTGGTTTCATTTCGCCTCAGCATTTCGCCAGATAAGCGTGAATTGCCGAAAGCGCCCACTCTTTGTAACGGGCAAAAACTGCTTCTTCCTGTCCCGGCGGCACTTCTTCCACCAGCCATTGCAAGCATAAACCATCCAGAATAGCCCGCATTATTGCCGAGGCTTCTTCGCTCGATACGGGCCGAAAAATTCCTTCGGCTATCCCTGTCTCAACAATTTCGCGGTTTATTTCCCGGCACCATTCGTAAAACGAAAGGTTAGTAGCCTGATAACTTCGATTACGTAGCCCGTGCGTCACAAAATCCAGATAGACGGTATAAAACCGACGGTTGCCGTTGGCATTGGAAAAGACGTTGTCAATCATGGCCCGCAATTTGGCCTCTGCACCCTGGGCGGAACGCACGCTGGTGGTAATGTTGTTGCTTATTTCCTCGACCAACCAATCCAGCAAGGCCACAAAAACTTTTTCCTTGCCTTCGGGAAAATAGTACATTACCACGCCCTTGCTAAATTCGGCCCGGTCTGCAATATCCTGCAATGTTACATCCGCCGAGCCTTTTTCGACAAAGGCCCGGTAAGTTGCCCGGATGATTTGTTCGCGCCGCTCGGCGGCTTCGGTGCGTGCCATTCTCAATCCTTCCAAAATTATTCTGACTGGTCAGAATAATTGTAACCTAAATTTCTGTCCAGTCAATACACCATTCGCTGTAGATTTAATGAAATACAGGAATAATACCGGGTCTTAAAGAATTGTCACCATTCGTAGGGGCGAATTGCATTCGCCCAACTTGCCTGAATAACCACTACCCTTCAAGACTTGGTATAACATGCTAAACCTCATCTGTGGGAGCGAGCTTCCGCTCGCGATTTGCTCTTTGTGTCCACAAATCGCGAGCGGAACTCGCTCCACAGATGCTTATTTGAACGGTATTGGAATTAAGCCCAATACCATTCAACTAAGGGCAAAATTGCTGTAGGAGTTGGCTGCGCCCTCGATTTTTGACCTGACGCTATCCTCAAATCGAGCGTACCACGCCCTTCTACAGCCTTATTTGAACAGTATTGGAATTAAGCGGTAATATCGCGGCGTTGGAATAGCAAGAGGGCCAGGTAAAAACTGACCAAAGCAACCCCAAGCAACCACCCAAGCGGGAGCCAGGGAAGCATCCCGCCGTTTCCGACAATTGCTTGGGGGTCGTAGTAGCGGAAGGGCGAGAAAAAACCGAGGAAGCTGACCAATGGCAAAACCGAAAGAAAGTCGGCGACAAAAGCAGCCAGCGCAAAGGCAGTAGCCCAACCCGCTACCCTAGCCGCCGAACTATTCAGGGCCGAAATTATCAATGCCACGCCTGCCAGCGCCAGAAAAAGGCAGTAGGCATTAAAGCCAATTACGACGAAAGGCCACAGGGCAATCGGTTCGCCTAAATCGGTAATCGCCACGCCGAAAGCAGTTCCGGCAACCGCACCGCCTACCACCACCAAAAGGCTCAAGGCCAGTTCCGCCGCTTTACCCAGCAGCAACACGCTACGCGCTACCGGGCGCGATAGCACAAACAAAATTGTGCCGCGCTCAACATCCCCGGCAATCGCATCGCTGGCCCGCGAAACCGCAAAAGCCGAGCCTAACCCCAAAAAGACCGGGTGAAAATAACCAAAAGCAAGATAGTTGCGCGGCCCAAAGCCAACCTGAAGATTGGGGACTAATTTCAGCAACCGTTGCATATCCGGCCCAAGTGTCTCAAAAATATTGCGGACTGTACCAGTACCGCCGATAGAGGGATATGTCACTACTGTAATAAATTCAAACAAGAACATGCCGCCCGCAAAAGCCAGCACCGCCACCCAGCCTCGCGCCAACGCCTTGCCAAAGATAGTTTTGAGTTTTGAGTTTCGGCTTGTAGGGTTGCCCTGTGGGTGAGTTTTGAGTTTTAAGTTAGAGTCTTGTTTGGTAAGTAACAAAGCTACCCTCAATCTATAATCAAAATTTTCGTTTGCGGCTTTAAAAGTAGTGGCGATTGATGCTCTTTAACAAACTAAGCCGTAAAGGTAGGGGCAAGGTCTCCATGCCTAAATTGAGCGCCAGGCCGAATTGGGCGAGGAAACCGAGCCAATACCAGTGATTGCCTATTTGCGGATTATTTTCTTAAACGCCATAAATCGCTACTACTTCAGCGAGAGTCTTTGTAATCGTTACTTTTAGCTAAAACAAGTCTGCTACTGGCATTCTGAAGCCGGGTATGATGTTTTCGCCGTCCAGTTCGTCAGCTACGCCAAGCATGAATATAGGGCTGGCCTGTCCTTGATGATAGATTTCCACTGTTTTCTGACGCGGGTTAATGGCCCAGATGAGTGGGACTCCGACTTCTTGCCATTGCCGAATTTTCTTTTGAGCAGCATTACGACCCGGTTTGCTATCTAAATCGCTGGGTGAATGAACTTCGACCACTAAATCAGGCACGCCCTTAACCGATTTCTCGGTTTCGACAGGAATATGAGCGGAGGTCATAAAACCTAAATCTGGAATAGGCATCCAGCCAGTACCGACATCAAAAGTCGTAGCAGACCACATCTGGCCCAGTTTATCTTCCAGGTCATAACGATGGTAACGTTTGGTAATACGGTCGGCAACTCTGCCGTGTCTATCGCCGGGCGACATCTTTTTGATTAATCTCCCTTCTACCAGTTCATAAAGCTCATCAAATTCGGGCAAGGCTTCAAATTCTGCTACTGTGTATGTTCGTTCAAGGTCTATTAATTTTGTTTCGGTGGTCATGATTTGCTTCCTTTTCACGCCAGTCATCAGAAAACGGCCTGTTTTCGAGCTAGGTCAGGTTTGCATCAATTAGTCGCTCTACAATTACCACATCCCGCCACGTGCCGTCAAGTTTGGCGTGCTTGTGGTAGACCCCAACTTCACGAAAGCCGCAACGGGCGCAAAGTTTGAGACTCCCAACGTTTTCGGGGAAAATGCGCGAAAGAATTTTCCAGTAGCCGTGCGCCTGGGCTGCGTCAATTAATTTCGGGAGTAAATACAAGCCTACTCCCTGCCCCTGTACTTCCGGCGCAACATAAACTGAATATTCGCCGATACCCCGGTAACATTCACGTGGACGGTAGCTCGAAACTGAAGCCCAACCAACCACCTGCCCGGCCCATTCTGCTACCAGCACGATTTTTTCCGCCGCCGGGTCAAGCCAGCCCGCAACATCGGCCTGGCTACGCAGTTCGGTTTCAAAAGTCGCCTGCCGGGTCAAGATTCCAGCATTATAAATTTCGGTGATGGCAGCAATATCACGCGACTCTGCCGGGCGATGTGTTAAATCAGTTTCAGTCATTGCTTTGTTCAGGAACTTTCTATTCTATTGAACTAATAGCTACGGAAGCGACGTTCTTCGGCATCCAGGGCGGCCTGAGTT
>JBBQXW010000425.1:0-5304 GCA_038209275.1 Chloroflexia bacterium | reverse complement strand
ATTTTCCAAACTTGTCATACAAGCAAACTCTGGCTACCAATCAATAAAAGTTGTTAGCATTACAATAAATTATTACTTGAGATTTTGAGCAATATTAAGCACGCGGCTGATTATAGCATGAAGCAAGGGCTAATTCAAATTTGGAGCAAGTGGAAACTTCCGGCGGTGTTGCAACGATAATCGGGTCAGTAAAGATGTTAGTCATGTTTGCCGTTTTTACCGTTCCTGTACAAGCTGGCCCTTTGTTTGATGCTTGCTGCCGTAATTTTATCTTCTTGCAGCATAGTTTCATCAAAGAAGCCTTTGGGCCAGTTCAAAATATTGCCATTTGCTGAAATTTCGATTGGCTCAAATTTGGCTGCACCTGTTTCGTCCTGGTCTACGAAGTAAATTTGACAATCGCTCTTGTCCTGTCCACCCGCCTCAACAATATGCAGCCTTAACTGATTTACCAGATTCTCGCTGTGCGTCTCAGTCAAGCATTGCTTGTTGCACTTCGATAAGCCTACGAAAAAATCGCCTAGCCGCGCTTGAACTCGCGGATGCAAATGCAATTCTGGCTGCTCCACAATCAAAAGTGTATCTTTAGGCGATAGCAAACCCATAACCAAAATAGGCAAAATCTGGCTCACCCCAACTCCAACCGCCGATAGGGGCAAAGCCCGATGCCCTTCTTTATGAACAACCCGCCAGCTAAACCCGCTTTGCCCAGCCTCATCCGTTTTAATCTGTTTCGCCACACCCAAATACTGCGCCCAAATATCCAATGCTTCTTTCAAAGTAGCTTGCTCAACTTGCTGCGTATTTGGATTATACCAATCTATTCGAGCATTTCTGTTAGCATCATAAACGGCGGCAGCATACTGCCCCTTAGAACCGACATCATCTATTTCGCTAGTAGGGGCAAAGCCTTGAACAGCATTTGGGTCTGCCCGAAGTGGGCCTAGGTAACGTATTTGACTAGAAAAAAAAGTTGTAAGATTTTCTACACTTCCACCTAGTAACCAACTTTCACTGCCAATTCCAACATATTCTAATTTCTTATCATATTCACTAATTAAACTATCAGGAAGAAAATGAAAAAATCTTACTAACCCATTCTCATTTTCATCATCTTGATTACGGTGGCCGTTATCTAACCAAGATTGCAAGGTTTCCCCCCGATAATTAGATTGTTCTAAAGGGTAAGGTATTAAATGATAATATTCAGGAGAAATTCTTTCTAAAAAAACTTTAAACTCATCTTGAGTAAATTTTCTAGCCCTGAACTTAGTATGAATAGAAAACCGTTTATCATCTTTAAATCTTCCTAAGAGGTTTAACGAAACATCTTTAAGTTCAACTTTTGAAGCTTCAATAGCTGAAAAACTTGGCTGATGAAGATTAAGACCAGTAAAATTAAGCTTACATTCAACTTCATCCTCTACGTTGCGTGTAGCTAGGGTTACAGTAAAATTAATGGTCAGGACAGGCGAAGAAGCATCCTCGTTCAAAATATCTCGAAATGTTCCAAGCTGAACAATTGGGCCGTTTGGTATTAGAGGGCGGTCAGCTAGGCGGTTGCTCAGGGTTTGGGAAATCATGAGGATGGATTGGAGCAAGCTGCTTTTGCCGGAGCTATTTAGTCCGGCAAAGACTGTGACAGGTGCAAGTTTTAAATCGCCCGAATCCACAATCGCCTTGAAATTTTCGATGTGCCAGCTTTTTAACATTTCCGTTTCCTTGAAAAAGTTATCAGTCGTCAGCCAAACTGATAACTGACGACTGACAACTGACAACTGATAACTACTAAAAAATATCCGTCGTTGCGCCTAGTGCGGCGGAAGAGACGAGCTTGCTGTACTTGGCGAGGACACCGCGAGTGTAGGTTGGTTCGGGGGCTTGCCAGTTTTTCATGCGCTCGGCGATTTCGGCATCGGATAGTTCAACATCGAGGCGGTAGTTGTCGCCGTCAATCGTAATCATATCGCCATCGCGGAGCGCCGCGATTGGGCCGCCCACAAACGCTTCCGGCCCGATATGCCCGACCACCAGACCATGAGTGCCGCCGGAGAAACGACCATCGGTTATCAGGCCGACCTTCTCGCCCAGTCCTTTGCCGACTATCGCCGAAGTTACCGCCAGCATCTCGCGCATACCCGGCCCGCCCTTTGGCCCTTCGTTGCGAATGACGATTATTTCGCCGGGCTGCACTACATCATCCATAATTGCCTGGAAACTGGCTTCCTCGCCATCGAAGACCCGCGCCGGGCCGCGCAATTGCGTTACGCTCAATCCAGCGATTTTGCAGACCGCACCTTCGGGAGCAAGGTTGCCACGCAAAATAACCACCGGGCCGGTTGGGTGGAGCGGGTTATCGAGCGACCTGACCACCGTCTGTCCTTCGGCAAAGGGCGGCGCGTGTTTGAGGTTTTCCGCCATGGTCATGCCCGTGACGGTCATAACGTCGCCGTGCAACATTCCGGCATCGAGCAGCATCTTCATTACTGCCATTGTGCCACCAACTTTATCCAGGTCGTACATAACGTACTGACCGCCCGGCTTCAGGTCGGCGAGGTGCGGCACTTTCTTGCTCATGCGGTCAAAATCGTCAATCGTGAGCGGAATATCAATCTGGCGGGCGATAGCGATGAGGTGCAACACCGCGTTGGTCGAGCCGCCCAGCGCCAGTGCCACCGTAATAGCGTTCTCAAACGCCTGTTTGGTCAAAATATCTTTTGGATAAATCCCTTTTTCAATCAGGCGTACTACCGCTTGCCCTGCCGCGTAACAATCTTCGGCTTTGCGGGCAGTTACGGCGGGCATGGAAGAGCCGCCCGGCAAGCACATACCCAGCGCTTCAATTGCCGAAGCCATCGTATTTGCAGTGTACATACCGCCGCACGACCCTGCCCCCGGTATTGCCTTCCCTTCCACATCGCGTAACTGCTCAAGCGTAATCGTTCCGGCGCTATACTGCCCGACTGCCTCGAATACGCTGACAATATCCACGTCGCGTCCGGCGCAACTACCGGGCAGAATCGTGCCGCCATAGACAAAGATACTCGGTATGTTCAAACGGGCCAGCGCCATCATACAGCCGGGCATATTTTTGTCGCAGCCGCCGATAGCCACCACGCCATCAAAGCGCATCGCGTTTGCCACCAGTTCAATTGAATCGGCAATCAGTTCGCGGCTGGGCAACGAATACTTCATGCCCTCGTGTCCCATCGAAATACCGTCGCTGACCGTAATCGTGTTGAAAATCTGGGGCATCCCGCCGCCGACGCGCACGCCTTCTTTAGCCTTTTCCGCCAGCTTGTTGATATGAATGTTGCAGGGGGTAATTTCGCTCCAGGTACTTGCTACGCCAATCATCGGCTTGTCGAAATCTTCATCGGTAAAGCCAACCGCCCGCAGCATCGAACGGTTCGGGGTGCGCTCAACCCCTTCGGTTGTCATCCAACTCCGAATTTTGAGTGGATTGCGCTTCTCCTTGTCACTCTCGGCCATTAATTTCTCTCCTCCTAAGCATTTTGAATTTTAGATTATCGCTCACGGCGACGGTAGTGTGATAGTTCGGGCGCTTGTGTTTCGGGATCGGGCAGGTCGCGCCGCGTCCAGCGCAAGGCGTTGCGTTGCCAGCCAGTCCGACGATGGGGTCGCCAGTAGCGTAACATTGGGGTTACTTCTTTCCAGAACAACCAGGCTACCCCCAGCATTACAATAATTGACAACCACCAGGGAAGCAACAAACTCAACAGCGTCCAGGCTACTATATAGGTCACTACCGCCATCAAAATATAGGCTTTGCTCATAAGACCACCTCTGCAAAACCAGATAAGATAAAAAAACCAGCGTCCCTATTATGACACGCTCCTCCCCACTTGAAAAGTCCTATCTACTTTGTTTGGGGATTTCGCTGGTGTACCAGCGAAATCCCCAAAGCTATGAGACAAAGCAAAATCTTTAAATTTGGTATAATCAATTTGAAAGCTCACGAAAAGCCAGCCAGCTAGATTTTTGAGGGAGAGAAGAAATTTATGCAAAAGATAGATATAAATTGCGATATGGGCGAAGGTTTTGGGAATTACAAGCTGGGCGAAGACGAATTGTTGCTCGATTACGTCACTTCTGCCAATATCGCTTGCGGCTTTCATGCTGGCGACCCAACGGTGATGGCCCACACGGTAAAAATGGCGGCCCAAAAAGGGGTCGCAGTCGGGGCGCACCCTTCTTATCCCGATTTGCAGGGTTTCGGACGGCGCAAAATGGACATGACCCCCGACGAAATCGAGGCACTGGTGCTATATCAGGTCGGGGCGCTGGCGGGGTTTGCTCACGCTTACGGCGCAAACCTGACCCACGTTAAGGCGCACGGAATGCTTTATAACACCGCCGCCCTCGAAGCACCGCTTGCCAGAGCGATTGCAAAGGGCATTGCCAGCTACAGCCGCGATTTGATTATGGTTTGCCTTGCCAGTTCAGCATTGATGATTGAGGAAGGCGAAAAGGCCGGGTTGCTTATCGCCCGCGAAGCTTTTGCTGACCGGGGCTATAATGCCGATGGTACGCTGGTGAGCCGACGGCAACCAAATAGCGTCTTTTCCGACCCGCGTCAGGCGGTGGAACAGGTACTTGGTATGGTCAAACAGGGCCAGATTACGGCGGCGGACGGCTCAACCGTAAAACTGACGGTGGATACGGTCTGTATTCACGGCGATGGGCCAGCCGCCTTGCCAATTGCCCGTGCTTTGCGTGAAGAATTGCTCAAAGAAGGCGTAGAACTGTGTTCACTCGGTCGCTAAAAAATTTTGAGTTTGAAATTAAGCCAATGGGTGATACGGCGTTGCTTGCTCGTCTGTGTCTTCCGGCGGGTCTGGCAGGTTATCACGCCCTCGCTACGGCGGCCCGGCAGGAACGAATGTTGGCCGCCCGACACCTCGCTCAATGGCTACAGCACGCCGCGCCCGGTAGCGAATTTGTGGCGGGCTACGATAGCGTGTTAATTCCTTATAATCCGCTCGAAACAAATTTTGTAGCAATGGCGGAGTGGGTACAGACCCAAATCGTGGCCCTGCAAGCGGCAGACCAAAAAGGAGCAGTTCAGGAAAACGTCCGCTTGCACCGTATCCCCGTTCTGTATGGCGGCGAGTACGGCCCGGATTTAGCCGAAGTCGCCCACTTGAACGGCCTGAGTGAAGAAGCAGTTATCGAGAAGCATAGCGGCACAATTTATACGGGCTATCTGGTCGGCTTTTCGCCCGGTTTTACTTATCTGGGGGCATTGCCGCCCGAAATTGATGCGCCGCGCCGACCTACCCC
>JBBQXW010000424.1:0-5368 GCA_038209275.1 Chloroflexia bacterium | reverse complement strand
CGAAGTGGACCCACCCGGCTCCATCCCGAACCCGGAAGTGAAACGCTTCAGCGCCGACAATAGTGAGACCGCAGGGTTTTGTGAAGATAGGCCGCTGCGGCTTTTTTCTTTTTATACTCTTTTTAGTTTTTGAAATTTTTTGAAAAAATTTCAAAAACTAAAAAGTAACTGGGCGGATTTACAAAAAGGATTGTATCACGGATGGTGCGGCGGCAATAAACAAAAAGGTGAAAGTTTCGCAGAGTTCGGTAATTGCGCCGTAGCTGTCGCCAGTCAAGCCCTGCGGCAGCTTTAACATGATGTATTTGCCCAGCAGTATAGTAAGCAGAAAGACTAGCAGAGCCAGCAGCAAGGCGGGCCAGCGCAAAATAATGAAGGCAGTGAGAGCGACGGCAATAGTGGCAAGAAAGAGTTCGCGGCGGGTGGTGTAGCGTTTGTAGACCGTGCCGAGTCCACTTTCGCGTCCGTAAGGGAAAAGCACTACCGCGCAAACCAGCGCCCAGCGCCCCAGTAAAGGGGCGAGAAACAGCGCATAAGTTTTCAGGTCGGCGGGAATATTGGTGAGGCTAACATACTTCAGACTGAGCAGGGCAAAGCCACCCGCCACCGCAAAACTTCCGACCCGACTATCGCGCATAATCTCAAGGCGTTGGGCCGGAGTGCGGTAGCCAAAAAGACCGTCGCACGAATCGAGAAAACCGTCAAAATGGAGCGCGCCTGTAAGCATCAGCAGCGCAATAATCAGCAGCAAATCGGTCAGCGAGGCGGGCAGGATAAAACGCAAGAGCCAGTTCAGCAGCGCCAAAATTGCGCCCAGTATTACCCCACCAACCGGGAAATAGCGCACCGAGCGCCCCACATCCTCGCTATCGGGCGCACGCCAAAGCGGTATTGGTAAAGTAGTGAGGAATTGTAGCGCAACCAAAAAACTAAGCACGACCTGTTTCAACCAATCCTGGCTCCAATATAAATTCACCACGGAGGCCCGGAGAAGCACGGAGTTAAATTATACTTTAAATTTCCTCTGTGTCCTCTGCGTCCTCTGTGGTTAATAATTACCCGTTTTTGCGCTGAAATTCTTGCATAAAGCTGACGAGTGCTTCCACTCCTTCGCGGGGGAAGGCGTTGTAGAGCGATGCGCGGATGCCGCCGACGGTGCGATAACCCTTCAATCCGTCCAGCCCGGCAGCCGTCGCTTCCTTGACGAATTTTTTGTCGAGTTCTTCGCTGGGCAGGCGGTAAGTGACGTTCATTAGCGAACGGCTGTCCGGCCCGGCGTGGCCCTGGTAATAGCCGTTGCTGCCATCAATCGCGGCGTAGAGCAAAGCGGCCTTTTCCTCGTTGCGGCGCTGCATTTCGCTCAAGCCGCCAACATCCAAGAGCCATTTTGCTACCACGCCCAGCACATAAACCGCAAAAGTCGGCGGCGTATTATAAAGCGATTCCTTTTCCGCCATCAGTCGGTAATCGAGCATCGCGGGCAAGCCGGACGGCACTTTCGTTAGCATATCGTCGCGCACAATTACAATCGTTACGCCGGACGGCCCAGCATTCTTCTGCGCGCCGCCATAGAGCATGGCGTATTTGGAAATATCGAGTGGGCGGCTCAGTATATCCGAAGAAGCGTCACAAATTAGCGGAACATTGCCCACTTCCGGCTCAGTCGGCCACTGCGTACCGTAAATCGTATTATTCGAGGTAAAATGAGCGTAGGCCGCTTGGGGGTCAATTTGAATTTCGTCTGGGCGTGGCAAGCGTCGGAACTGCTCTGCTTCGGTACTGGCAGCCACCCGAATCTGGCCCAGCTTTTTGGCCTCTTTCAAAGCCGATTGTGACCACGAACCGCTCACGATATAGTCGGCGCTGCCGTCTTTTGGCAGGAAATTCATGGCAACCATCGCAAATTGCAGACTTGCCCCGCCCTGCAAAAACAGCACTTTATAATTAGCCGGAATATTATACAACTGGCGCAAATCGGCCTCGGCGGTCTGAATTATCGCTTCAAATGTGGCGCTGCGGTGGCTCATTTCCATCACCGACATACCCATTCCCCGGTAATTCAGCAATTCGCTTTGCACCTGCCGCAACACTGGCACGGGCATTACCGCCGGGCCAGCCGAAAAATTAAAAATCCGTCCGGCTTCCTGGTCAGATAAATATTTGGCAGAAGTTTCTAACAAAGGTTTCTCCTTTCTTCTCTCTATTATTCCTCAGTTCGTTACAATTATAACATAGTGGGCGGGCAATTTTTTTAGT
This sequence comes from Chloroflexia bacterium, assembly GCA_038209275.1. Lineage (GTDB taxonomy): Bacteria > Chloroflexota > Chloroflexia > Chloroheliales > Chloroheliaceae > L227-5C. The sequence goes on along the minus strand of JBBQXW010000424.1, from coordinate 3,112 downwards.
GATTGGTATGTCTGTCAAGACCGCCCTGTGGGTAGGAGTGCCTACTTTGGCAGAGGTGAATTTTGGTAGGGGCGAATCGCATACGCCCTTTAGACTTGGCACAGTGTTCAAGGGCGTATGCGATTCGCCCCTACCTCGGCGGTTTTAGGCACTCCCCTGTGGGTAGTCCCAGGCGACCATTACCACCCACCGCGCTACCACCTTAGCTTGATGCGTATGCGATTCGTTCCCTACCTCGGTCAAATTAAGGATGTTTTCGGCAGTGGTTTTCAAACCACTTTGGCTGCGTAGCCCGGAATTTATTCCAGGGCGGATTTGCTCAAACTACCCTTGCCAATCGAAATTGCGTGTTTCCGCCGAATGAAAAGCGTCAAAATCAAGGCCACCACTACCAGCCCCGATTGCACCCCACCAATCACCAAAAACGGAACATTATGCCCAAATTCGTACAGGAAGCCCGCCGCCAGCGATGCCACTAAACTAGCAAATTGCATTAGCGCGCTGAACAAACCCTGCGCTCGACCCCGAATTTCGGCTGGCGTATAATCCGCCAGATAGCCATCGTTGGCAGCGCGGGCGATAGTGTCCATAACTCCCTCTAAGAGGCCCATAATTAAAAAATAAAGGAGGAAAGGAAAAATGCCATAACTGAGCCAGAACAGGCCCAAAAAGACTCCTGGCACTAACATCGGCAGTAGCCGCCCGTAGCGGTCAGATAAACGCCCCGCCCGCGACCCGATTAACACCGCCGGGATAGCATAAACCGTATATGTCCAGCCAATCAAGCCCAGCGAATAACCCAGGTCAGACAGATACAGACTCCAGATAGTCATGCCGATGCCCGGCCCAAGCGATAGCGAGAATTTGACTATACAGCCGACGATAACCGGCCCGTTCCATAATCCAGCCATCGAAACTTTTTCCTTGCGCTGCTCGGCAGTTTTTCGGGCTTTGCCCTGGTAATTTCGGAAGGCGTACCAGACCAACGCTATTCCCGGCACAAGTGCCAGAGCTGCAATCAGATAAGCCGTAGTATAGCCAAAACCTTCTGCCAGAAAGCTGCCAGTCGGCGGGCCAATAAACAAGCCAACCGTCATCATTGCGCCCATCATGCCAAACGCTTCGCCGCTACGCCGGGCCGGAACCAAATCGAGCAGCAAAGCTCGCGCTGCTGGTAAAACCGCCGCCGCTGAAATCCCTTCCAGAAAACGTAAAGCTAAAAATTGCTCACCCGAAGTGAGCGGTAAATAGGCCAGCGTAATCAGTGCGTGTGCCGTCAGCCCGCCGATAATCAAATGTACCCGGTTTACCCGGTCACTGAGCCAGCCGAATGGAAATAAAAAGACAAAGCTTGAAAAGAGGTACGATGCCGAAATCAAGCCCACTTCGCCTCCGCTTGCTCCTTCCGAACGCGCATACAGGGTACGCAAAGGAGCAACCAGTCCCACTCCCACAAAAGACATGGCGATTGCTATCATCAGGCTGGCAATATACCAGTTGCGCCACAAACTTTGCCGTTTAATATTATCATTTCCTAACGCTTGTCCGCCTTCGAGTTCTTCGGTGCGGCTTTCGACGAGGCTCACCACTTTTCTCCCTTCCAAAAATCCACATAAGTTTTAATAGCTAATTACCCACCATATTTTAACATAGGTTGCTCACTTGGTTATAGGCCATAAGGCGGATTTATTCTATAAACTATGGATATTACACAAAAAAGCGGGGCTACACCCCGCTTGCTTATTATAACATTCCTGGCAATGAAGAATTTATTTTGTCGCTACCACACAGGTCAGGCGATTGCCGCCGCCAGTATTAGGCACTTTAATCTGTAGGCTATTCGGGAATTTGGTGACTTTCACGCCAAAAACTACATTGTGGTCGAGTATCAATCCGACTGTGCCGGACGGCAAGCCCGTACCCTCAATCGTTACGCCCGGCCCGTTGCTACAGTTTGCCAGCAAATTTACGCCCTTCGGTACGGTTGGTGTCCAGCTTGCCCCGCCCGTAAAATTGATTTTGCCGCCTGGCACAGCAAAATTAATAGATTGGCCCAGCAGGGCGTGACTCATGGCATACGAAAGCATGGTGTTGCTGCTGCCTATTCCATCATCCGAAGGGCTGGTAACGGGCCACAGCGTTGTCACAACTTTGACTGCCGGGCTAGACCAGGCATCCCCGGCGGCATTATGTGCCTTGATGCGGTAGAAATAGGTCGTGTCCGTCGTCAGACCACTATCGCTGCCAGTCGTAACATTCGGGGCGGTCATTGCGCCCACTTGCGTCCAGCCTGTTGTACCATCGGGGCTGCGCTCTATCACAAAACCGTCCTCGTTATGAGCATTATCCGCCCACGCCAGACTGACCTGTGTCGTAGAAGTAGCCCATACGCTCAAATTACTGGCAGCAATCGGAATGGCTAAAGGAGTGGTGGTGCTGACCGGGCCAACATAGGCCGAGCTTCCGTAAGCATTAAAAGCTTGAATACGGTAAAAATAGGTTGTATTATCCACTAGCCCGGTATCTTGAAAGCTGGTAGCATTAGCGGGGGTGTTAGCGATAAGGCTGAAACTGCCGCCCGCCCCGGTTTTCCGCTCGATAGAATAGCCAGTTTCGGTGGTAGGCACATCCACCCAGCTTAAATTAATCTGGCTGGTCGAGGCGGGCGAAGCGGCCAGATTAGCAGGGGCAAGCGGGGCAACCGCCGCCTGCCCCGAATTGGCGTTTATCATCAAGGAAGATGTGTCTACCGCCTCAAAATTTGAGCCTTTTACCGACCCCAGTTCGCTTAACAGCGTGCTATCCTGCCAGCCTGGGTCGGGCGCACCCGAAAGATACCAGTTTGAACCAATATCGGCTACAAACATACCGTAGGTTTTGAGCGCCGTCAGAATTACCTGGGTATCATGCGAGTAGCCCGAAATATTGAAACTGGCCTTGAGCCGGAAGCGTTGCCCCATCTGCGGTATATTCACATTGGTGTTCGATTGAACTTTATGGCGACCCGGCCAGATGTAGCTATTGCGAATATTCTGGATGGTAAAACGTAGGGCATGATTTATCGAGCCGGAAGCTACTTCGTCATGGCGCACCAGCCCCGGTAAAATCGGCA
>JBBQXW010000423.1:0-5376 GCA_038209275.1 Chloroflexia bacterium | reverse complement strand
CTACAGCAAATTGCATTGAAATTGAGCCGGGTCTTTGGGTAGGGGCGAATCGCATACGCCCTTGAACATTTACCCAAATCGTCAAGGGCGTATGCGATTCGCCCCTACGAATGGGCCAATGTCTTTGCAACTTGCTATAGGAGCGAGTTCTCGGCAGGTTCTTTACCTAGCTGTCCCGTCTGACTCTTTAATTCAAAATTCAAAATTCAAAATTCAAAACTTTACTTCGAGGTGTAAAATGATAGATTTTGAGAAACCGAAGATGGTCTTGCAGCAGACCGAGCGAGTAAAGCAGGTGGCGGTACAGGTAATGCGCCCGATAGCCCGCTATTATGATGAGCATGAGCATGACCGCCCGATGGAATACGTTAAAGTGATGTGGGAAGCCGAACTGAACGCAGGCTATCGAGGCCGTTCCATGCCGGAAGAGAATCGGCAGGCTGAAGGGCCGCGTATGCGTAATTTACTTTTGATGCACACGGTGGAGCAGCTTTCCTGGGGCGATGTTGGGCTGTATCTTTCGACTGCCGGGGGCGCGTTAGGTGGCGCGGCAATCGAAGCGGTGGGTACGCCCGAACAAAAGGAGCGCTTTTTGACCCGTTTCCGCGAAGGCGAACCGAAATGGGGCGCAATGTCTATGACCGAGCCGCAAGCCGGGAGTGATACCGCCCGCATCCAGACTAGCGCCAAACTGAGCGAAGATGGCAAAGAGTGGGTTTTGAACGGCGAGAAAATCTTTGTCACTAACGGTCAGATGGCCGCAAGGGATTCGGCGGGTCTGGTAGTAGTTTGGGCAACGGTAGACCCGAAGGCGGGCCGGGCTGGAATGAAAAGCTTTGTGGTCGAGAGCGGCACGCCCGGCATGACCGTCGTGCGGCTCGAAAAGAAGCACGGTATTCGGGCCAGCGATACGGCGGCAATTAGTTTTGTAGATTGCCATATTCCGTTTGATAATATTTTGGGTAGCCCCGAAGTCGCTAAAGCCGATGGTGCGACCAGCAAAGGTTTCCAGGGTGCGATGAAAACTTTTGATGCTACCCGCCCGTTGGTAGCCGCCAGCGCTATCGGGGTGGGTCGGGCGGCGCTCGATTACGTTCACGAATATCTGGAAAAGCAGGGCCGCCCGATTCGCTACGGCGTGCCTTACAACCAGCTTACGGCGGTAGAGCGCGACGTGATGCGGATGGATGCCCAGCTTGAAGCAGCCTGGCTACTGGTGCAGAAAGCCGCCTGGTTGATGGACGAAGATTTGCCCAACACTATCGAGGCTTCGATGTGCAAGGTGAAAGCGGGCGAGGCCGTTACCTGGATTACCCAGAAAGCGGTTGAAATTCTCGGCCCGGACGGGTATAGCTGCAAAAATTTAGTCGAAAAATGGATGCGCGATGCCAAGATTAACGACCTCTACGAAGGGACTGGTCAAATTAACCGTCTTATCGTGGCTCGTCGTATGCTCGGCTACAGCAGCAAGGAACTTTAAATAGTTTTGAGTTTTGAGTTTTGAATTTAATTGAAGATGGAACATAATATTTGGCTTAACCAAAGTTAATTCAAAATTCAAAATTTAAGCGGCTGGAAAACGTTATAAAGGCTTCCAGCCGTTTAAAATAGACTGGACAACAGGAGTATAATATATCATCGGACGAAAAATCAGTTTTAGCGTTGTGGTAGTTGAATGAAGAAAATCAACTTTATTAGCAAAAGGCTATACCGCATCGGCTCAGGCAAAGCTACAGGCTTGAGAATGCACTGCGTGGCATAGGAGGCGAGGAGTTCGATGAGTTCTGAAACAGGTTCAAATGAGCCAAAAGACCCCGAACTAAGGGATGGCACCTCTCAAGATAATAGTGCAAGTTCTACTTCAAATCGGAAAAGCTTTCGGGTTGGCAGTTCGCGGCAATCTATCCCTGCTACTACTGAAGCTGTCGGTAGTGCGGCTTCTACCCCAAAAGAGACAGTTGGAGCAGTAGTTCCTAGTCTGCCCGTTTCAAACGGCGGCAATTTGAATGAAACGAAAATTCAGCCAGAAGAAGTAAATGGCAATAAAGCTATGCTTGTAAATGGCGAAAAGAACGGTTCAAATAGCGATTGGCACGAAAGCAAATTGAAGGGCCGCAAACCAGGCGACCGTTACATTCGGCTGACCAAACCTTCTAGTGCGCCGTCTCAGGTCTGGGAAGGTCGGGCGTTACACATTCAGGCCGAGGCTGCTACACCTCTAACTTCGGCGGGCCGAGCCTTTCAGCGTGTGAAGCGCTTGCTGGTTGGCAAACCTATTCCAACAGCTCATTCGGTACACGAGCGTTTGACTAAAACCAAAGCCCTGGCGATTTATTCTTCCGATGCCCTTAGTTCGGTCTCTTATGCCACCGAACAAATTTTGATAGTATTGATTTTAGCCGGAAGCGGCGCACTGAGTGTCAGTATTCCGATTGCAGTTGCGATTGCCCTGTTATTGGTTATTGTGGGTTCAAGTTACCGTCAGACTATCTATGCCTACCCCAAAGGCGGCGGCTCTTATATCGTTGCCAAAGATAACCTGGGAGTAACTTTTGGCTTGATTGCGGCTACTTCCTTGATGATTGGCTATATCCTGACAGTTGCGGTGAGTGTCTCGGCGGGCGGGGGCGCGATTATTTCAGCGCTTCCGGCCTTGCAGCCTTACCTGGTGCCAATGTGCCTGGTATTTGTGGTTTTGCTTACGATTGGCAATTTGCGGGGCGTGCGCGAAAGTGGGGCGCTTTTTAGTGCGCCGACCTATCTTTTTATTGGCACGGTCTTTTTGCTAATGCTGCTGGGTTTCCTCGATGCTTTTTTTGGTATCAGGTTTTTCGATGCTGTGACCCAGCCGCCCAAACCTGCCGATACAGTTGAGGCGCTTAGTATTTTTCTGGTCTTTCGGGCTTTTGCCCAGGGTTGTGCCGCCCTGACCGGGGTGGAGGCGATTTCGGATGGTGTACCAGCCTTCGAGCCACCCGAATCTAAAAACGCTGCGACCACCCTGATAACCCTGATTGGTATTCTGGCGGTAATGTTTTTGGGAATTACTTTTCTAGCTAATCACTACGGTATTCACCCCGAACACGCTGACCAACCGGGCTACGAAAGCGTTACTTCGCAGATGGCCCACTATATTGTCGGCAACAGCTTTATTTATGGCATTTTTCAGGCGGCAACCTGTTTGATTTTGATTTTGGGAGCGAATACCGCTTTTGCTGATTTTCCCCGTCTTAGCTGGTTTTTGGCAAGAGACAAGTTTCTGCCCCATCTTTTTTCTCACCAGGGCGACCGCCTGGCTTTCTCAACTGGCATAATCACGCTGGCAGTTTTGTCTATGGTGCTAATTATTGCTTTTCAGGCCAACGTGGAAACCTTAGTTCCGCTCTATGCCATCGGGGTATTTACCTCGTTTACCCTTTCACAGGCTGGCATGGTAAAGCGCTGGTGGCGCTTGCGTACCCCTGGCTGGCAACGCAGTTTTGCGCTTAACTTGCTGGGCGCGCTTACCACTTTTACCGTTTTTGTAATCCTGATGGTTACGCAACTACTGAACGGCGCATGGATAGTGGTGGTGCTTGTACCGCTCATCTATATGGGCTTTATGGCGATAAACCGTTACTATGAAAAGGTAAAAAATGGAATTAGCCTGGAACTCGGTATTGCTGAACCCCTATTAATGAGTAGCCATACGGTCGTAGTACCAATCAACGATTTGAATCAGGTGACACTACGGACGCTGGCCTATGCTCGTACTCTCGCTGAAAACGTCACGGTCATACACGTCAATGATAATATTGAAGAAATCGAGCGATTGCGCCAGAAGTGGGATGAAATGCAATTTGATATGCCTCTCGTCATCGTCGAGACTCCCTATCGCTCGATTATTGGCCCGCTCCTGACCTACATTGATAATATTCACCACCGCTTGCCCAAAGATACTCTAACGGTAGTAGTGCCGGAATTTGTGGCTAACAAATGGTGGCAACAATTCTTGCACAATCAAACCGCACTACGCCTGAAAGCAGCTTTATTGCTACGCCCCGGCATAGTAGTAACTTCAGTTCCCTATCACCTTGTCGAAAAAAAGGCGGAATAGCTAAATTCAGCCTGACCTAATTTAACTTGTACTAAAAGGCTTTATGATAGCCACCCGGTTCGGGTGGCTATCATAAAGCTTTTTAGTAATTTTACCAAAAGTCGGCACTTTTATATTCTTGTATAGATATATATCTTGACGGATATATATCTATTGTGGTATATTAGGATTATGATAAAGACTTTAAGCGCTCTTGCCGAGCCGAACCGCTTACACATTGTCGAATATTTGCACGATGGCCCCCGTTCGGTGGGGGAAATAGTCGAGCAGCTACAGCTTCCGCAGCCGCAGGTTTCCAAACACCTGCGAGTGCTGGTTGAGGCTGGACTGGTTGAGGTGCAGCCGATGGCCCAACGGCGCATTTATCGCTTGCGCGCCCAGCCATTTCAAGAGTTGGATGAGTGGTTAGAGTCTTTCCGCCGTGTCTGGGACGAGCGCTTTGATCGCCTGGAAGAATATTTGCAGCAGTTACAAGCAGCCCAAAAGAAAGATGAATCCTTGCAATAATAGTTTCGCTACTCAGTCTTTACTTTATCAGCAAACTAATATGGAACTCTGGCTTAATCTAACAGAACAAATGTTTAAATCAAGGGGAAATAATTTGAGAAAAATAATTGTATCCGAGTTTGTGTCGTTAGATGGCGTAATGGAAGCGCCGGAGAAGTGGCAATCTCCCTATCTTAGCGACGATTTCTTGGAAGAAATTAAGGAACAGATTCTAGGCTTGGACGCTACGTTACTGGGAAGAGTAACTTATCAGGAGTTTGCCGCTTACTGGCCCTTGCAGACCAATAACGAGTTTGGCATTGCGGACAAGGTGAACAGCACCCCCAAGTTTGTCGTTTCTTCTACCTTGCAAAAGGCTGAATGGAACAATTCAACCCTTATCAAGGGAGATGTAGTGCAAGCAGTTAGCCAGTTGAAGCAGCAAGGCGATGGGAGCATCGGAGTTACTGGCAGCGCTACCCTCGTCCAGACGCTACTGGATGCCAACTTGATTGATGAGTATCGGCTTTTAGTTCACCCTGTCGTCGTAGGAAACGGAAAACGTCTCTTCAAGGATGCGCTGGCGACAACGGCTTTGAAGCTGGTTGAAACCAAAGTATTCAGTTCAGGTGTTGTGGCGCTTATTTATCAAACTGTTCAGAAAGAGGCCGCTCAATGACACAGCGTGAACTGGTTCTTACCCGTGTCTTTGATGCGCCGCGTGAACTGGTGTTTAAAGCCTGGACTGATGCAAATCATCTGGCGCAGTGGTGGGGGCCGAAAGGCTTTACTAA
>JBBQXW010000422.1:0-5377 GCA_038209275.1 Chloroflexia bacterium | reverse complement strand
GCCAAGAAAAGTGCCAATGACCCTACCGATTATGATAAGCTTTTTGTATTAGAAACTAAAGGGCTGCATCTCAAAGGCAACGCTGATACCAGTTATAAAGAAAGTGTCTTCGATTTGTGTAACAAATTAGGGCAGGAAACCGACTGGGAGGCCCTTTGTAGGGAATTTGGGCAAAAGCAAATTACTTTCCAGGTAATTTATGAAGATGAATGGGAAGCTCAGGCCAACAAATTGTTCATCTAAATCATCTGTGGTTATAAACTTGAAACTCAGCCGTGCATTCGGCGACTTTGGAGGCGTTGCCAGAGCAAATACATTGGGCGGTTGTATATAAGGTCGAACGCTCCGGCATAGCGCACAGTTTCGCCGCCGAAGCCTTGCTTGAAGCGATAAACGCCCCATAACCCGTCGCGCACGTTTTTGTTTTCTAGTTCGGCGTGTTCCTCGTCCTCGCCGCTACCGACTTCATCGGGGATGCCCCAGAAATCGTAGTAGCGTGCGCCTTGCGCTTTGGCCCACTGCATCGCGTGCCATTGCAAAAGATAGGTTGGCATCTCGCGGCGGTGTTCGTTGCTGGATGCGCCGTAAAGATAAGCCGATTCCTGACCGAAGGCAAAGACCATCACCCCGGCGACAACCTGCCCCTCGAATTCTGCCAACCACAATGCGCCGTTCCCGCTCCCCGGCGGCGACGAGGCAAAAGTCTCCCAGGCATCGCGGTAATATTCTGCCGAATGAATCCCGAACTGGTCACGCTGCCCGGTAGTTTGCATCAGATTATAGAACTGGCTGAAATCGGTGGGGGAAGCCGGATCAGCTTTGCGGCAGGTAACGCCGCGCCGCTCGGCCAGACGAATATTATAGCGGGTTTTGGGCTTCATTCGTTCCAGAATTTTTTCGGGTGAGGCGCTCAAATCTACCCGAATAGTGCTACGTGGTTGCACCGTTTCGGACGAAAGGCGGAAGCCGTAATTTTCCTGGAGTAATTTTTCTAAAGCGGGGTCAGCCGGAAGGTTCGGCTCGATTTTGAGGTAAATCGCTCGGCGGCGACGGGTGGTGTTTTTCAGGGTTTTTAGCAGCGCCTCAGCTAAAGGCTGGTTCGACCAATCTACGAGCGGGCCTTTCGGCACGTAAGCCACCGATAGCCCGGCCATCTCGCGGAAAAGCACCTGCGCCCCTGCCAGAATCTTGTCGCTGCCCGGTTCGGTAATAATTACGCGCAAGGCGGGCCAGTTGTGACGACGTTTGAAATCGCCCCAGGCATAGCTCTGTAGCAAATGTCCATCGGAGTAGGCCGACACAAATTCATCCCAGCGTCGGCGCGACCCCGGCCCGGCTAAAATTGTACCTTGTAATTCGGTTGCGTTTAGCACACTCAAATTAGTTATGCGTCAGGCCAAAGAGTGGCGCGGCGGCCTGGACATTCCGCTCGTGCAGCCCGTTTACGTTCACCCCGTGACAGCCACCGTTGCGGAAGATGTCAGGAATAGTTGAAATCTCGGTAAAGCGATCAACCAGGCTGATTAGCTCGTTCGAGGTGCTGATGCCAAAGCTGATTAGCTCGAAGCGCACCCCTTTATCCTGAATAGCGCGTACCAGCCGGGCGAAGTCGCCATCGCCACTGACTAGCACTACTACATCCAGGTTTTGCGCCATCAACATCATATCCACCGCAATTTCAATATCCAGATTGGCCTTGATGCGGCCCGTATCGTACTTATGAATGTCCTTGCAGACTACTTTGTAGCCGTTGGCACTCAAAAAGTCAATAAACTTCTTCTGGCTATTGTTATCCGGGTCTATGCCAGTATAGGCACAAGACCGAATCAAATCACGGTCTCCCGTCGCATAATCCAACAAACGGCAATAGTTCACTTCTACTCCGGCGCTTTTGGCCGAGTAAAAGAGATTGGACACATCAACGAAAACTCCTACGTTTTGGCCCATAATGTTACTTCCTGTCTCTCCTGTAAATTTTTTTGTAACTTTAATTACTGTAAGTAACCAATTTTATGAAAAATGACTGAGGCAAAGGCCTCTGTCGGTTATTTAAAAAACTTAGATTTTTCTATTCCGCCACCTTACCAAGACGCAACTTTATAGCTTAGTGGCTTGTAAGTTGGGGCAGGAATTGAAAAGCCTTTTTCTCTTATCACTTCCAGCGAAAGTTCTTTAGCAATCAGTACTTCCCTGAAAGCTTCTTCCGGGGTTTGACCGTGTGCCGAGCAATATTTCAAATCTGGAATATCAGCAATTCAGCAACGGTCTTCCTCACTGTAAAAGACGACAATGGCCTATTTGTCCATTAGGCCAGTTCTTGCTCAATGATTTCGCCCAATTTGCGAAGGCCCGGTTCAATATCTTCCAGCTTCACCAGACTAAAGGCCAATCGGATACAATTGCGGCCTTTACCACTGGCGTAGCAAGATGTACCAGCAAGATAATTTACCCCAGCTTCCAGCGCCTTTGGTAACATTTTAACAGTATCTACCCGTTCTGGCAATTCTAGCCAGATAAAGAAGCCGCCCTGCGGAAAAGTCCAGGTCGCGCCGTCCGGCATATAGCGTTCCAGCCCGGCTAACATACGGTCACGCTTCTTGCGATAAATGTTAATCAGTTCTTTGGTATGGCTTGCCAGATGTCCGTCCTGGGCAAATTTTGCCGCCACAAAGCCGGAGAAAGAGCCAGTCGGCCCGCCATCGCTCAACGATTGTATCCGACCCAGCAAATCAGACCGTCCGCCAATCCAGCCTAACCGAAGGCCCGGCGCAAGCGTTTTGGAGAACGTGCCGCAGTGAAAAACGATGCCGTGTTCATCCAGCGCCCAGACCCAGGGCGGCACTTCGCCTTCGTACAACAACCCGTCGTAAGCATCATCTTCCAAAATAAAGACCTGATGCCGCAGCGCCACTTCTATCAGCGCCTTGCGCCGTTCCAGACCCATTGTTATGCCTTTCGGATTCTGGAAAGTCGGAATAGTGTAAATAAACTTGACCCGTTTGCCTTCAGCCTTTAATTGGGTGAGCGTTGCGTCGAGTTCCTCGATTATCAAGCCTTCTTCGTCCATCGCGACTTCGGCAATTTCGGCATCCTGATTGCGGAAAGTTTTTACCGCACCCAAAAAGGTGGGCGCTTCCACCACGATGTAATCGCCCGGCTCAATCAGCAAACGGCAAAAAAGCGAAATAGCCTGGCCTGACCCTGCCGTAATGAACAAATTTTCCGGCCCAATCTTCAAATTTTGGGTTTTCTCGATGTAGCCAGTCAAATATTCCGCCAGTGGACGCGGGTAGCCGTACTGCAAAGTTACCACGCCTTGCTCTTCCATTACCACGCGGGTAGCTTCCGCCAGTTCTTTGGACGGCAAGGAAGGCTCATCGGGTAAGCCATAGATAAAGCTGATAATATTCTTGCGCTGTTGTACCATGCTGCCCCACGCTGCGGCTGGCCCGCCCGCCCGGTGCGCCAGCAAATTCTCGCTAAAATCACTGGTCGGCTTGATAACTTCTGTCACGGCTTACCCTGGTTCCTTTCTAAATTAATAAACGATTTTTAAATTTTCTAAGCTCTGTATCTTAAAACTCTATATAACTCTATTGGCTGTCGCGCCTCTCACCCTGACGCAGGAAGGGTCTCTGGTTTACCCCCAGCCCTTTATTTTGGGGCAACCAGAGATGCTTCGTTCCTCAGCATGACAGCGACGAGTAATAGTTACTCACAATCGTAAATCGTAAATCGTAAATCGTAAATCCTACAGTTCTCCGCTCAACGGGTTAATCGGGTCATCGGCGTAGGCCAATTCTTTTAAGGCTTCCTGGGCCGCCTCGCGAACCGCGCTACCTTCGACTTTGAGCAAACCCTGTAGCTCCCGCTTTGCCAGTGGCCCGCCGACCTGACCCAATGACCAGATAGCCGCCATTTGCACTTCGTGGTCTTTATCCTCAATCAGTGGAATCAGGGCTGGCAAAAGTTCCTGGCTGCTCATTTCGCCGACTGCGGTTGCCGCTTCAAAGCGCAGCAACGGGTCAGGATTGCTCATTTCTTTGCCAATTTCGGGCAACCAGCGCGGGTTCATATTCCGGCCCATTGCCCGCAATGCCGCACCTTTGAGTAATTCGTTGTCGCTTTGGTAAGCCTTTTCAATAATTTTCGTTACTTGCTCGTTATTATTGAAATAGCCCAACCCCTCGACTACCCGGCGTTGTACCTCAACTGGGTTCCGTCCGTTGGTTGCCTGCGCCAGTAGCGTTTCGCGCACCCGGTCAATCCAGCGCTGCGGCAAGCGGCCCAGTTCGGCTAAGTAGGCAAAGCGCCCTACACCGAGTGCCGCTTTCTCGCGTACCCACTCAGATGGGTCGCTTTCGAGCATTTTTAACAATTCGTTCAAAACCGGGCGGCTCTCGTCTTCCCATAGCCCGTCTATCGTTTTGCCGCGTATTTCGGCATCATCGTCGCGTAGCAAGAAAAGGTAGACCGTATCAAAAATCAACTCGACTACTTCTTCCGCCAAATCGCTTAACGAGGCGGCAATCTTGCGCCGCCGCTCTACCGGCAACACTTTCCAGGCGGCTTCAAATTCAGCCTGTTGCTCCGGGGTCATGTTTGATAGGGCGTACAGCGCGCTGGTCGGTACGGGCGTAGATATATCTTTTATTTTAGCTAAATTTTCTTCAAAAGTAACCTTGTTGGTTTTTGTTTTTGTTTTATTCGCTGGCATCTATAACTCACTCTTTTTTATATAACCCTTTCGGGAAAAATTATCTTGATGAAAATCCGCACAGCTCACCACCGTGCGGATAATTTTACCCTTATATTTTACCACATTTGGCAAGCTGATGAGCAATTCAGGTTCAATACAAAAATCGGGAAATGACTAAATTAGAAACGACGTATTGGCTCATTGCATTGGCCTGATACGCATCAAGCTGAGGAATTAAGCCCGAAATTAGTGGCTTGTGTTGGCTCGCCCTGGAATAAATTCCGGGCTACGTAGCCAAAGTGGTTTGAAAACCACTGGATACGAGACTGGTACTAAAGGGTAATCAGTGGATTTTAATCCACTTAAGCAACGTAGCCCGGAATTTATTCCAGGGCGGGTCGCACCAAAGTAGTAATTTTAAGTTTGTCCGCCCATGTGTATAGGGCTAATTGCCTTCGTCCTCGGACAAGCGACCAATCAGAAGAGCGAATGCAATTAACCCCTACCAGAACTGTACCTTAATATTAACCTGAAATTTTCTTCCCGTAGCTCGGATTAAAGCCTTCGATTAATTCCAGTGGCGTGCCACCTTTTTCAGCGTCAAGCAGTCGTAACTTAAAGCTGCCATCGGCACATTCGCCGCCACTGCTGTAGGCCAGCCATTTACCGTTCGCTGCA
>JBBQXW010000421.1:0-5437 GCA_038209275.1 Chloroflexia bacterium | reverse complement strand
TTATTTGGGCCTGTGTTCTATTTGTTTGTTGTGCGCCGGGTCCCGCCGGCTTTTTTTCTCGCCAGCAAAAACCGCGTGCGGAAGCTCGCTCCCACAGAGGTTTGTTTGAATGAGTATTAGTTCTAAGCCCAGCGCACTAGCCCCATTTCGTGCTTCGAGAGCAACGAAGGATGCGAAGGCAGCAAGCGCACCCCAAAGACCACGCTGCCGCCGGTATCTATCTGCTGTTCGCAGCTATAGTGATAGACTCCCTGGCTATCTGGGCCAGATACCATTTGCATGGGTAGCGCGTGTTGGTCGGTCAGTGTACCCTCGTTGTCGCGGGCCGACAGCAGTTCCACCGAAACATCTTCCGGCTTGAGCCGACCCAACTGCACCTGCGCTTCCAGCGTAACCTTAGTACCCAGCGCCAGTTTTGCGTCGCGGGGCGCACTGGCGTATATGCTTACGTCGTGCCAGCTATCAGTGACAAACCGCTTCCAGGATGCCAGTTCTTTGCCCAGTTGGAAGCCCCCCGCGCCCAGTTCCAGGGCGTGACGCATGGCTGGCACATAAAGCTGGTTGGTGTAATCTTTGACCATACGGCGGGTGCTGAAGACGGGCGCACAGGTTTTAATCGCCTCTTTCATTATCGTTATCCAGTTCGTCGGTAGACCGTTTGCGTCCAGCTTGTAGAATAGCGGCACGATTTCATCTTCCAGCAAAGCGTAAAGCGATTGGCTATCGGCCTCGTCCTGCGTCTCCTGGTCTTGGTAAGTGCGGGCTTCACCGATGGCCCAACCGTTTGCGCCGTTATAAGCTTCGGGCCACCAGCCATCCAGAATAGAACAATTGGGACTGCCGTTGAGCGAAGCTTTTTGTCCGCTTGTGCCACTGGCTTCCAGAGGGCGAATTGGGGTGTTTAGCCACATATCCACTCCCTGCACCAGATAGCGGGCCATGTTCATATCGTAATCTTCCAGAAAGACAATCCGGCCCTCGAACCCGACTTCGCGGCTGTACTGGTAGACTCGTTGAATAAAAGATTTGCCCGGCTCGTCGGCAGGGTGGGCCTTGCCCGCAAAGACAATCTGCACCGGGTGGTCTTTGTCGTTCAAAAGCTTTTGCAAGCGTTGGGCCTGCCGGAAGATAAGAGTAGCGCGTTTGTAGGTGGCAAAGCGACGGGCAAAGCCAATCGTAAACGCCTTCGGGTCAAGCAAAGTATCGGCCTCGCGTACTTCGTTAGTGCCTTCGCCTAACTCGATGCGCTGGCGGCGTACCCGCTCGTGAACAAAATCTACCAGCTTTTCTTTTAGCTGGCAATGTACCTGCCACAACTCGGAGTCGGGAATATCGTCAACTGCGTTCCAGAGCGCCTTATCGTCCAGCTTCTCGTACCAGTTTGCCCCTAAATAGCGGGTGTAAAGGTCATCCAGTTCGGGGGCAAGCCAGGTTTGAGTGTGAATCCCGTTGGTGATGCTGCCAATCGGTACTTCTTCAGAATCTACCCCAGACCACATAAACGACCACATCTTGCGCGATACTTCGCCATGCAGCGCACTCACGCCGTTATGTCCGCCGCTGCTATTGAGCGCCAGCACGGTCATACTGTATCGAGTTCCCCACTGGGTCTCTTGCCGGGCAAAATTCATAAAATCGTCTCGGCTGATATTCAGGTAGGGCCAGTAGTTGCCGAAATATTTGTCCATCATGTCAAAACTGAAGGCATCGTTTCCGGCAGGTACAGGGGTGTGGGTGGTGAAAATCCCGCCCGCCATAACTATTTCGCGGGCCTGGGCAAAGCTCAAGCCCCCCCCTTGCACCAGTTCGCGTATCCGTTCCAGCCCCATAAAAGCGCTGTGTCCTTCGTTCATGTGCCATGCCGCCGGGTCAATTCCCAGCGCCCGTAGCGCCCGGACTCCGCCGATACCCAGCACAATTTCCTGACAAACCCGAATCTCTTCATTGCCGCCATAAAGCCGGGCCGCTAGTTCGCGGTCTCCCGGTTGGTTCGGGTTAACGTCGGTATCCATTAAATAAAGTGGAATTCGCCCGACCTGAATCTTCCAGATTTTGGCATATACTCGCCGTCCCGGTAAATCTACCCAGATTAGCGCTTCTTCGCCGGATGGGGTGGTCGCCGGGGTCGCTGGTACTTCGGAGAAGTATAATTTCTCGTAACTCGCTTCTTGCCGTCCGTCCCGGCCTATGCGCTGAATAAAGTAACCTTGCGGGTAAAGAAAGCCTACGCCAATAAAAGGCAAGCCCAAATCGGAGGCCGCTTTGCAATGGTCGCCACTCAGTATGCCCAAACCACCGCTATAAATCGGCAACGCTTCGTGCAACCCAAATTCTGCCGAGAAATAAGCGATTGGTTTATCTACCAGTTCAGGATAAGTTTGTTTGTACCAATTGGGGGTATCCGGGTGCATGTAGGCATCAAAATCTTGCAGCACCTGGTCGAATTTTTCCAGATAAACTTTGTCATCGCCAGCCTGTTCGAGTTTGGCAGGGGCTACCTGGCTCAGGAAACGAACCGGGTTATGATTTACTGCATCCCATAATTCAGGGTCAAGTACCGAATAAAGCTCCTGGGCCGGGCGATGCCAGCTCCACCACAAGTTATAGGCTAAATCGTGGAGACGGGCTATGCGCTCCGGCACAACCGGGAATACAGCTACACGGCCAAGTATTTTCAAGGCTAAAAGCTCCTGTTTCTTATTTAATCAAATCGAAGGTAGCGAACCGCATTGTTCGTCTTATTCTACCCCACAATTCCATTTTTTGCCACCGGGCTTTTTGAGTTTTGAGTTTTGAGTTTTGAGTTTTGAATTGACATAATTAAATCTTGTTGTATTCGCTGGGTGAGCGTCAGCAAGGACCCGGACGTGAACGTCCGGGCTAAAAATAAATGAGCCGAAATTTTTTAGCCCGGACGTTCACGTCCGGGTCTTTGCAAAAAACTGACGCTCACCCATATTCGCTCTTTTAGTTGAGATAATTTCCAGCCTGGACTATGATGTGTTGGCGTTGTTATTTCCTTCTTCTTAAAGGGAAAATCTTAAAATGAATGTTGTGGCGAAATTCACAAATAAAATTAAAGGTGGTATAAAATGAGCCTAAGAAAAGTAGAATTTATGGCTGTGCCTGATGTCCCTCTTATCTGGCCGGGCGCTGATTTAGCTCAGATTATGATAAATTGTTTAGCCAAAGAGGGTTTGCATTTCGAGGATGGCGATGTGCTGGCGCTGGCTCAAAAAATTGTTTCCAAGAGCGAAGGCCAACTGGTAAATCTGGCGGAAATACAGCCCAGCGAACGCGCTTTGCACCTGGCGGCGCAAGTTGGTAAAGACCCGCGCCATGTGGAAGTCATTTTGAGCGAAAGTAAAGGAGTTATCTGGGCCAGCCCCGGTATTTTTGTGGTTGAAACTCATCATGGTTTTGTGTGTGCCAACGCCGGAGTAGACCGTTCTAATATTGAGCAAATGACCAACCAGTCTGCCTCGAACGATAAAGCCGCCTCAAGCGACCCATCTGCTGTGCCAACCAATTCGGAATGGCTCTGTTTGCTGCCCCGCGACCCCGACCAATCCGCCGCCCGTTTTCGGGCGCAAATAAAAACCCTTACTGGGGCGGATATTGCCGTCTTAATTAATGATACTCACGGGCGACCTTTTCGGATGGGTGGTGTCGGCGTGGCTATTGGTAGCGCCGGACTAATCGCTTTGCTAGACCAGCGCGGCGAGAGCGATATGTTCGGCTACACTTTGCAAGCTACTCTCGTCGGTATTGGTGACGAACTGGCTTCTGCCGCTTCGCTGATAATGGGACAGGCGGCAGAAGCTACTCCGGCGGTACTTATACGCGGTCTGCGCTACCGTCGCCCCGACCCCACTCGTCCTGACCCCGGCGCTTCCGAACTCATCCGCCCAAAACAAATGGATGTCTTTCGCTATCCAGCTAAGAAAAAGGAATGAGGAAAGAGGAGGAGGCGAAGGAAATCCATTGGCGGAGCAATGTCTCACAGGAGAGAGGTGATTTGTAAGACATTGCTCCGCCAATGGAAAATCAGCTGACGGAGCAGCATCCTACAATCCGACCCGTACCTGTGGGACATTGCTCCTTCTCCTCATTCTTTCTCCTTCTCCTCATTCTTTCTCCTTCTCCTCTTTCCTTTTCCTTGCCATCCCCTACTCGTCCGGGTTTTTGTAGGGGTTGAAGGAGAGGAAGGGTTGGCCTTTGTAATTGAGGGCTTGCACTTTGAAGGTCAGGCCATCCTCGAACTGAATGATTATGTTTTGCAGGTCGCTGGTGACGCTGGCGATAGCGCGTCCGTTGAGCCAGCTCCAATCTACTGTGCAGCCCTGGTCGGCAGCATTGATTGTTTGAGCAGTTTTTTCGTTTTCGACAGACATTTTTCTCTATCTCGCTAATCTTCAATATAAGGGTGAATTTCCTGTGGCACAGGTACACCAAGGCGGCTAAAATTTAGGGTGGGAGCAAGGTTAGTACGCGCTTCGGTGGTTATATGCTTAAGAAAGGTCAAAATTTTGTTTGTGTTAACCGTTGCATCAAATTCTGCTTCGGCTACCCGCCGCGCCCCTTCACCCAGCGCAAAACGTCGGGCCGGGTCTTCGATTAAAGCCTGAAGTGCCTGCGCTAATTCCATCTGGTTGCCTGGCTCTACTACCAGACCGTTTTTTCCATCCTGCACCAGTTCAGTTAAGCCTTCAACTTGTGTCGTTACTATTGGCAAGCCCGCCGCCATTGCTTTTGCTATCAGCGAAGGGCTGACCGCTTTTTGGCTGGGCAAAACAAAAATATCGGCATTCAGGTAAAATTCGGTTGGTTCATGGCGGGGTTGCTGATAGGTGTAGACGTGCATATAGCGGGGGCGCAGGGTGCGGGTCAGATAAGTAGCGAAGGTGTTGCGGCTGACTACCAGATGTAACTCGCAACTTTCCGCCAGCCGGGGATGGTTTCGTAATAAATCGAGCAATACCTCGCCGCCCTGCCCGGCAAAATCGTCGCCCACAAAGAGCAAGCGCACTCGTTCCGGCAAGCCAGTTTTACGCGCTCTGGCCCGCTCGAACGCTCCTAATGCGCCATCCCAGTTTGCCAAATCAACCCCGCTATGGGCTACCAATACCCGGCTCGGCGCAATCTCGAACTGCTTGACGATTTGCCGTTTGGCCCATTCTGACCAGACTACAAACCCGGCGGGCGTAGCTTTATCGCTCCCTTTGGAAAGTACCGGCGCACTATCGAGCGAAATCAGGGTTGGAACTCGGCGGGTCAGGCCCGTCGGCGGCAAAGGTTGGCGCTGCGATTCATAGAAAAGCGCGTCTGCTCCGCCTCGTAACGCCGCGTGCGATAAAACCGAGGGTAAATTGGCAAACGGACGGTCATCTCGCGTTGTTACAGGAAACCAGGTTGGATTTACCTCACTCCGTTCAAT
>JBBQXW010000420.1:0-5491 GCA_038209275.1 Chloroflexia bacterium | reverse complement strand
GAAATCGGCCATGCTGCCGCGCCCGTGCAACACCACGCCATCGGGCGGAATTGGTGTATCTGCCCCTTTTTCGATTATTTGCTCAACCGTGCCAGTGTAATTCTGGTTAGGCCGAAGCGGAAGGGGCGTTCTCAGGTTGCGAACGACCAGCGATACCGCCGCCAGGTCGCTCGGTGTGCCAGTGCTTGCTCCAAAGGTCGGTGTCCAAAGTACCAGCCAGTCGCGGCGCTGGTCTATATCTATGCCTGGCCCATAATTAATATGATAAATCGGGACGGAGCGCGGGCCAATCGTCAGTGTGCCAGAAGTGCGCGGCACGCCGATAAGGGGCATCCCGTCGCGCCCAATGCCAAAAGCCGGGCGCTCTCCTTCGTTGGTGCGGGCCAGTTCGCCATCCTGCATCTGGGTATTGATGGTTACGCCGCCGTAGGGCCGACCAATATCGAAGAAATCGCCGTTGATGGCAGCTATGACGGTTGGGCCGTTGCGCTGCATGTGTTCGGTGACGCGCTCGTAATTCTGCACCTGACCTTTGGGCAACGATACTTTGAGGTTAATGCGTGGGTCGGTCACGTCGGCGATTTCCAGCACATTAAAGATAGCGTCGCCGCCCGCAATAGTGCGCTTGGTACGATAGTAGGTAATGCCAGGGGCGGGGTTTATCCGGCCCAAATCGGGCGGCAAGGGCAACGGCTCGGAATTTTCGCGCTCAAACTTCAGCAAATCGTCGTAGGGACTCTGGATTACATTGTCATCTTTGGTGGCTGCGCCGGGCGTACCAAGCGTGCCAACTACTAACTGCTGGGAATTAGCGGTGGATTTAGCGGCAACCGCAGCATTGCGGGTGGGCGGCAGTGGTTTTCGCTCGGTTGAGCGCGGCATTATAGGCAACCAGATATAGCCCACTGCCACTACCAGGGCCAGCAAACCAACAACGGTAAAAAAGACTAAAACGGTACTCAATGCCAGAATGGACTCGCTCACCCAACTGGCGACGGTGCGGCTGAATTTTTTGAACACTGATAAGTCCCTTGCTAAAATGTAACTGTAATTTGTGCTTTACCTTTTCCTAAAGCCTGAAAGTATTGGCGATTTGTTGACAGTATGATAAGTCAATCCGGGGTGCGAGTCAATATCTCTAATCAATTTTTCCTAAATCTGGCCCAAAATTATAAATCCGATACCGACTCTCAGGTGTTAGTATGGCGAAGGCACTTCATTAGCGCAACAGAATAAAAGTGAAGGCCGGGTTTTAACACTATATTAACTATTGATTCAGTTTCGTCCTCAATTTTTGCCGTTTGGATTAAGTATTAGCCGATTTTTAGCCGAATAGAGCCTGATTTAAGTTTGTTGCCTTTTTAAGGCATTACAGACTGGACTTAGTGCGCCCTGCGTAAATTATTTGAACACGAGGAGGTTATCAGCATGAAAATTTTGGCAAAACGGAGTAGCTCGTTGCTACTCGCCACTTTGTTACTGCTTAGTAGTTTTATGGCATTGTTCGCCCTGCCCACTATTGACGCATCGGCGGCGGCAGCCCGCACTGGCTTGCTACGGGTGGCCCATCTTGCGCCCGCCGCACCCAACGTAGATGTTTATCTGGACAAGAAGTTGACTTTGAGCAACGTGCCTTTTGGGACGGTCAGCAAGTATTTGAGCGTGCCGGAAGCGACCTATGAAGTAGAAGTTTTTGTGGCGGGCGCTAACCCGCGCACTGCCGACCCGGTTATTGCCGAAAGCATTGATGTAGAAGCCGGAAGCGCTTTTACTTACTCGGTGCTGAATTTCGACGAGAACACCGATAGTTATTTTTACGAAGATAGCGGACGCAGCGCTCCTGCCACCGGCAACGCCAAAATCAAGGTGCTGCACGCCTCTCCCGATGCCGGAGCGGTAGATGTAGCGGTGCAAGGTGGCCCGGTATTGTTTGGTGGCCTGAACAACGGCGAAAGCACCGATTACCTGGAAGTTCCGACGGGCAGCTACAAGCTGGAACTGCGCGAAGCTGGTACGAGCAACGTGCTGTACACTATCCCGACCATCAACCTGGCGGCTGGCACGCTTTACACCGCAATTGCCCAGGGTTTTGTCGGCGGCAGCCCGGCTTTCAAGGTTCAGCTTGTCACCGATGCCCAGTTCTCGCGGGTGCGGGTAGCTCATCTTTCGCCCGGCACGCCAGAGGTAGATGTTTATGTGGGTAACAAGCGGGTGCTGGCGAACGTGCCGTTTGGCGCTTTTAGCAATTACCTTGAACTGGAAAGCGGCACTTATCAGGTACGGGTTTTCCTGAGCAGCGCCAAAGGCAAAGGCACGCCCGCGATTAACGCCAATATTACCGTCGCGGTAGGCAAAGAATACACGGTAGCGGCGCTGGGCAAAACCGCCAACATCACCGCCCAGGTCTACACCGACGACAACAGCAAACCGGCGGCGGGCAAGACTCGAATCCGGGTAATTCACGCAGGAGCAGATGCCCCGGCAGTAGATGTGGCGATACAGGGTGGCGCGGTGCTAGTGCCTAACTTGAGCTTCAAGCAAGCCAGTGGCTATCTGGAAGTTCCGGCAGGCAGCTACAAGCTGGAAGTGCGGGTCGCCGGAACTAACACCGTCGCCTACACCATCCCGACCTTGAACTTGCAGGCGGGTATAGTCTACAGCGCCGTTGCGGAAGGTCTTTTGAGCGGCACCCCGGCCTTCAAAGTAGACCTTATCACCGACAAGAAGTACTAAATCTGCCCCTTCACACTCACAAAGGAGCAGAGCTTGAAAATTTTCAAGCCCTGCCCCTTTGCGCAAACTTCTCCCATATCAAGGCCAAAATGAAATTTTAATGACCCGTCTCGCGCCGCAATGTAAGCGCCAACGTAATTGCCGCCCCGATAAATAGCAGATAGCCGCCCAGCCCCCTGAAATTATCCAGCCCCGGCAAATTCTCAAGCAGCGCTACCACCACCAGCGTAACTGCAACGCCAATCAAAATAATCCAATCGCCCACAAAAAAGTTAAATAACCCTTTGAAAAATCCCGTTATCGTTTTCATTGTTTCTTTTTCTTTCTAATACCCATTCCGCATAGCTAATAGAAATAATCTTTAATCCGAGGTTGGTACTTTGGTGAAGACCGCCCTGGAATAAATTCCGGACTCCGAAGCTTAAGTGGTTTGAAAACCACTGGATACAACCCCAAAGCTTGGTAGTAATCAGTGGATTTTAATCCACTTGAGCTTCGGAGCCAGTAATTCGGCCCGTAGGGTTGTCCAGGGCTACTTCTTGACACATACTCGACGAATGTAATGAGCCAGTACAATAATTCATTCCTCAATCCTAAATTTCTCCGTGTCTCCGTGTCTCCGTGGTGAATTTCTATTTCTATGAAACCACCGAACGAACCTTGCCTTTTTTGGCATCGCCGTAGGGCCGCAGCCACATGACTAATGCGCCACTCAAGAGCAAATTAGCCGCTACCAGCACCAGCAGGAACAAATCAGCACCAGGCCATTCCATGCCCAAACCTTCGCCCGCCCAGAAAATTCCAAAGCTGGTCAGCATAACACCGACGATAAACTTGAGGGTATTTTCGGGTACTTTTGTCAATGGCCCACGAATTAACACGCCCGCCCCGATTACCAGCACTCCCGCCGCCAGCGCCCCCAGCGTCGCACTCAGCAAACCATTGCCCTTGTCCGCATCTATCTTGACGGCAGAACTGCCCACGCTGATGACGATAAAAGCTACTTCCAGACCTTCGAGCAACACGCTTTTGTAGGATGTGGCAAAGCCGAAACCGTCTATAGTATTGGGCAAAACCTCGCCGCGCGCTTTCAGAACGCGCCGCTCTTCCTCGTAAATTGCTTCCTCGTCGTGAAGAGCTTTCAAGCCGCTATAGCGCAAAATCGCTTTCTTGAGCCACTTCAAACCGAACAGTATTAAAATTACGCCAACTATCAGGCGCAAAACTTCAATCGGAATAAACGTCACCAGCGCCGTCCCAAACACCGCCACCAGCGCCGCCAGCGTCGCCACCGCCGCAGCAGCACCCCAAAGCGCCGTCTTCCAGTTAATCGTCGCGCCAACCACCAGCACAATCGTCAACGCTTCCACAAACTCCACCAGCGAAGCCAGAAACGCCGAAATCCCCGCCGACCAGAACATATTCTTCTCCTAGAAAATACAAATAACACAGATGAACACAGAGAACCACAGATGAACACGGATATATTGTAAATTGTGATTATCCAGATTAGTTCAAAATTCACCACAGAGGCACGGAGACACGGAGAAAAATTTAAAGTTTGACGTTAACTCGGTGTTTCTCCGTGCCTCCGTGGTGAATTCTTTCAATCGTAAATCGCGGGTACCCGCTGGGTGCGTAAATCGTAAATCGTAAATCGTAAATCGTAAATCGCTATTCGTCAATTCCTTCAAGCTTGCTGGCTTGCAGGCGGGTGCGGCCCTCGCGTAGTTCGGCTTTGCCTTCGACTATGATGAGCTTGCCTTCTTTCAGGAGGGCGGCTCGCTCTTTGTAGAGCTTGGGAAAGACGGTTACTTCGAGCAAGCCGCGCCCGTCGTTCAGGTTGAAGCTGTACATAATTCCGTAGCGACTCTGGACTTCGCGCCCGCCTACGATTACGCCGCCTAACCGGGCGGCGCTTTCCGTGCCTTGTAGCCCAATAGTGGTAGCATTGATGCGACTTTCGCTTTCGAGACGAGCGACGGTTTCGGCGACTGGTACAACCGTGAGATGCACGCCGAGCGCGTCGTACTCGTTAGCCAGCAGCACTTCGGGCGGATATTCCGGCAAATCGGGCAAAGTAATTTCCTCAAACTTTTTGGCCTTTGCCGCTTTTTGGGCGGCTGGCAGCGCCGCTTCGATTTGCGCCCGATTGCCGAACGGTAGCGCCCCGATTTTCGCCAGCGCTGTCAGTCCCCGCGAATTGACCGCCCGGCCCGGCACACGCCGGATGAATTCTGCCAACCCGCCAAAAGGCCCGCCTTCACTACGCGCCTTGAGAATGCCGTCTACTCCCGCCGGGCCAATGCCTTTTACCGCGCCCAACCCAAAGCGAATAGCGGCTTTGCCATCCGGCAACTGGTCTAGCGAAATCCGCGCTCCGCTTCGGTTTATGTCCGGGCCGAGCAACGGCACGCCCAATCTACGACATTCCGAAGCGGCCTTAATAATTGCTTCGGTATCGCCCCCCGCCACCATCAACAGTCCGGCTAAATATTCGAGCGGGTAATGCACCTTCAGGTAAGCCGTGATATAGGTCAGGTAGCCGTAGATAATGGCATGAGCCTGATTGAAGCCATAGAAGGCAAAGGGCGGGAACATTTGCCAGACCGCGTCGGCCTGTTGTTGGGTCAGGCCGTGCGCGATTGCGCCATCGGTAAATTGCTTCTGGTGGGCAATCAGTTCTTTTTGTAGTTTTTTGCCGATACTTTTGCGCAGCGCATCGGCCTCGCCCAGCGAATAGCCCGCCACCTCTCGC
>JBBQXW010000419.1:0-5497 GCA_038209275.1 Chloroflexia bacterium | reverse complement strand
GTGGTAAGGAAGGACATTTGACACACCTTTCGCCATTACAAAAACGAATATTAGAATTATTAGGGTTGCCATTGCAACTGTATGAGCAATTAGCTAATTTACTAGCTAAACCTCATCTAAATATTAGCGAACCATGAGTTTAGATTCATCTTTAGCTGAGGAAGAAATAAATCGGCGTTTAGCCGCATCCGCCGAACTACTGAAAGCGGATTATGCTCCTGGCGGTGAGTTACGGCTGCTGAACGAACTTGATGGTGAAGATTTTATGCAAGAAGATTTCAAGCGATTGGAAGTAAAGCGCCAAATGTCGGAAGCAGCTAAATTACTTTTACCAGATTATTTGCACGATAAAGAGCTAACAATCTTTACGGCTTTGGATGGCGAAGATATTTATGAAGATGATGACGAGGGAGTATGACGCAACAGCAAATTCTTGAGGAAATTAAGCGCCTTGCACCGAGTGAGCGCCTGCACGTGATGGAAGCAATTTTGGGGCTGGTGAAAGAAGACCTGCAACTGCTTGAGCAATTGCAAACCCAGGAGGCGGCGCGCCAGCAAAATGTAGCTCAACCCGCTTATAATTATTCCGCCTCTCAACCAGAACCAGACCAGCCAGAATCACACTCTTCAGAAGATGAAGGCTTTACCAAACTTAGCAAGCTGTAGATAAAATATCTGAAAAATTGAGGAGAACTAGAAAATGAGCCAGCAAGACGGACGCAAATTGCGCTGGGGCGTAATGGGGGCGGCGCGAATTAATCGGCGGCTGATACCCGGCCTGAAGGCTGCCGCTAGTGCTGAACTGCTCGGTCTTGCCAGCCGTGACCAGACCAAAGCCGCCACTGCCGCCGCTCAATACGGCGCGCCTCGCAGCTATGGTAGTTACGAAGCTTTGTTGGCTGACCCCGATATTGAAGTAGTGTACATCCCCTTGCCTAATGCTTTACACGTCGAGTGGGCCATCAAAGCGGTTCAGGCTGGTAAACACGTTCTGGTCGAAAAACCGCTTGCGATTAATCCTGACGATATTGCCGCCCTGGAGCAGGCAACCGAACAGGCCGGAGTGCTGGCTATGGAAGCCTTTATGTATCGCTTTCACCCGCAGCAAACTCGCATAAAAGCCTTAATTGCCCAGGGTGCGATTGGCGAAGTGCGGGCCTTGCGCGGCACTTTTGCCTTTGTGTTAGGCAGCGATAATTATAATATCCGGCTCGACGAAACCGTTGGCGGCGGCGCGACCTGGGATGTGGGGTGCTACGGCGTAAATGTGGCCCGTTTTATGTTCCAGCGCGAACCAACTTCGGTTTACGCCGAAGCTACTACCCGCCCCGGCGCAGAAGTTGAAACCAGCACCGCCGCCATCCTGGATTTTGGCGATGGGATACGGGCCGTTCTCGATTACAGCTTGGATTATGGTCGGCGCTCTTTTTACGAGGTGATGGGGACTAAAGGCACACTTTCAGTCGAAAATATGTGGCAGGAGCCAGACCAATCAGCCATTATTTACCGCCGCGATGATAGCGGACTGCACACCGAAGAATTGCCACCCGCCAATCATTTTCAGCTCGAAGTAGAAGCCTTCAGCCAGACTATTCTCACAGGCCAATCTGCGCCTTACTCACTGCAAGATGCCAGAGCTAATACTCGTGCCTGTGTCGCGGTGCTGCAATCCATTAAAGAGGGTCGGCGCGTCTCGCTTACCACTTAAACTTTGTTTAGGTAATGGTGTGTAACAAATTAATCTGTAAATGTAGGGGCAGGGTTTCCCTGCCCAAAATTGAGCGCCAGAGTAAATTGGGCAGGGAAACCTCATAAGTGTCAAGTTAAGCTTTTCACAAACCGATTTTGAGGCTGAGACCCACTTCAGAAAATAGGCAACCGGTTTGGTAGGGGCGAATCGCATACGCCCTTGAACACACAGCCGCGTCAAAAGGGCGTATGCGATTCGCCCCTACCGCCCTAAAGACCTTTTGTGATTTTCTTAACTTGACACCTATGGGGAAACCTTGCCCCTACAAGACCTACGGATTTAAGAGTTAAAATGTATAGGCCAAAGCGGGCGATTTGAATTATATGGGGCTTAACTGAAGGGTGGTCGTTTTTGATTTTGAATAAGAGCCAGCAAATCATTCAGTTGCCGCGCTCGATTGGGGGCGAAACGATTTTGATTCGGCCCATTCAATTGAGCGACCAGACCCAGATTCGAGCTTTCTTGCGCCGCCTTTCCTCTGAAACTCTTTACGAACGCTTTTTTACACCGGGGATTGACCTCGGTTTAGCCGAAAAAGTGCTGTTAGCGCCGCTTGAACAGGATGACCAGGTGGCTTTTGTAGCAGCTACCAGTTGGGGACGGATTATTGGCTATGCCCAATATGTGCCAACCGACCCTGGCGAAGCCGAAATTGCTCTAATAGTAGAAGATGGCTACCAGGGCTACGGCATTGGCGGGCAATTTATGAGAACGCTGATTAGTACCGCCCAGGCCAATAATTTTCACACCCTGATTGCCGATGTCCTCGGTACTAACTGGCGCATGATGGCGCTACTCAAAAAAAGCGGCTTAGTTCTGACCACCCAATACGATAGAGGCGTTAATCATGTGACCATCGCCCTTGCTCCGATTGCTGCACCCGTTTAGTTTGAAACTTGAGAATTGGCGGGGCGACTATTGTAGTGAAAAGGTACTGACTACAAAAGCGTATAGTAGATTTTATCTTTAACATGTAGTAATATGGTATTACAAAGATACAAGGTAATATCATCCAGCCAACCTAACAAGTGGATTAAATCCAGGCCCGGAATGAGCCGGGTAAAGTGGGAGTCAGTAAGTGCCATGACCGAAAGAAATAATTATATTCCGACAAATTCTAATCTACTCAATCCCACTGGCTCAAATGGAGCAGGGGAGGAGCCACATACCAACCGACCCTACGTGCGTTACAACACGTCTGAGCCTGGCCCGGCTAATCAGCCCGACCCCAAAAGCCAGCCGCCCCGTCCGCTTTATAATCCAACCAACAGTAGCAACCGTACCGAGCCACTGACTAACTCTGCCCGTAAAAACGGCGCGAACAGCGAGAAAATTGCCCAGGAAGTGTTGCATGGCGCGTTGACTGCCTTTTCGCCCAGTTCGCTACTTTCGCTACTCAATATCCAAAAAGCTACGGGGAATCTGCGTCTCCGCAACAAACAGTTTGAAGGTTATATTTATATTGACCGGGGCGAAGTTTATGATGCCGGATTAGGTTCGGTCAATGGTGCGCTGGCCTTGTTTCAGCTTTTCGGCTGGAAACAGGGCGAATTTTTCTTCGACATTGGCGGCGAAACTCCGGCCCGTCGCACCATTGAAGCTTCGTTGCCAGTTTTGCAGGTGCGGGCGACGCTCTGGCTCGACAATATGAACAAGTACATGCCGATTATCCCCAGCACTTCGCACCGCATTGCGATTGCCGCCGAACCGCGCAGCGAAGTGGTTATCGAGCCGTACCAGTGGCCTGTCCTGACCAAAATCGTCTCGAAGCCCCTCAGCATTGCCCAACTCGCCGCCGACCTCGACCAGGACTTGATGACCATTACCCGCATCGCCGCCGATTTGGTTAAAATGGGCGTGGCCGTCGTCTACGACCCCGATCCCAACGACCCCAGCATTACTTCAAGTAGCCGCAGCTAATTTAGTGATTAACTTTAGCTAGAAGTTGAAGGAAGCCTGTCCAATGCGTCTAAGGCATCGCGGGCTGAGAACAATACAAGTTGGGTACTATTAAATAAAGCAGGGAAATTGTCACCATAATCGGCTCGGTTACGCTGGATACGCAAAGTTTTCAGGGCTTCTCCTATCTCCTGGCGTACAGCACTGGAGCTATTTTTAAATTTATCTTTGATATATTCATGCGCTGCTGGGCCACCTGGGATTAACGTATCCTTTTCTTTAACTCGTAAATGGTGACGTGCCTTAAGGAAAACGGCGTAGTAGGCTCTGCTAATAGCACTACGCAACATAGCTTCTTCGACAGGTGAATTTTTAGCTTGCCTGGTCAATTCTTCTGCCAATGTAAAATAATCTGTTCCGTCGAAGCTCATCTGTAATCTACCAATATCGAAAGTTTATCTTTAGCCTGTACCGAAGCTTCTAACCACCATTCCTGCCTGAAAAGTTTAAGCTTGTCGAATGCTTCATGCGGCATCATATCAGGCGCAATAAATAATACTAATCGGACATCGTCGGCTAATTCTGGGTCAGTAAGGACTTCCAAAAAGAGGCGGGCTTCTGGAAAATAAATTTCAATTTTAGTATGTGCCTCAGTTAACAAAGGCAAAACAGCTCGATGCTCTACGAGAAAGCTCAAAACTTCTTCTCGATTGACCAGTTTATACCAATCTTCGTGAAACTGTGCGTCACTTACAGCCGTCGAACTTTCGTAGGTTTTAGCCATTTTATTATTTCCTTTAGATTCTCAAAAAATTTAACCAGTTTCCTCTTAAATTCTTAATAAATTACTGCTCGGCTAACTGTATTATATTCTAAACGGGTAATACCTGCCATATTTACCGCTATAGATTACACCAACTATCCATTGGCGGAGCAATATCCTACAAATTTCTTCTCCTTCTCCGGCTAAATTTGACACTCGCCCCTGGGGGCAATATGATTAATCGGTGAAATTTTTACCAGAACCAGAAATGGAACGACAGGAAGATTGATTAAAAAATCAGGTTGGCAGCACTGAAGGCAACCGAATTTAAGAAGAGGAATTAAATTGACCGCGATTGAAAATCAGAATGAAAAAAGTGATGTAACTAAAGCCACCGCTAACGGGGTGGTGACGGAATGGACTTCGATTAATCAGGTAATGGAGGAGTTGGGCCAGCGCCGCTATGTGATTGAGCGCAGTCTGGCGACGGCAGTATTTTTGGCCCTCAAGTTGCAAAAGCCGCTCTTGCTGGAAGGCGAAGCGGGCGTAGGCAAGACCGAAATCGCTAAAGTGCTGGCGGATGCGATGGGCGCACGGTTGATTCGGTTGCAATGCTACGAAGGTTTGGACGTGAGCAGCGCCGTTTACGAATGGAACTACGCCCGCCAGATGCTGCAAATTCGCTTGCTGGAAAGCGGCAGCGCCGACGCAAAAGATGAAGGCGCAAAAAACCTGTTCGGGCCGGAGTTTTTGATTAAGCGTCCGCTATTGCAAGCCCTCGAAGGTAGCGCCGAACAGCCAACCGTGCTGCTGATTGACGAACTTGACCGGGCCGACGAGGAATTTGAGGCGTTCTTGTTGGAAGTGCTTTCGGATTATCAGGTGACTGTCCCCGAAATTGGCACGATTAAGGCTACCCGCCCGCCCGTCGTGATTATCACCAGCAACCGCACCCGCGAAATTCACGACGCGCTGAAGCGGCGCTGTCTGTACCACTGGATTGATTATCCGGCGCTGGAAAAAGAATATCGGATTTTGCTGGCGAAAGTGCCGAGTGCACCCGAAACGCTGGCGGATGAAGTGGT
>JBBQXW010000418.1:0-5513 GCA_038209275.1 Chloroflexia bacterium | reverse complement strand
CGTACCCATTTTCCAGCTTCACGCGCAATTTCCGGCAACCTTTCCGGCCCAAAAACTATTAGGGCTACCGCCATAATCAGCATTATTTCCGGCAAGCCAATCCCAAAAATTTCCATAATTTAAAATTTCTACTTATTTATTGCAACATTTTAATTCGCCATGAATAGCGAACTATAGCATATAACTTTTTAGCCGCCCGCGCAAGTAAAACCACGTAAAATTTTTATTTAGCTTTTGGAAATTTCCCCAAAAATTTCAAAAGCTAAAATAAGTTAAAACTCCGGCAATTAAAAAACGGACGCGGACGAGTAATGGATTAATAGCTGCTCCGCCCGGTTTGGGAGAGCAGCCGCCATTACCAGCCCGGCCCGTTTTCTAAAGAAACAATCCTAATCTGGTTTATTGTTGCTCCTGAATATAGCCGACGGCATCGCCCACTGTTTTAATCTTTTCTGCCGCGTCATCAGGAACCTGAATACCAAACTTCTCTTCAATTTCCATGATAAGCTCGACCAGATCGAGCGAGTCCGCATTTAAATCATCTATGAAAGAAGCTTCCATGCTTACCTCATCCGGGTCTACCGCAAGCTGTTCGACGATAATCTCTTTCAACTTACCATAAACATCTTCTTCTACTGCCACTCGGTTCACCTCCCTTCGCTTCCGCGAATTTTAAAATTTTTAATTTTTTGCTTCCCCTTAAAAAGGAATTCCCTGACATTGTACAACAAAAAACCAGGATGCACACCTGATAATTATTGTTAATGGTCGCGGAAAATTTGAGCGATACACCCTGTATGTGAGAAAAGGAAACTAATGAAACCTTAAGCCGGTTGCTCATTACCTCGGCGTGGTCGCTGGGCGACAATCGTACCGAGTACTCCATTAACAAACCGACTACTGCTGTCACTGCCAAAACTCTTGGCAAGCTCGATAGCTTCGTTTATTGCCGCCTTGATTGGTACGTCATTGTTGAACACAATTTCAAAAATGGCAAGCCGTAAGATATTTTTATCAATTTTAGCCATTTGCTCCATCGGCCAGTTGGGGGCAGAGGAGGAGATAATAACGTCCAACTTCTCTTTGTTGCTTGTAACACCATCCACTAGCTGACGGGCAAAGCTGGCGGTTTCGGCGGCAATGGTTTCTTCGGTCAAATGGCGAGCCAGGACTGAGTCCGGGTCGTGGCTTACGGCATCACTCTCAAAAAGAGTTTGCAAAGCCAGGCTGCGGGCCACTCGGCGCAAGTTCACTTTGACCCCCTTAACCGAGTCTTCTTCCAGGTTATCCAAGTTATCGTTATTAATTACTTTACTCAACGTTCTGAATATAAACGTTTATCTGCTCGACTGGCATCCCAACCATAAAACGAATGGCTTTGGAGACATCGCTTTGGGCCTGTTTGCCGACTTCAAGCATATTGGCATTTTTACTGACGATTAGATAAAGGTCGGCCTGCACTTTTTCATCGCGCACCTCGATTTTAACACCGTTTGGTTCATCGCGATGAAAAATGCGGCCCAACCGGGTGCTATCTTCGCTGGGCGCATAGCCCATTCGCAAGACACCCGGTACTCCCAGCGCGGCGGAATGAACAATCGTGACCAGCACACCAGGGGCAATCCGAACTGTCCCTAATTTTTTTTCTATTTCGGTAGTCAAACGTTTTTCTCGCTAAAACTTTCCTAACAACTAACCGCATCTGTCACCCTGAATGAAGTGAAGGGTCTAAAGATGCTTCGCTTCCCTCAGCATGACAGGCACTTTCTCAAAGATTCAACTCGCTTGCCATTTTGCGCTCGACAAAATCGAGAAAGACCCTGCCGGAGCGATACTCTTCATCCGCCAAAATCTTTTGCTGAAACGGAATAGTAGTTTTAACGCCACTTACTACTGTTTCATGCAAGGCCCGTTCCAGGCGTGCTACTGCTTCCTCCCGTGTACTGCCTTTGGCAATTATTTTTGCCAGCAGACTATCGTAGTACGGTGGCACAGTGTAGCCACTATAGAGATGAGTATCAACTCTTATGCCAGGGCCACCGGGCGGAACGAACAGATCCACCATGCCAGCATCGGGCCGAAAATTATTCATCGGGTCTTCGGCATTAACGCGACATTCGATTGCAGACCCCTGTATTTTAACGTCTTTTTGAGTGAGCGTCAAGCGCTCCCCTGCCGCGATCCGAATCTGCCATTTCACCAAATCCACCCCGGTAACTTCTTCGGTTACGGCATGCTCGACCTGGATACGGGTGTTCATTTCCATAAAATAAAACTCGCCATCGGCAGCCAGCAAAAACTCTATCGTTCCGGCATTGGTATAGCCGACGTATTTTGCGCCTTGCACTGCCGCCGCGCCGATGCGTTCGCGTAAATCATCGGAGAGGTTGGGCGCGGGCGCTTCTTCGATAATTTTCTGGTAGCGCCGCTGAATCGAGCAATCCCGTTCGCCCAGGTGAATGACGTTGCCGTGATTATCGCCCAAAATCTGGACTTCGATGTGGCGCGGTTTGGCGATAAATTTCTCCAGATACAAATCGCCACTGGCAAAAGCTTTATCGGCTTCGGCGCGGGCGATAGGATAGATGTGTTCCAAATCATCCTCGCTCTCGACAATGCGGATGCCGCGTCCACCGCCGCCAGCCAGCGCTTTGAGCATGACCGGGTAGCCGATACCCGCCGCTACCTTTTTCGCCGCATCCAGGTTCATGAGCGCGCCATCTGCCCCCGGCGTAATCGGCAACCCGGCTTCTTTCATCAGGCGGCGCGCTACCGTTTTATCGCTCATCTTCTCAATTACCGCCGGACGCGGGCCAATAAAGGTGATGCCAACCCGTTCGCAGATTTCGGCTACGTAGGGATTTTCGCTCAAGAAGCCATAGCCGGGGTGCAGCGCGTCCGCGCCGGTAATCAGGGCCGCGCTGATAATCGAGGGAGTACTTAAATAGCTCTTGGCGCTCTGGGCCGGGCCAACACAAATCGCTTCGTCGGCAAAGCGCACGGTCAGCGAGTCGCGGTCAGCTTCGCTATAGGCTACTACACTCGGTATCCCCATATCGCGGCACGCCCGCACTACCCGCAAAGCTATCTCGCCTCTATTCGCAATCAAAATTTTCTTAAACATTTTTCACTCAATCTTATAGTTTAGTGTTAAGCATTTTCAAGTTAATTCTATCGTACATGTCTACTACGAATGATTTTCAGGATTTTCTACGGTAAAGCCTTGCGACTGAGCTACGTTTAAAAGTTGGGCATCGGCACTAACAAAAGTTAGCACTTCTGGCGGTGTCAATGCGTTAGCCACTTCTAAGGCTATCACGGCAGCTACCAGATGTAAGCCGTCCAATGCACGCAGACGTAAAGCCCGGTTCAGGTTAAACCCTAAGTCAGACAATCGGGTTAGCTGCTGCTCACCACCCAACGGCACTACTTCATAAGTTCGGCTGTCAGTAATGATATTGGTAAGAAAAGCCAGAGCTACGTCTCTAGTAAATTCTGCTTCGGCATAGCGTCGTCGTAATACGGTAGTAGCCTCAAACAAAGCCAGTTCTGAAATCACAATCTGCTTGCCGGCGATATAATTTTGCAACCAGCTCGAACCAACTTCTGCTAGATAAAGTTTTATCAGGGCACTGGTATCAAGGAACACATAAGGCATTACAGGCGATCCTCACGGTCTTCAATAATCATTTGAGACAACGTTTTAGCTCCTGGCGGCAAAGGCGGAAGTTTAGTCAGGTCAATTGCTCTGATACGGCTCAATTCCTCTGGCGTAAACATTTGAGCAAGCTGGGCTTCTATTTCTTCCTTGGTAGGCTGAGGTCGGAAATAACGACGTAAAATGGCCTCACGTTCTTCGGGCGTATCAGGTCGTTTAGCTTCGCTGTTGCCGTTACCGTTAGTCGTTATTTTGCGGCGCAGTTCGGCAGTAACTGTTTCCTGAATGGTCAACAATTCGGTTGGTGATAATTGTTTAACTTTTGCTACCAGGTCTTCTAGTTCAGTGGTCATATGGCAACCTCCCTTCTAACCTTTTTAGTAATTAGCTTTTGTTTATCTCAAATTCAATTCTATCGTAAATTTCTGCTACAGGTATTTCAATTTCAATAGATTTTAGTTTCAGCATCTGGTCGGTGCTATCAAAAAACTTGGTTGACCAACTCCGATGCTCCGCTTTATGATAGCAATCAATATATACGCTTGATTGTTCAACTAAAATGTATTCCTGCAAAGTTGGAATAGACTGATAAAGTCTGAATTTATCGCCCCGGTCATGCGCTTCGGTGGATTTTGATAAAACTTCGATAATTAGCACCGGGTTAGTGATAGTGTCACTGCGTCCTTCGGCTAATTCGATTTTGCCGCATACTACAAATACATCAGGGTAGGTGTAAAATTCATTTTGTTTAGTCATTTTAACCATCACCCGCATGTCATTAATAAATGCCCGGAAAGGCGTTTTCTTTAGTGCCAGATTTAGAGCAGTATAAATATTCCCCGCAATCAAATTATGATTAACCGAACCGCCAGCCATCGCAAAAATTTCGCCCTGGTAATATTCGTTTTTGTATTCAGCCACTTCTTCCAACGCCAGATATTCCTCTGGCGTGTAAAGTTTCTTTATGGCTTGCGACATTTTCGTTTTCCTAATCCCTAGCGAAAATAGTAATCGTCAGGATTTTCGCCCGCCTTGCTTAATAACCAGATAGCGTTCTGACCAGAATTATCAGAAGAGTAATTAGCTTCCAAGAACCATCCGTTTGAAAGAGAGGTTTTACTTTTGAATGGTTTTCCATTTTTATGTGTTGGAATTGTGTTAACGAGATACCTTGTTTTATTAAAGCAGTCCTCAATAGGAGGTTTAGGAAGCTTTTGACTTTTGATCAACCATTCTGTAATTTGCTTTAGAACTCCTGTGTAGCTTGTGCTAGTTGAAGCTGTTGTACCATCTGGAAATTTAATAGTTTTAGGTTTAGTAGTTACACCTATAATTTTGCTTAAAGGCATCCAATTAGTATTTGCTGAACTATCAGTAGTGGCTAATGTAATTGCCTGCTTAGGTAATATTGGTGGAGGTATTTTAGTTTTATTTACAGGCACAATAGCTGGCGGCTGCACAGGTGCTACCGAACTAATTGTTAATCCCTGACTGGTTGGAAAAAAAGCATTGTTACCAGCATAAAAATTTGTAGGCATCAGGCTAACTAATTTTATCAATAATAAGTTTTCCGGCTCAGTTTCAAGATTAAATCTCATAATTTCTTTTTCAGAGAATGGTACTTGCTTGTAAGCATCATCTACTACCCTTACATTACCATCATTAGTAAGCGTGTATCGAATGCCACTATGAAAAGCATAATTTGTAACTTGAATTAGGTCGTTAGTGGATAAATTATTCAGCTTTTTGGCTTCAAGAAGCGCAACTACTTTGCCGTTATTATCCAGTAAAGCGTAATCGGCCCGACCTCCACCAACGCCTTTATTATATTCTGGAAAGACTTTGCTGGGGTCAT
>JBBQXW010000417.1:0-5549 GCA_038209275.1 Chloroflexia bacterium | reverse complement strand
CATTACCATGTGCGCGGCGTGAACTGGTTGCCTCGCCGCCTGGCCCAACGCTATCTCGAAATATTGGGCCGCCAGAAAGATAATTCGCGCTTTCATGACCGCCAGACTTTGGATGAAATGCACTATTTCCGCTACCCCGATTTAGCCGCGCTGGGTCGCCGCCACGCCTTCAACCGATTAGAAGAAGCGGGCGAACTGGAACTAGCTACTTCCGCCGAAACCGCTAAAAGCTGGAAAAAACCAATCGCCAAAGGGCTAAAACGCCTCGGCTTGCTCGTTCCGACCTATCGGCTTTACCGCCGCTACTACAAAGGCACTTACCAACTTATGCTGGTCAAGGCGGGCCAAAATGATTAGGGAGATTCACCACAGAGGACGCAGAGGACACAGAGGGGAATTAAAGTTTGGAGTTACCTCCGTGTCTCTCCGTGCCTCCGTGGTGAATTGTCCCCTCAAGCCGAGTAATTACGAATGACCGCATCTTCTGTCAAGCGTCCCAAAAAGATTGCGCTTTATAATGTCACTACTACGATTAAGACGGGCGGGGTGGAGTCGTTCGTGTGGGAACTGGCCCGCCACCTTGCCGCGCAGTATCCCGATTGCCAGCTAGATATTATCGGCGGCAAGAGCCGCGCCGATTTCCAGCACCCCGACCCCGGCCCACAGGTACGGATTATCACCCGGCCTTTTATTTCGCGGGAAAATTTGCGGCGCGTGCCGTTGCTCTCGCGGCTTTATGGCATCACCAAATTATTGGAACGGCTTTCCTTTGGCCTGACCACGCTGCCGTTGCTCTGGCGCGAACGCTACGACATTATTCATATTCAAAAACCCTACGATTTGCCCATCGCGCAGCTAGTCCGAAAAATACGCGGCTCAAAGCTGCTGTTTGGCTGTCACGGCAAAGATTTTTTTCCGCTTGACCGTCTTTTCAGCCGCAAGGTAGATGGCGCGGTATCGTGCAGCCACTACAACGCCGAAACGGTGCAGGAACATTACGGAATTTTGCCAGTAGTAGTCAATAATGGCATTGATGTAGAGCTTTTCGCGCCGCGTCCACTCCGGCCCGAACTTCGCGCTCAATTTGCGCCCAACGGCGAAAGCGTGCTGATGTTCGTGGGGCGGTTGGTGCGCTGGAAAGGGCCGCAATATTTAATCGAAGCCTTGCCCTTGCTCAACACCAAAGGCTTGCGGGCGCGGGCGGTCATCGCGGGTGAAGGCACTTATCGGCCCGACTTGGAAGCACTGGCAGCGCGGCTAGGCGTAAGTGAACAGGTATTATTCCTGGGCAACGTACCGAACGGCGAACTGCCCGACTACTATGCCGCCGCCGATATAATAGTTGGCACCAGTTTTGCCAACGAAACTTTTGGAATTGCTTTGTGCGAAGCCGCCGCCTGTGAACGGCCCATCGTTGCCAGTGCGTTTGGCGGCTTCAAAGAGGTGGTTCAAGACGGCGAAACTGGCTTGCTTTACCGCCCCCAGGATGCCGCCGATTTAGCCGCAAAAGTAGAAGTTTTGCTACGCGACCCGGCTTTGCGCCGTCAGATGGGTCAGGCCGGACGCACTTTTGTCCTCGCCAACTATACCTGGGAGTGCGTCGCCGAACGGGTTTATAATCAATATTGCAAGCTCTTGAATTTGGAGTAGGATAATGAAATCAATGTCACAAATCGAATTTCTATACTTCGAGGAGTGTCCCGGTTATAAAGCAGCGTTAGCCCTGTTAAAGGAAGTGCTGGTCGAAGAAAATAGAGACGTACCTATAACTTTTATTCAGGTTGAAACCGAAGCCGAAGCACGGCAACATAATTTTTATGGCTCACCGAGTATTCGCATCAACGGCACAGACATTGCGCCTTTGCCAGAAGATATGGCTGACCCGAACCTGGCCTGTCGCGCCTATATTCAAGCCGATGGACGTATTTCGCCCTTGCCACCGCGCGAACTAATCGTAGCCGCCGTCAAACAGCTTTAGTTTTGGGTGCAACGCAATTGTGGCAGCAAGCGTGTTAACTCTAGCAACGGCACGGGTAGCACACAGAGCAAGCCAGTGGTAATATCCGGCACGAGCGAAACTGCCGCCAGTTTAACTTTAGCTCTGGCGGAACTGGTATCATCGCCCAGAAAGATAAAATTGGGCGAGGTGTAGGGCAAACCGAAATTACTGTAGTCGCGCAACTTGCCTTTCAAAATCGGCTTGCCGCCCGCCGAAATCGAATAACTATCGCCCAACACTAGCACATTGTAGTTCACCAACCGGACCGAAGTATTAAACTCGGCGCTTTCGGCCTGGGTGAAAAGTTTGGTGGGTGGCTGAAGCGGCCCCTCCTCTTGCGCCCAAATCTGGTTTGTCCAGAAGCCAAGTTCAATCCCGCGTCGATCATCTCCCAGCAAAATCATGCTAAATCCAGCCCGGTCTGCTATTTTATCGCCGTTCTTGTCACTGCCAGCGTGTTCTTCCGCCTCAATCTGAACCGTGAAACTGAGGTTGTAGCCGTTCGCCCGATTGAGAACTGGAATATAGCCACCTTTGGCGAAATAACCCGCCTGTTCCCCCTTTACTGGCATACTATCCAGCGTTGTCACGCCCTGCCCGAAAGTCTGACGGGCCGCCGCCTTAGAAATTGGATTGGTCAGGAAAAGAAACCCTTGACTTCCCGGTGTATTGTTGAGCGCACTATCGTAAAGCACTACCCGGCCCGCGACGCTAGAAATACTTGACGCATTTGCTGTCCTCGGCCTATCTATTGTGCCTACTAACAGCGTACACAAAAGCAAGACCAGCGTAATGCTGACGAAACGCCGGAAACAACTAAACTTATTAAAAATGAATCCACCTTGCATTTAGTCTCCTGCGTCAGGTTATATGAGGTCCGCTTGAGTAACAATTTAGCCTAATGGCACATAGTTAATAGCCGCATCAATTTGAGAATTTAAGCCCAAAATAACGGCTTAAGCAAGACCGCCCTGGAATGAATAACTTCAATCTTATAGGTGTTCTTTGTGCCTTCGTGTCTTTGTGCTAAAACTTCTTCTAATTAAGCCTTATTCTCAGTGTTCCGTCGCAACAAAGTTCTGATCAGCGCCACCGCCACATACACTGTAAAGAGCAGAGCCGTTGCAGAAAACGGAATGAGTACCAATCCGAGCAAGGTGCGCCACCACTCGCTACCGCCGCCCAAAACTTCGATTAGCGCGATTGGGGCGAGAAACAGCACCAGACCAATCGGTACTTCCAATGCTCGGCGGGTCAGTTTATCCGAGCGGGCCAGCGTAAAATCGAAAATCAGCGCTCGGAAAAAGAGTAGGTAGAGCCACGCCACCCCGACCGCCGTCGCTACCAGCAGCAGCCAGAAATTCCAGCTATCGAAATGCTGCACGGCGGTTTTGGCCCAGTTCAGGCGTTCCAGTAGCCAGACTACCGCCCGCCATATTCCCAGGCTCAACAGACTAAAGAAACTCAGGCCCACCAGCGCCGCCAGCCAGCGCAACAAATTTAGCGGGTCAGTCATAGCAAAACTTCTAATCGGCTTGCCTTCCAGCGAACCAAACAGCAAACCACCGGGACTGAGGAGCGGCGGCGGTATCAAATTGGTCTCGCACGCTCCTAATACTTGCGAACGCCGGATTTTTTCTGCCGGAGTCAGCTTGTCGCTCTCGATAATGCGGTCAATTTCAGCAGAGCCGCTCGGCAATTGCCTGCAATCATCTGGCACGGGCGGGAGCGGCGGCGCGGGCGTACCGGGCGGCTTGCCGTAAAGTTCGAGCCGGGGCAGAAAGACAATATAACTATCCTTCTGTAAGAATAGACGCTCTAACGCCACTAATCCGCTCTTTTCATCCCGAAATGAAGCAAAAAACTGGTCAGCCAGTTGCCGTCCCTCTTGCAGCAAAGCCGGAATTTTAGCAAGCTCACTGATGCCAACATCGCCAGTAGTGGTCAGCTCGTTTATGGTCGTTACGGCGGCAGTATCTACCAGATTATTATCGGCGTTGCTGTCCACGATAACATCGCCTTCGATATAGAGCGTCTTTAGCAGCACCTGAATTACACTGCCCACGTTGTAATCATGGACACGCGGCCCTAGATTGCCGATATTGCCACCCAAAATTCGCCCGCAGCCGCCGATATATTTATCCGCCGCCACCTGCAAGGCATAATTATCGGTCACGCCGCCATCCACAAAATAATCAATGCGCGGCACATTCTGGTCATCCTGATATTTTATGACGCTGGGAGTAAATACGCCCGGTATCGAAAGGCTGGCCCGCACGCCCCACGCCACCGGCAGCCCGGCCCACAAATATTTGTAGAGATAATTGACCGGGCGCAACTCTTCGGTTATCGCATCGGGCAAAGTATCCAGGTAGCCCATCGGATTGATGTAATAATACGAGACCGAAGGCTGCACCGCCCGGTTCTTGTCGTAAATCAACTTCTTCTCGAACAAATTATAATTGGCAAAAATCGTCTTCTGCCCGGTCACGAGGTCAGTGCCAATAATAAAAAGCAAAGGGCGCACGGTATCGGCACTTCCTATCACCGGGCGACCCGCCGCCACTCGCCCGCCGTAATACTCCTGAAGCGTATTCCTGTAATCATCCGCATGAGCCGCAAACAAGTTGTAGCGGCTTTGGGCCAGCGCCTGCCCTTCTTCCGGCGATAGCGAAAAAGGCACTAGCGCGCCCGGATTTACATCCTGAAAAGTAATAAAGCGCAGTACCTCGCCAGTTTGGGTATTGGCAACAGCACTCTCCTTTGTTTTTTCGACAGGAAGGCTTTGAGGCAGTTCTTCGCGAGGTAAACTATGCAACCTCCGAACGACCAGCGCCAGGGCGTTGTCAAAATCATCGCCATCGGTAGGCTGGCGGCGGGCGGTAAATTCGCGGTAGAGTCGCCCCAGTTCGCGCATGAGGTTGTGCGAAAAGAAAACTTCGACAGTGCGCTGAATCGCTTCGCCCTGATAAATACCTTTGAGATAGCGCAAATCGCCGCTCAATAAAAAACTGCCCAAACCTAGCCAGTTCGGGTCTAAAATATAAGGCATAAACGCGGGCTTGCTGAACAAGCGGGCAAAGCGCGACACATCTTCGGCACAGTAGCCGCAGGCTATCGAAGCCGCCAGCAGCGACCCGGCACTCGTCCCAACGGTACAATCAAAAGCTTCGCTCAACGCCTGCACGCGGCCTTGATTCTCGCCTTCAAAGTAGGGAAGCGTCTCCATGCGCTCGTAAATTCCGGCGTGTACCGCGAATTTTAAGCCGCCACCGCTCAATACCAGCCCCGTCCGCCGATTCAACGGTTTGTCCCAGCCTTTTGGCGGCACCCCTACCCACTCCGCCTGCCGGTTTTGGCCCGGTTGTGTCGGTTGCGTCGTCATAACGTCTCCCTCTGAAATAGGATTGAGGACAGAGGACGGAGGATTGAGGACAAAAGCTGCTACAGTTTGGGGTTCCTCGGTATTCTCGTGTCCTCAGTTGTGAAAATTTGTCTGGATTTATTACGGGGAGATGGTACAACAAAACAAGCCAGGAAAGCAAGCGCC
>JBBQXW010000416.1:0-5550 GCA_038209275.1 Chloroflexia bacterium | reverse complement strand
GGTGTTCTCGGTCTCTGTTACTTTGAAGGGGCTGTAGAGAACCTGAGAAGTAGTTTGGTTCGGCCCGCCAGCCTGAAATTCTTCTATTTTCCCATCGTGGTAAAGCCGCCAGGTTACTGCTAAATCGTAGCTATCACCGCTTGCCGGGGTGCTAACTATCAGAGCGCCCAACTGGTTTTGGGCTTCTTCGGGCGTGATGTACTCGATGAAACGGGCGAACGGCCCGCCCAATCGCGCTATCGCATCGGTGCGGCCCGGCGCGTCCAGCTTCAAAATTGCGTCAGGCAAATTTCCCCAGGCAACGGCAGGAGTGCGCGCCCCCAGCAACCGCCGAACTTCGGCTAATTGCACCCGTTGGTTGTGTTCTTCGCCCAGCGCCACTAACTTGTCGCCGGAAGCAACCGCAATGCGTACTGCCAACGCTTTATCTTTGGGTTGCGGCGGCAGGCTAACAACCGTTGCCAGCGTGTCGGCATCGTAGCGCCAATCAGTTACGGACTGCCCATTGAGCGTAACGCTAACCGGGCGCTGCGTTCCTTCAAAATAGATTTCATAGCTGCGTGCTTCGGGCAGGGCCGGACAATTACCTTCGACGAGTGCTATCCGCAATTCGCAACTTTCCGCATTAGTTGACTGCATCGCAAGATTAGTCCACTGATATTCGTCGCGCCAGTGATAAGCTTCGCTGATACCGTCATCCTCATAAAAACGGAACTGCCCTTCCGAGCCAGGAAATATCCGTAAGACGAGCTGGTCTTTAGGCAAGCGGTCAGTAGACATTTCCAGAGGTGCTAAAGGAATAATGCTCCCAGCTTTGACCAGCATCGGCAGGCGCTCAATATCTCCGCTCAGCCGTACCCAGCGCGGCCCGGTAAAAGTTTCTTTGGTGGCGTAGTCAATCCATTCGCCTTCGGGTAGCCAGACATCGGCCACAGCAAGGCCCGTCACCGGGTCAGCCGGAAAGACGATAGGGGCGGCGATAATCTGGTCGCCCAGGTAATACTGGTAACGAGCGACGTAGGCCGCTTCTTCTTCCGGCGCTTCGTAATACATCGGGCGACAGAGCGAAAGGCTGCTATCCATCGCTTCACGAGCCAGCGTATAAAAATAGGGTACAAGCTGATAACGCAAGTGAAAAGCCTGACGTGCTGCCTGAAAAACTGCCGCCGGGAAAGTCCAGGGACGGCGCTCCGCCAGAGCATTTTTGGTGGCGTGCAGGCGTAGAGCCGGACTGAGCGCGCCAAACTGCACCCACCGGGCGAAAAGCTCCGGCTCAACCGGATCCATGTGGCCGCCAATATCATGACTCCACCAGCCATAGCAAACGTTAGAAGCAGTCGCCGTAAAATAAGGCTGGAATTGCAGCGCTTCCCAGACCGAATGAGTATCGCCGGAAAAGCCAATATGATAACGGTGGTTGCCCAACCCGCCCCAGCGACTGTAGAGCATGGCCCGCGAACCGCGCCGGGTCGAATCCAGAAAGTGCAGATGATTAAGCCAGGGCAACGGGTCGAGGCCGGGCATCTCGGAAGTGTGGCCCTGCTGCCAATCCATCCACCAGAAATCTACGCCATTATCTTCTAAAGGATGGTGCAATAACTCGAAATAGTGCTGAACATAGTTTTTATCGGTAATACGAAAAGGAATTGACTCACGCTTGGTCGCGTCGAGGCCCATTGCTTTACCAAATTTGTCGTAAACATCTTCAAAAGGCTGTACTCCCTGGGCGGGGTGGAGGTTGAGCGTGGTACGCAACCCATGCTGGTGTACCCATTGGAGAAAGCTGGGCGGGTCGGGAAAGAGTTTGCGATTCCAGGTGTAGCCCGTCCAGCTATCTTCGGTGTGCCAATCCATATCCAGCACCAGCACATCCAACGGCAAATCGTAGCGGGCAAAATCGTTGACAATTTGCTTCAAATCCTGGTCGCTATAGGTCCAGTAGCGCGACCACCAACCACCCAGTACAAAGCGCGGAATGAGCGGAATCTCGCCGCCAAAGCGGGTATATTCCTGCAAGGCGGCGGTATAGGCATGACCGTAGCCAAAGAAATACCAGTCCTGCAAATCCTGGTTGGGACGTGGCTCGACCCAGCCAGTTTGCGAATTAAAGAGAACGCGCTGGCTATCATCGAAAAGCGCCCAGCCCTCTCGCGAGAGCAAACCTTCTTCCAGCGCCACATCGCCCACGCACTCATCGAGGGTGCGGCGCGTGCCACGCAAATTTCCCCGGTTGGGCAAGCCGGGCTGCCACTGGACAGATTGCCCGTTTAGTTCAAAGCGGATGGTTAAATTATCGGGCCGAAACGTGCCACTGTTTTCCCGGTAACGCAATTTAAGATAATCGGTCTCAAGCACCAGCCAGCCGTCCTCGCTACGGCTGGTAAATTGGGGTGGGTCGTCGGTATAGCGGGTCGGAAAGGCAAAACTGCCCCGATTTTCAAAAGCGGCCTCGGTTGCGCCGTTGGTAGCAGATGTCCATTCGAGCCGTAACATGCGGCTGGTAAGAATCGTAAACCGGGCCTGTCCACTGGTAATTACGGCGGCAGGATTAGCCACCGGGTTGCCGCGCAAACGCACTCGCTCAAAGAACCCTGCTGCCGAACGCGGTATATTAGCTTCACTCACTAAAATAGCTCCTTATGGATATTCTCCTCAAATTTTTCTCAGCCTCTATCGCGCCAGAGAATTGATAAACTAACTCCCCGGCGCGACAGCTTATCAGGCATTTTAACTTGATTCGACTAATTTGACCACCCGATTTTGAAGAGTGTCTGTTTGTAAAAAAGGGATTAAGTAGGGGCGAATCGCATACGCCCTTGAACACTGTGCCAGGTCAAAAGGGCGTAGGCGATTCGCCCCTACCGAGGCCAATTCCGACATTTTCTCATTTTTAGCGACTTGAGAGACCACTTTAAGAAAGCTATCCTACAAGCGTAACCATCTACCTACCAGCACGTTTATACATAGGAAGCCATTTCAGAAGAAGGCTTCTTGCAAATTAGCAAAGAATTATAGGAATAAGTTATAATAGAATCGGCTCAGGTGTTAGTTCAAGGTTCAACCTACAGGGCAACCCTACGGGCCGAGTTCAAAGTTCAAAGTTTTGGATACGAACTTGCTTATACTATAAGCAGAAATGTTTTACGAAAGTTCAAAGTGTCATAATTCAACTTTGAACCTTGAACT
Source organism: Chloroflexia bacterium (assembly GCA_038209275.1). Taxonomy (GTDB): domain Bacteria; phylum Chloroflexota; class Chloroflexia; order Chloroheliales; family Chloroheliaceae; genus L227-5C. The sequence continues at coordinate 2,364 of JBBQXW010000416.1, read as the reverse complement.
TTGAACTAATCGGGAAACGGTGAGGGAAATGAAGTTTAAATTTTATCTTGGAATATTGATAGGAATGTTGGTTTTGAGCCTGGGCCTGGTGGCGTGTAATGGAGTCACCGAAGTGCTACCAACGCCTTCTTCGGTTGGAGTAGCGGCAACTGCTACCAGCGCACCATCAGCTTCCACTACTACTGCGACCACAACTAATACTACCACAGCAAACCAAACTACTGCCGCAGCAACTACGACAGCCGTACCAGCCACCACCGTTGCCAGCCAAACGATTAGCAACAACACGACCAACGGTGCCAGTCGCACCGCTCAACCCGCCACTACCGTAGCGAGAACCGCAACTCCGACCGGGCCGTCCCGCATTGCCTACGTCGAAGGAAATAGCCTTTACGTAATAGATGTTGTGAGCAGAACGAAGAAATTGCTGGTGCAAGGCGGCACACAGGAAGTGACGGGAAGCCCGGCATGGTCGCCCGACAACAAACGCATTGCCGTAACGATGAAGAACAAAACCAGCAACCAGACGGCTCTTTTTGGGGTCAATCCTGAGACTGGCGAGGCAAAGCCTTTACTGAGCGACCAAACGGCCCGCCTGAATGACCGTGAGCCAGTCTGGTCTCCTGATGGCAGCACGATTGCTTTTACCCGCCAGAGTGCCGCCGAAACTGGCAGACTCGGCAACGAAGTTTGGTTGGTGGATGCCGACGGCAAAAATGCCCGCAAACTCGCCAACGGGCTACAACCGGCCTGGTCGCCGGAAGGTCTACGAATTGCCTTTGTCACTAATGGTGTACTAAAATCGGATTTAAGAGTGCCGCAGGATAACGCAATACACTTGATTAACGCCAAAGGCCAGAACGAATGGGAGCCAATGACCACCGCCAAAGTGCCGTCCGATTTGAGCAAATTTAACTTTCCTTTCAACGGAGCGGCTTTTTATCTTCAGTACCCGGTTTTCCTGGAAGGTGGCAAGACGCTAGGTTTTACCACGCTCGGCGGAGTCGGTCTGGCTCTGACGATTAACAGCAGCACTGGCGGCGATTTGAAATTGTGGGGCGGACAGGTGGAGGGCGGCTACGGACGGACTTTTGCCCAGCCTAAAAACGGCAACCTCTTTATGTACGAAGGATTGCCGCCAACCGGGTTACAAACATTTGAAATCGTGGATGTTTCCAAAGCGCCCGCGCCCGATAAAGTTCCTTTACAGCGCTTTGGCGGGCCGGGCAAAGGTGAAGCGCTCTATCCGGCCTGGTCGCCGGACGGTTCGCAATTAGCCTATGTCATCAAAGCCGAAAGCCTGAACAGTTCAACCAGCAGCACGCTCATGATTACTAAAATAGGCGCAAGCGGAGCAAGCGAAACCACTGATTTGATAAAAGGTAATATCACCGGGCTGGATTGGTCTAACTAAACTTTAAGCAAGCCGTAATATAGTCTTAACGTTATACCACCTAATTGGTGGTATAATTTTTGTAACCCCGCATTAAAATTTCATAATGCGATATAAATAGCTGGAAAAATGAGACTAAACTAACTATGAACCTACTATCAGTCGAACCAACGATAAACACGAATAGCTTGAAGGCTCTTTTCATTGGTTGCGAAATAGCTAATAAACCAAACATTGCCGAAGGCTTGCGACGCGAATTTGATTTAGATTATGTCAAGTTGCCGAACCATTATCCCTTTGACCGCTATCTTCAAATGCTGGATTGGTTGCGACGACAACTTTACCCCCTTGAAAAGGAAACCACGGGCTACGAAAAAATAGGGCGCAATATTACACGGGGCTTTTTTCAGGGGCCGCTTGGTCAGGTTTTGAAACTGAGCATCCCTGTAATGGGAACCCAGCGTTCGGTGCGCTACTTCTTTCGAGTAGCCGGAGGTGCGCTATCTTTTGGCAAATTCGAGATAATCGAAGAGCGGCCTAATTTTGTGCGGGCCGCTCTTTATAACGTGCCGGGTTCGCCCGAACTTATGCGCGGCATGAGCCTGGAAAGTATGAATTTTACCAGCGCAAAGCAGCCATCGGTTACTTATACTAAACTCAGCCCTAACGATACCGAATTTATCGCTCGGTGGCTGGATTAATAAATACTCGGCCCTGAAGGTTACTGTTGGCTTAAGTACAGCAACCCCCAAAAGGGGTGAGGAAATGGTGTCACACTTAACCCAATGGTGGTATAGTCTTCCTCTAAATAAAAACTAAAGGAGGCTTAGGGTGCGGGGACGTAAATCAAAACTAATCATCCAAATCGAGCCAGAACTACGAACGAAAATGGAGGCGCTGCTGCGCGCTCAAAACACTAAAGCTGGTCTAGCCCGCCGGGTGCGCGGGATGCTCTTGCTATCGCAAGGCCA
>JBBQXW010000415.1:0-5568 GCA_038209275.1 Chloroflexia bacterium | reverse complement strand
ACCTAAATGTTTGTTTTAGAAAGCCGTAATAGCAGTCTAATCCTCGCTGCCACTTTCGTCGCCTTGCTCGCCATCGGCTTCAACTTTCAGCACCGTACCGTCGGCGGCATTTACTTTAACTTCCTGATTAGCTCCGCCTGCCGTTGGGGTAACTAGGACATTGAAAACAGCCTTGCCGTTCTCATCCTCCAGGGCAGCACTAACCACCGTACCGGGGACTTTAGCCAGGGCTGCTTGCTTGGCCTGCTCTACCGTTATTTTGGCCTGAGCCTGAAGAGCAGCTTGATTGTCTGTATCACTCTCTGTAGCACCAGCTTTCTCAGTTCCCTCTGGGCCATCTGCCGTATCATTAACGTCATTCGGCGGTGGATTAGCCGCAGGAGACTGGTTAGGAGTAACTGGCTGAGGAGTAGCGGTAGTAGTCGTTTGACCAGGGGTAGTTGTGGTTGATTGGGCAAAAGCCGCGTTCCGACTATTGTTAGCCGTACCGGCCAGAAAAGCCAGGCCAAACAGCATTACAACGGCGGTGGCTAACCCAACTACTTTGAACTTGTTGTTGAATATGTTTCTCATGAAATATCTTAACCTCCAGGTGTTTGAAGCTTGTACTTTTGTTAGTCATAACCATCAAGCGGTACAATAAAAGCGATATTATTAAAGGCTTGTCGATTAACTAATTGTGAAGCTCTGCTCCAATCACGGGTAATTTGTATAATCATATGCCTAAACTGATCCGGTAGGTGTCTTAAGAACTGTAGGAGTTGAAGCGACTGCATCCTTTTGATTGGGCTAAATCCTACCTTGAGCAGTTTAGAGACCGTCCAACGGTCTAGTTATACTTTAGCAGCCCAAGATGACACCTTGATGACTCGTCCAAAATTCGTCAAGTCCCTTTTCAGATTATTATCCCACCGCCTCTATTCGCTGAATTAATCCGATATGTGGGTCTAAGGTTCCTTGCTGGACCGCCTCAGTTTCCTCACTAACCTGAGTGGCATACAAGATTTGAGATGTCATCCAACATTGTGTAAGCCAAATCCCACAATTAACAAAAGCGCAAAACTTAGTTCGCCTCTTTGTGCGGCATTGCCAATTGCCAACCCTTCCGAAAAATTATGCAACCCGATCCCAAGAGCGATCAGAAGGGCGAGTTGGGTAGTGGAACCGCCTACTCCTTTTCGCAAAAATAGCGGTTAATAGCATGAAATGCCGAAAGTTGTGTAGAAAGGTAGGGCTAAAGGCTTGGGCGGTCTAACTCTTCTAAAATTACTTAAATCCCGCTGGGCCAACTGCTTTGAGCATTTACCTTAAAGTGAATTAAACTTTACCGCCCTTCTTAAAAGGGCTGGTAGCAATTTTAAGCGCAAAAAACTACTCCTTAATAACCCAGTCTACTACGCTGGAACAAGCTCACCCTTTTAGCTTTTTCGGTTTAACGGCCTGCCATTGGGCGGCCTACCCACAATCCCCTAAATTGGAACTCGGGCCAGTTTGATGGCTTGCATCGCCGCCCAGACGATACTCAGGCAACTTTGCTCGGTGGTAAAGACCTCCATCGTATCGGTGCGCGTTCGCACATTGTTAAAGAGGCTTTCTATCGCATTGGTCGTGCGTAGAAACTTGTGCCATTTAGCCTCAAATTGATAGAAAGTGAACAGGTGGGCCTGGTCAGACAACAGACTTTTCAGCGCTTCGGGGTAGGTCTTTTCGTAACGCGCCTTAAAAGCGGCTAACTCATCTAAGGCCCGCTCTTTGGTCGGTTGCTGCCCGGGTACCCTCTGGGTGCCGCTGAGTTCCGCCCAGACCTTGCCTCGCTCCCCTTTCGGGATGGCGCTAGTCACACTACGTTGAATGTGCAACAGGCAGCGTTGGCGCGGCGTGGCTGGGAACACCTCGGCCAGCGCCGCAAGAATACCGTCATTGCCATCGCTCAAAAAGACCCCGACCTGTTGCACTCCCCGCCGTCGCAGGTCTTCTAATAGTTCAAGCCAGCCTTGCTTACTCTCTTCGGCACTGATACGTAGACCCAACACCTCTTTATGCCCAGTTTGGTCTACTCCCAAAGCCACCAACACCGGCATCGAAACCGCCTCGTCCCCGTGCCTGATTTTGTAGTAGACCCCATCCAGGTAAATTACCTGCCACTCACAGGCTAGTTTGCGCTCACGCCAGGCCTCAAACTGCTCACTTAAGGCCGCGTTCATTCGACTAACCGCACTGGCTGAATGTGCTATTCCCATCAAAGTCTGAGCTACCTCGCCCACTCGCTCGGTACTAACCCCAGCCTCAAACATTTGGGTTAAGCCTTCCTCCACTTGCGGGGAGTAGCGGTGGTAGTTCTCAAAGACCTGAGTTTGGAACTGACCAGCCCGGTTTCTGGGTACTTTCAAAGCTTCGATAGGGCCAGTGGTAGTTCCCAAATCGCGCTGATAGTAGCCATTGCGATAGCCAGCACGTTCGGGACTGTGTTCACCCCACTGGCAACCAATTAAAGCGTCGAGTTCTTCGCGCATGACACTTTGAAGGAAAACCCGCATCACGCCCCGGGCTTCCTGTCGCAAGTGTTGCTGAAACTGGTCTTGCGCTGGGAGTGGGCCAGATAGCGTCGAAGTTGAGGGTTTAACCTCAAGTGTGGTAGACTTCTTTTTACTAACAGGCATACTTTTTCTCCTTTGCGAGTAACTAAAGGTTATTAACCAAAGGGACAGTCAATATGCCTGTATTATTTTGTGCTGTTACTAATTAGTCAACTTCTCCCCTTACACAACTTTCGGGTTCTCATGAGAAACTACCCTTACGGTAAATCAGGTCAGCCGTATTAATCGGATAGCCCATCTCATTACGTCCCGCCGCAATTATGGTAACATTAGGCCGAAAATCTGAAAAGGTTTCCTTTTACTGAAACGCAGCTCTTCAATTTAATAAGTAGAGGAAAGGAAAGGAGGTAGAGCCTGCTAGGATTAGCAGTACCCCCAACCACGGCTTAACTGCTAGACCTAACCTGGCCTAAATTTGATGCGCAAAACATTTAGTTTGCAATCCCCCTATTTTGGTTTCTCCTGGCTGGCGGTTGTTCCCGCAATTGGCCTGATGGGGTTCTTTCTGGTAATCCCCGCTGGACTAGGACTGCTCTCGACCTTTACTAACTATAGCCCGCAACAAGCTAACTGGAAAGTGGTCGGGCTAACCAATTATCAAAAAGTATTGGAAGAGCGGACCCTCGGTTCGGCTTTTACTAATGGGTTATTACTTACCGCGCTTACCATTCCAGTGGAGATTACCCTGGCAGTGCTGGTGTGTGCGCTATTACGCAAGCCGTTTAGAGGGAGGAGCTTTATCCGGGTACTGTTGCTCTTACCCTGGTTGGTCAGCCCAATGGCAGCAGGTGTCATGTGGCATTTCTTATATAACGGACAAGTCGGCATTTCTGGTTGGCTCGTTGGGTTGCTCAACTCCGATTACCTCGCCAGTCCCCTATCTAATCTTGGCTGGGCGCTACCCGCGCTGGGTTTGACCGAGGTGTGGCGTAGCGCTCCCCTCGCCGCCTTTTTATTATTGCCGGGTGTTTTGGCCGTGCCACAAGACCAGTTGGATTACGCTCTATTGGAAGGTGGTGCGAGCTGGGCTAAGTGGACAAGCATCATTCTTCCCCAAATGCGGGTGTTAATCTTAACGGTGTTACTGCTGTTGGTGGGAGAAACCCTGGGCGAATTTGATAGTATCCTTATCTTGACCGGAGGCGGCCCTGGCACCCGCACCATGACTCCGGCCCTCTACAGCTATAATCTGGCCGTCACCGCTCAAAACTGGCCGCAAGGAGTAACCGTCGCCTGGCTGTTGGAAGGGCTTGTCCTGGTGGCGGGAATGCTCTATTTCATTTTAATTCGTTCGGAGGTGCGCTAATGCGAGTTGCCTGGTGGAAATCAGCGGGAAGAAGAGTGGCGCTGGGGCTAATGGTAGGGGTGTGCTTATTGCCGCTGCTATGGACCCTGTTAGCGGCCTTCGGTCTGCAACCGGAAGGGAAAGGCTGGCAAGGTGAATTTACTCTTGAGCATTTCGGGAATGTAGGTACATTTGATCCGGCCTTCACGGGCGGGTTTAGCTATACCTTGTTTGTGAGCTTGCTTGGTACTTTTGTCACGCTGGTTTGTGCCCTCCCCGCCGCGTACCGGCTGGCCCAACTTCATCGTCGGTGGATCAACGTCGTCATAATGCCCTTTCTATTGGTGCTGGCCGTAATTCCAGTCATTGGCTATGGTTTACCTTTGTCCGACTTAGCACGCCGTATTGGTTTGTATGGTAACTTCGTGGGTTTAGTGCTGGCCTATGCCGGAGTACAATTGCCGCTGGCCTTGTGGGTCTTACGGGGCTATCTCATTGGGCTACCGCCCTCGCTCGAAGAGGCCGCCAGGCTAGAAGGAGCCAGTTGGACAACAATTTTGTGGCGGATAGTCTTCCCGCTAGTGTCAGGGGGCGTCGTTGCCACGGGAGTATTAGTGTTTGTCTTGAACTGGAATTTATTTTTACTGCCTAGTTTGCTTACTGAGCGTTCCCCCCAAGTTTTGCCAATGGTGATGCGAGATTTTTTTGCTTTTGAGCGCGAACTAGAATGGCCGACTGCCGCCGCCGCCTTGCTTGCTTTGCTGGCTCCCGCCTTTATTTTGGTACTTGCGGGACAGCGTACTCTGGATAAATTCACGCTAGTACCGTTAGAAATTTTGACTTAGGGAATCGGAAATATTAAAATCCTCGTAAGACTGGTATAATCTCCGCCAGGTTCAAAATATGGAGGAGAAAAATGAAATGGAACTAACCGAAACCGTTAAACAAACTTTCACCAATACTGCCAAACGACTTAAGGGCAGTGACCGCCGAGAATTTATGGCCCGGATTGTCAGAGAATTAGGACGGGGGGGTCAGGCTTTAGCACAAAAAGAACTGCACTGGGATCGTAAAACTATTCGTAAAGGGGAGCAAGAATTAAAAAATGGAGTGCCCTTTCAGGATAATTTCGGGGCCAGAGGTCGAAAACGGGCTGAAGAACACTTGCCTAAACTGCTGGTTGATATGCAGGAAATCGTGGATAAGCAAAGCCAAACTGACCCTCAATTCAAAAGTAACCGTCTCTATACCCGGTTGAGTGCCGCAGAAGTAAGGCGACAGTTGATCGCCCAAAAAGTTTACAACGAAGAGGAATTGCCCACGGCTAAGGCCATTGGTTATAAGCTTAATCAAATGGGGTATCATTCCAGCCGGGTGCAGAAAAGTAAACCTAAAAAAAATAGCCCAAACTGACGCTATTTTCGAGCAAATACACCAGGTTAATCAAACGGCGGATAGCACCCCCACCCAGTTACGGGTTTCACTGGATGCCAAAGCCGTGGTCAAATTAGGGGATTTGAGCCGAGGAGGGGAGAACCGGGAGTTGTCAATAACCCCGCTCCTCGCGGGCGGGGCTTGTATCTGAACTCCACCGCAACTCAGCATACTTTTGCAAGCGTGCTGCTTTGGCTTCATTGTTCGACACATCAAGGGCAACTGACAACTGCCCGGTGTTTATCCAGTCTT
>JBBQXW010000414.1:0-5574 GCA_038209275.1 Chloroflexia bacterium | reverse complement strand
CGGCGGACGCAACTGGAAAGATTTGGGCAACTGGGAAACCGGCAACCCTAAAAGTCCCGACCCACTCAGCCCGATAACGGTGCTGTTGCACGCGCCGGGCGACCGGGTCTATGCCGGGGATGGCAATCGCTTGTTCCGGCTTAGTGCTGACCGCTCCGTTTGGCAATCGCCCGGCACAGGTCTACCCGATGGCGTGTACGCAATAGCCAGCGACCCCCAGATTCCCGGTATGGTCTACGCGGCGGCTAAAGATGGCTTCTACCGCAACACCGGCGGGCAGGATTGGCAAAAACTGGGCGACGGCAAAGCTGCCCCGATTTTCAATGCGGCAAGCGGTAGTTTTAAGACCTTTCCGGCCCTCGTGCCGATAAACACCCATAATAACGCCTTCTCGGTCAACAGCTTGAATAGCACTTATATTTACAGCTTAAATCCGCAGGGTAGCTTAATCAGTTACGAGAACCGCGATTTTGGCAAAAATGTGGTTGCGCCGATACCGGGCTTCAAAGAACCCGATTTCTCGCCCTACAACGGAGTGAACCCGGCGGCGGCGGTAGACCCGCCCGACCCGAATAGTCCACCCGACCCCGGCAAGACTTATTTTTCGGCAACCAAGCACTATTTGAGCGGCGGCTTCAAAACTTATTGGGATAAAAACGGCGGGCTGGCCGCTTTTGGCTACCCGCTTACCGAAGAATTTTCAGAATTTATCGCTACCCAAAACGTAACGCGCACCGTTCAGTATTTTGAGCGCGTTCGACTGGAATTCGATTCGAGTGCCAAACCGGGTCAGGAAGTTTCGGTGGGCTTGCTGGGACGCGATGCCGTCGCCCTTAAGTATTATGTGCCGGGCCGCTTTATTCCCAATTCCAAAGACCAGGCATACTTTCCGCAGACCAGACACACGCTCTTGTTAGGCTTTTACCAGTTCTGGGACAGGAACAATGGTCTGGCCCGTTTCGGCTATCCCCTCTCGGAAGAAGTTGACGAGAAAAACGTGACTGACGGCAAAACCGGGACGGTTCAATATTTTGAGCGGGTCAAGCTTGAATTTAACAAAGACAGCAAACAGGTACAAATCGGCAATCTGGGCCGTGAAATGTTGATAAAGCGCGGCTGGATTAAACCCTGATAGCCTGTAACTCCTCACCGCCGTCACGCCCCTTTACGGGGTGTGAGGAACGAAGCATCTCTGGTTGCCGAAGTAATGACGCTTGGGTTGGGGATGTGATTATCCTCCGTCATGCTGAGGTACGAAGCATCTCTGGTTGCCGAAGTAAGGTGGTTTAGGTAGACCGAGACCCTTCCTGCGTCAGGGTGACAGTCGTAAAGGGCGGTGTAGTTATGATAGCCTACTAACTTGACAGGCCATCGGCAGAATATATAATCGTGGAACGTGAAATCACGATTGGGTACTGAAAATTCTAGCCGAGATAGGGAATAGAGTGATACTTGAACGGGGGGTGGGCTTTAAAGGCAGCTTGCAAGATTTTTGGCGAGAGCTAACCGCTACTCGTGTTTCGTTAGGGTTTACTTCTTTTCTATTTGCCGCTACCGGGCCATTAATAATTCTGCTAACTTCGGCGAATCAAGCCCGCCTCCCTTTTGAGACCACTGTTTCCTGGATTTTCACGGTTTATTTTACCAGCGGCGTTGGCATGATTTTGCTGTCGCTCTATTATCGGCAGCCAATTGTGCTGGCCTGGTCAATTCCGGGCGCGGCTTTGATTGGCGATGCGCTGACCCACAATAGTTTTAGCGATGTGCTGGGGGCGTATCTGGTAGTGGCGCTGGTGCTGATTGCGCTGGGTTTATCGGGGGCGGTGCGCTGGGTGATGGGCTGGTTGCCCGTGCCGGTGCTGATGGGAATGGTGGCTGCGATTTTGCTACCGTATGCAGTGGCGGTTTTTACGGCGCTGAACGATATACCGCTCGTGGCGGGGCTGGCGCTGGCAGTTTACCTGCTGCTGACCGCTTTGCCAAAACTGGGACGACGCTTGCCGCCCGTGCTATGCTCGATAGTAGTGGCGCTGGTAGTTGCCAGCCTGACCGGGGCGACCAACTGGAGCGCGCTGGAAGCACATCCGGCTACCCCTGTTATTTTTTCGCCGACTTTCAATCTTGCCACGATTATTGAACTCGCGCCGCCTTTGCTAATTGCCGTAATTGCGATTCAAAACGGGCAGGGCATTGCGGTGCTGCTGGGCCAGGGCTACAATCCGCCGATTAATATGATGACGCTGGCTTGTGGCATCGGCAGCCTGGTTAATGTATTTTTTGGTGGACATTCTTCCTGTATTGCCGGGCCGAGCGTAGCAATCGCCGCCAGCCCGGAAGGGGGAGACCGCAAGGGGCGCTTTACGGCGGTGACGAGCCAGGGGATTTTGTGGATGACGCTGGGCATTTTTGCCCCGGTTGCCGCTTCGATTGAAAAAGTGTTGCTGAAAAAAACGCTGATTCCGATGCTGGGAGGGCTGGCGATGTTTACGGTACTGATTGGGGCGTTCCAGAGCGCATTCGGCGGTAAATTCAAGACCGGGGCGCTGTTCGCTTTCCTGATTACTTTTTCAAATATTAAAATCCAGGGGGTCGGGTCGGCTTTCTGGGGGTTGGTGGGAGGCGTGGTGGTGGCGTATTTGCTTGACCGGGCTGATTTTATTGAAATGCTGGCGGCTTCCCGGCGTGAACGGATTAGCAAAAAACCTGAACCTGAAAAAACGGAGGTGCGCTAGTGCCTGATACCGCTCTGCTTAAACTTTATAATGCTCGTACCACTAAAAAAGAGAGCTTACCAGCGCGCAATCCCTTGCGTTTGTTTCTGCCCTTGCCGCCCGCGCTCCGGCCCGGCAAGACCAACCCGGCGCTGAACGATTTTTCCAGCATTTCGACGCTACGGCTCTACACTTTCGCGGCGCTATTACGAGGTATTTTGCAGGCCGAAAAGCGCCCTTTTGAACTGACCGACAAGCCGCAGGAAGCCGAAATTATAGTTTATGGCGACCACCTGATGACGCTAGGGCCAGAGGTAGCCATAGCCGAGGCGCGTTTAGCCTTGAAGGTTGAAGGCGTGATTTTCCAGAGCGAGGGCAATCAGGAAGGGCTAGAGGTGGTGCGCGGCTATAGTCTGGACGAGGTGCAATATCTGGCTTTCGGGACGCACTATCGCCAATCTTTGATTATCAGCGAAGCGGCACTGGGCAATGCCCGTGTTGCGCTAGGCCGGATGCACGATTATGCCGAACGCTTTGCGGCGGAAGTGACCCAGGGCAAGGGCGGGCAGTCCAAAAAGGCCGATGTAGAAGCGTGGCGCAGCCGCTTTTACGAGCAGTTTAACGACGATTTGAATTTGCCAAGAGCGCTGGCGGTGGTGTGGACGATGTTTCAGAGCAGTTTAGGGCCAGTTGATAAGCTGGCGCTGCTGGCGGATTTTGATCGGGTGCTGGGCTTTGGGCTGGTGGAAAGCGCCCCGGTGGTGGCTGCTCCCAAAGAAATCCGTTCCACCAATGGTCAGTCTAACCCTCGAATTGAGTCTGAAAAAGAACGCGAGAAGTTGCCCGACCCAAAAGCCGAAAGCCACCCCAGGAAAGAAGGCGGCGGCAAAGAGAAGAATAAACCAAAAGGCAAGCTAGTAACAGGGGCAGAGGGCCAGCCAGGGCCAAAAGCGGGCGGCAAAAAATTTGCGCCGGGCCAGAAAAACGCCCCGAAAGCCGCCGAGGACGAGCCAACCGAGCGTCCTAAAATCTCGTCTACCCGGCAAGTGCGCTCGTTTGTGAGCGAGACTGACCGCCACGATTTTACGGTTAGTTTGCTGGCCCACAATAATCTATCCGAACTGCGGGCGACGGTGGAGAGTTTGCTATTTTATGTGACACGCGGCAAGCAGCGGGTCGAAGTGGTGGCGGTAGATTTGGGCAGCACGGACGGCACAACCGAATTTTTGGACGGGGTTGCCGCCAGCTACGCCAATTTCCGGGTTTTGAGCGCGGCGACTAATCTGGGCGAAGCCGCCGGGCGCAATCTGGCTTTCCGGCAAGGGCGTGGGCGTTTTATGTTGCTGCTGGATGCCGGGCTGACACTGGGCGGCGATTTGTTCGAGGCGCTGTTCGCCGCCATCGAAAAGGACGAGAAACCAACGCTGTATGGCCTGTATCCGCTCCAACTAAAGCGCGGGCCAGACAATGTCATAACTGGCTTTGAGCCGCAGCCAATCGCTAACAAGGACGAGCCACGCCTGGAAGTAGAGGCGCTGGAAGGGTCGCTGCTCTGTCTGCGGCGGGCGCTGGTAGATGAGGCGGGCTTTATGGACGAGCATTTCCGTCTGCCCTACGCCCTCGACCTCGATTATAGTTTTGCCTTCCGCGACAAAGGTTTTGCCGTGGTAGCGCTGCCTTCGCTGGGCCGTCTGGTCAATCGCCCCGCCGGATTCAGCCGCCCGACCTACAACTTACCACCCGAAGAACTGGAACGCCAACGCCAGAAAAACTGGAATCTTTTCCTGAGAAGCTGGTCGCTAGAAAAGGATGAGGGATGAGGACGGAGGACGGAGAAAGCAATCCAATCCCTCGCCCCGCTATTTGACGGGCCAAAAGCGCAGGGTATTATCTCGGCTGGTTGAGACTAATGTCTGTCCATCTGCACTAAATAATAAATCATAAATTACATCCGAATGGCCTTCAAATTTCTTTATTAAAGTGCCGTCGCTTACACGCCAAAGTTTGATGGATGTATCATTTACGCTAGTTCCTATATCCTGATCACCGCTAGGGTGACTGTTAGTTGAAGCCAGGAATTGACCATCGGGGCTAAAAGCTAGTTTGCCAATTCCTTCTCTATCTGGTTTAAAACTGGTAAGTGTTTTATTGTCGCTTATTCGCCAGATTTGCAACAGTCCACCAGTTGTCCCAAAAGCAAATGTTTCATCATTAAGTCCAAAAGCTATTGCAGAAATAGCTCGGTCAGTGCGAGCGTAAAGTAAGCTAACGAATAAGCCGTCACTTGCTCGTAAGATTTCAATTTGAAAAGCACTATCAGAAATGGCTAACAAGCTTTTATCCTGGCTAAGAACATTAAAGTAAAGGGAGTGTGTTAAATTTCTTATCAAGGTGCGATTTTGCTCATTTATTCGCCACACCGCCCAACTCTTAGTGTTATTATCATTTAAATCAGGCCACGTTACCATATCATTAGCGGAATTAAAGCTGATTTGAGTATTGCGATTTATTGAATTTTTCCCCAAAGGATTTTCTGGACGGCTGACTAATACTCCATCGCTTACCCGCCAGATTTGCATGTTGCCTTCAGCTGGGTTTGAAGCAAGGTACTGGCTATCGTTGCCCCACCAGAATTTGTTATAGACGGAAATACCAAAAGCCCGTTGCATTTTCTGGTCGCTCATACTCCAGATTTCAATTTTATCTGTACTCACTGCCAACAATTTACCATTCGGACTAAGTTTTGCGGTTGGAGAAAAACCATATTGTATTTTGGTGTGCGGGCTGGTTAAAATTGGAAGTATCGGGTCAAATATGATTACAATCGCCAAAAATAGTACCAAAATAGTAGCCGCGCCAAAGA
>JBBQXW010000413.1:0-5578 GCA_038209275.1 Chloroflexia bacterium | reverse complement strand
TTTCGCATCCCAACAGGCTACTAAAGAGTCGTATAGAGCCACGCTCTCCAGGGTGTAAGCGCGTGCTGCCCGCACCGGGTTGGCATCGAGGCGGTACTCTAAAATCTTCTTGCCAGTTTGCTCGTTCCAATACTGGTAGTTGCGCGGCCCGCCGACGGCATATTCCCAGAAGAAAGCATCGGCGTTGGTTTTGGGCGTGCGTTGGAAGTTCCGCAGTTCGGTTAGCTCAGTCTGTTCCTGAGCCGAGTCGTAGGCGGGAGGCGGGCCGGGCCGGAATTCGTTGGGTGAACTTAGCACCCAGGTCTTCCAAGTACCCGCCAGAGGCAATATCGGGTTAGTCCCGTTCCACTTGCCCGGTTCGGTTGGCACGCTGCCCGTCCATTTTGCATCGGAACCATCGGCCTTGCCCCGCTCAATCACCAGCCCGGCGACAGAGCGGCCCAATTCCAGTCCAGCCGTTAGGTCGCTGGGATAATCCACTCCCGCCAGCAAGCGCGATTTGGTCGCTTCTTCGGCTTGTTTAGCAAAGAAAGCGGCATCGTCGGGGAAGACGTAGCCCAGAATAGCCGCCCCTGCTCCGGCGGCTACCGCAAACTCTGAAGGGTAAGACGGACTGCGCGGGTTAGAGATAGCGGTAGTCAGGCTGGTATCTACTTCGCTGGGGCGGAGGCGATTAAAGCTATACTTGCTATCCCAGGCTGCCACCATGCCATCGTAAAGAGCGATGTGCAACAGAGCCAGATGGCGCGCCGCCATATTACTCGGCAAATTATTCTTGAGCGAGTAAGTAACCATCAGCTCGTTCCAGTGATAAGATGGCCCGCCGGTATCCCAAAAGGCAATCTGGTTAAGAGCGGTAGCATCGCGCTGAGTCGCCAAATCCTTTAGCTGCTTGATTTCGGCTTCGGTAGCGGCCTTATCGGGCGGGGCGGGACGGCGGAACTGGTTGCCGGAAGTTAGCACCCAGGTCTTCCAGCTACCGGCTTTTGGCTCTATCTGCTCAACTTTGGTGGTCGCAGTAGCAGCAGCAGTGGTGGCAATAGCTGCCGCCGTCGTAGCAGCAAGCGTGGTGGCGGGCGCTGTTGTGGGTGCGACGGTAGCGGGAGCAGCCTGAGTAGTAGCGGCAGTAGTAGCGGGAACGGTGGTCGGGGTGCTTTCGCCGCAAGCTGTCAGAACCAAACCTGACAGCAACAAAGTAACGAGAACAATAGACCTGATTTTGGTCATGACTCTTCTCCTTTCAGATTTTTCTTAAACAACTCAATTTTGGAGTTTAGACAAAATAGCCTTGTTTCGGTCAAAAGGCCATCGGTCAGATTAAACAGGGTCTCGCGGCTGTATGAAAACATTCGGATAAATTACCGTTGATTCTTTTGGCGGCCCAGAATAATATAAGCTGCAATGCTACTGGTCAGTACAACCACCAACCCACTGACAAGATACAGGCTTAAACTGCCTTCGCCGGAATTATCGCCAAAACCAGCGGCGGGAACCCCAGTGGGAGCGTTAGTCGTAACGTCACCAGCAACGGCGGTTGAGGCACCAGTAATGTTTCCGCAAACGATACCATCTCCGGGCGGGTTATCAGACGTATGGAAATTAACATAGTATAAATCGCGCAATATCTCGTCAAAAGTTATGTGACTGACCGGCCAGGAAATCGTGGCGTTACCGTTAGCATCTGCTTTGGCAGTTGGTAATGGGAAAATTATGCCTCCTTGCTTTTCGCAAGAACCAGAATGAATATGACCTGCGTGGGCAGTGTTAGGCTGGAAACCCTTGAAAGTTGCCTGTACCATTATGTCGTTAGTAGCGATCACCTCAGTAATGGTGAAGGAGCCAGTCACGCCGGAGTTATTCAGGGCGTTCATTTTGCCACTGGCGGTGCGGGCGCTTTGTGCAGAGACGAGGCTCAGGCTGGCTAATATTAAAGCAACTATCCCTATAAAACTAAGCTTCTTCATACAATTCTTCTCCTCTTGTGCTTAATCAACTATTTGGCTAAAATCAGTGGATGAGAACGCAACACGATTCCCCTGCCGTAGCATTGCTCGACTACTTTAGAGAAAGTCAAAGCTTTGCCGTCAAAAGTCCACTTGTATATAGCCGAGGGCGGCTCATTTTCAGGAGTACCACATTCGCTGGGCCAGCTTTCGGCGGGGAAACTTATTTGTCCGGCGGTCAGCTCATAATCTCCTTCGACTATCACCTGACCATCCAGATAGAACGAGAAACGTTCGTATTTGCTCAACCGCAGTTCTCAGCGCCCCAGATATTTGCTAAAACCAAGCGGTTCTGCCATTATGTCGTTCATAATGATGGCGGTGGTGTAAGTACCAAACGGTAGCGGCGATGCGGAATAATACGCTGCTGGAGTTGATGACCTGTCAGGTGTATCGCCGCAGGCTGCCAAAAGATAGAGTAAACCTGATAGCAGCAAGAAGTATCCCAACATCCGGCAATTTCTGGACATAATTCTCACCTCGATTTGAGACCAATGAGAATAAATATACGTAATTAATCGTAAGTGATTATATTAATCGGCTTGATTTAGCCATTGAAGTGTTATAATGAAATTCAGGTATACTCTATTTAAGCAAGGCTAGAGGTGGTTGGAGTACGGGTCAGTACCCCTGAACAGTACGGGTTTGAAGAATTTTTTCGCTAGTAGGTGAGATAAGAATATGAGCAACGTTATTTCTTACCGCCGCGAGAGCAAGGCGCTACCGCACGAACTACTCTTGATGTATCGCCAGCGTAGTGGCTTAACCCAGAGCCAGGTAGCGACCCGGTTGGGCCTAAAAAGTGACCGAATGGTGCAGAAATGGGAAGGCGGCTATACCTTGCCAACTGCACCGCGCTTGCAAAGCTTGATTCAGCTTTACTTACAGGCTGGAATTTTAATCCCCGGCAAAGAGCGCGAAGAAGCGGGTAAGCTGTGGTCAGCCATCAAGGATATGTTTGACCAGAACATTGCTACTTACGAAAGTTACCCTATCTTTGATGAAGAATGGTTCGAGCAGCTAAGTCTTAATCCTCAAGCCGCCGTAAGCCAATCGCCGAATGTTTTAAACGACAACCAAAAATTGCTTGAAACTAAAGCATCAAACCTTCAGGCTAATCGCTTGCCAATTTCGCCAAATCGCTTGATTGGACGAGAAGATGAAGTGAAGGCAATTCAGGCACGGTTGAGAAGTGGCAAACAGGGCGTGGCTGTGTCGCGCCTTTTGACCCTAACCGGGCCGGGCGGCACAGGCAAGACCCGCCTGGCAATTCAGGCGGTATCGGAATTACAAACCGAATTTGAGCAAATCTGGTTTGTGCCACTGGCTTCCGTGCAAAATCCCCGGCTGGTAGATGTGACAATTGCCCAGGTGCTAGGGCTAAACGAAAGGCCCGGCACTAGCAGTTTGTCGGAGTAATCGAATAGACTACCATATCTAGTCAATTCTTGTTGAAATTGAACTACCAGTGGTAGTGTTCTCGCCAAAATAAGGCTTTCTCCGACAAACTGCTAGCGCCACCGAATTACTCCAAAATTTTTTGGCAAATAAACAGGCGCTGCTGGTGCTGGATAATTTCGAGCATGTATTGCCAGCAATACCTTTGATTAATAATTTGCTGCAAAGCTGCCCCCGGCTAACTGTGCTGGTGACGAGTCGGGTGGCCTTGCGGCTCTCCGGCGAATCCGAATTCCCGGTAGCTCCTTTAAAACTACCGCCGACCCCTACCAAAAAGGCCCAATTGCTTTCAAGTGAACTGGAAGTTAGCCGTGAATATCCTGCCATTACGCTTTTTGTAGAACGGGCGCAGGCGGTCAAGCCTTCCTTCCAATTAGATTTAGGTAATGCCGGGGCGGTAATCGAAATATGCCGCCGACTGGATGGACTGCCCCTCGCTTTGGAACTGGTGGCAGCCTGGATAAAAATGCTACCGCCACAAAGCTTGCTTACCCGCCTGATTGATAGTCAGGAGCGAATCAGGCTGCAAATGCTGACTATCGGCGGGGCTGATATGCCGGAACGCCAGCAAACTATCTGGGCTTCGCTGGATTGGAGCTACAATTTGCTCAGTCAAACCGAGCAAACTTTGCTCCGGCGGCTGGCAATTTTTAGTGGCGGCTGGGAGTTGAGCGCGGCGGAAGAAATTTGTGCTGAAGAGAGGTTGGCCCAAACCACTGTTATAGCTTCGCTCTACCAGTTAATAAATCATTCGTTGGTAGTAGTGGACGAATCGGCTCAGGACAATAAAGGCTACACCGAACCGCGTTTTCACATGTTGGAGACCATTCGGCAATATGGCTGGGAGAAATTGCAAGCCGCCAAGGAATTAGCAAGTCTTCAAGAGCGCTATCTAAATTACTACTTGAATCTAGCCGAAGAAGCCGAAAAAGGCTTATTGTCTGAAGAGAAGCTGTGGTTAACTAGACTAGCCACCGAAGTGAATAATATTCGAGCCGCGTTAACATGGGGTCTGGAAAGCAAGTCGGTAATCGAAAACAGGCGAGAGTACTCCTTGCGGATAGCCGCTGCGTTGCGGTGGTTCTGGATGCGCTACAGTTTGACGGAAGGGCGACGCTGGTTAGAGCAAGCACTAGAAAACTTGCCTGCCCAGATGAACATCGAATCTAACATGTGGAGGGCTAAAGGTCTTGTGCGAGTTGGCATAATTGCCCTACACCAGCGAGATTATCACTCGGCGCTGGCGTGGTGCGAAGAAAGCGAACAACTTTACCGAGCCTTGAATTACGAACCCGGTTTGGCGGAGACTCTGCGGCCTTTAAGTACGGCGCTTTCTAATTTCGGCGAATATGATAGGGCTACTGTCCTGGCACAAGAAAGTTTGGAGTTGGCCCAAAAAATCGGCGATAAACATTTAGAGGGTAGCGCCAACGGGCAACTGGGCAGACTGTGCTATTTACAGGAAGATTATATTCGGGCAAGGTTCTATTATGAAGAAGGTGTCCGGCTATGGCGAGAAATTGGATATAGTGGTGCAATTGCAACTGGTCTGCTTTATCTGAGTAGCGCGATTATAGCCCAAAAAGACTACCGCCGGGCCAGACAAATTTTCAAGGAAATGCTGGAGATACACCAGGATTTGGAAGACCATTGGGCGATTGCTGCATTATTAGAGTCTGGGCTGGCTAAACTGGCCCAGGCGGAAGGAAAAACCGAGCAAGCAGTAATCTTTCTAGGTGCAGCCAGCACCCTACGCGAAACGATTGATTGGAAGCTTAAAGCTAATCACATAGATAGCCAAACCAGAATTATAAACACTCTCCATAAGTTGCTCGGCGAAGAAAGCTTTAATGTATTGTATGAGCAGGGCCGACAAATGACACCAGAGCAGGTGCTAACAATCTGGGAGCAAGCCGAAGTTAGTGCTGATAAATGACGACACGGGCGTTATCGAATTCAATTGATTAGTTGCTGGCCTAGCCAAAAGGTAATGGTGAAAAGCTTGCAATCTTATGTATAGTAGGTTAAAATAAAAGGGATATGTAGGTTAGCTTTCTAATTTGCTCAATGGGTCAAAGCGAGAAACGGATGCCCGATAAGCTCAATAGCCAGAATAT
>JBBQXW010000412.1:0-5594 GCA_038209275.1 Chloroflexia bacterium | reverse complement strand
CCATAACCGGGCGGGGGTGGGCCGTAACCGGGCGGAGTGCCGCCATAAGGCGATTGTGAGGGTGGCGGGCCGGGGTAAGTGCCGCCATAAGGCGGTTGTGGGCCGGGTGCGGGTGGCGGCTGATTATTTCCGCCATAAGGATATTGGGACTGACCCGGCGGTGGCGGCGGATTTCCGCCCTGATAAGGTGGTTGGCCGGGCGGTGGATTTCCGCCTTGATAAGGTGGTTGACCTGAAGGTGGTTGTTCGCTCATACAGTTCTCCTTGCCACTTGCCTGTTTATTGGCCTTTTTTGGTAGGCTTACTGCTTTTATTATACACTACATTGAGGAAAACAGGCGCAAAAATTAACCTTAGTTAGAGTAGTTGCAAACTCGGATTTGTTCTTTGTAGGAGGGCGCTATGCGCTCGATTTGTGAGCTTGAGCAGAGGTTAAATCGAGCGCATAGCGCCCTCCTACAGCTATTTTGGGCTACTTTGCAAATTTCAATGGCTCAAGCAAGTCGAGCAACTGGTCAAGGCGGGTAATAACCGCGTCGGGCTGAATGTTAGAGCTATTGGGTTCTTCCTGGCGAAATTCCTGAGTGAGAATTGCCCTCATTCCAGCTTGTTGCGGGCCACGTATGTCTTCGATTAGCCTATCGCCGATAAACAGACAGTTTTCAGGGACAACTGCCATTTTTTCGCAAATAGCGGCATAAATTCGGGGCGACGGCTTGCGCCAGCCCACTTCGCAAGAAAGTACGCTTTGCTCAAAATATTGTAGTAATCCCAGGCGGTCAATATTGAGATAAACCACGTCTACCAGATTACAAAAGTTTGAGACTAATCCGAGCCGATAGCCACGTTGTCGCAACTCTTCCAGCGTCGAAAGGGCGGTGGGGCCGACCTCAACGATACGGGCGTAAAGTAATTCCTGTTCCAAACTGATTACCTGCCGCAAAAATTCCGGCTCGGCAGCGCGGGGTAGCCCGGCAGCTTCAAAAGCCGCTTTAAATAACACCAGAATATCCTGCTCTTCCTCAGTTTTATCGCGCCAGATATTTGCCATTGCCCGGCTCACGTGTTCGGCGATAGCCTCGCGAATTTTTTCCAGGGGCGGCACAATATAATTTGCGCCCTGGACGGCTTCGCTCAAAATTAATCGGGCATAGATTTCTTCCCAAACCGCCTGACTATCCCCGGCGGTGAAATTACCATGAATAAGTGTATCGCCCAGGTCGAGCAGGACGACCCGCACATTAGAAAGATTAGCCTGATTATTGGTCATTCGGTTACTCATAATTTAGATTTTTCCTTCTGTTCTGGTATACCGATAACACTGATGGTAAGTCTACCGAATTATGGAATGGCTGGCAAGTCGGGCTAGAAGCTTTGGGAGTGCCTAAAACCGCCGAGGTAGGGGCGAATCGCATACGCCCTCATACGCATCAAGTTAAGGAAATACGCCCGAAATTAGTGTCTGGTGAAGTTCGCCCCGGAATGAATTCCGGGGCGAACTTTCATCGCGTACCATCTTCACGCTTAAACTCTTAGGTTGATGCGTATCGGGCGAATCGCATACACCCTCTAGCCAGCGTCAGGTCAAAAGGGCGTATGCGATTCGCCCCTACGAAATTCACCTCTGCCAATTTAGGCACTCCTGAAACTTTAAAGCTCTTTACGTAACATTTAGCTTATGTTATGATAGTACTACAGGTTCTTTGAAAACAAAGATAACTGAAAAAGCGCCAAGAATAATACCACATTTAATTTAAATAAATTATTTGTTTCCAGCAAAACCGCTGCTAATACTGAGGACGACTAGATGCAAAAGCAGAGAAGATTATTCAATCCCCTACGCGCTACCGGGAAGCTGGAGCGCCGTTTGCTCATAATTATCTTTTTTACGATTATGATACCTTTGCTTGCAGGGGGCTTTGCTACTTATTGGTTAGCCAAGAATTCCATTGAACAAAAAGAATCGAATAACCTTGCTGACCTGAGTATTGCCGTCAGCGATAAAATAGACCGCTTTTTGTTCGAGCGCTACGGCGATGTTCAGGTGGTGGCAACCAATTTGAACTTAGTACCGAAAGATGCTGATAGTCGCAATGCAGTATTGAAGCAGGTCTCCCAAACTTATAAAGTCTATCCCTATATTACTTTTGTAGGGGCGGATGGCAAAGTCCTGGCCGCTAACGATACCTCGATACCAGTGCGTGACCAATCTGCGACCAATTGGTTTAAGACTACCAGCACTAACTTGCAGGTAAATGTAGAAGGCCCGACCACTACCCCTGAGACGGGCGACAAGCGCGTCTTACTTTTCAGTGCGCCGGTGTTTGGGCCAGGGCGCAGTTTTGAGGGCGTGGCAAACTTGCGGATGGATTTTGAGGTAGTTGACCGCATAATTAGCGATGCCAAATTTGGCAAAACTGGCACGCTTCAATTGCTGGAACGGGATGGCAAAGTTTTATCGGGTGCAGGGGCTGGCTCAAGTCGGGCTAATAATCAAGCCTTCAGAAATGCGCTGGACAAAAAGGGCAATTCAATCATTCTGGATGAAGATGGCAAAAGCCGGGTGTTTGGCTATACTACTGAGAGAGGCCACGAAGATTACAAGGGTTTGGGCTGGATAGTGCTATCACAACAGGAGAGCGACGAGGCTTTTTCGTCGGCGATGGATATACGCTATGTGTTAGTGATAGTTGGCTTATTAGCCTTAATAGCTGCGGTTTGTGTCTCTTTCTTTGTCTCGCAATATATTGCCCGTCCGTTAGCCCGTATTTCGGAAGCCGCCAAAGCTATTTCCAAAGGCGAATTGCGCCAGAGTCTCGAAGTCAACCGCAACGATGAAATTGGAGCGGTTTCGCATTATTTCAACGATATGACGGGCTATTTGCTAGAGATGGCGACTACTGCTTCTACAATTGCGGTAGGCGATTTAACCACTGAAGTCAAGCCGCGCTCCGATAACGATGTACTGGGCAATGCTTTTAATGAAATGCTCAAAAATTTGCGCTCAACTGTAGCCCAGGTCTATAGCAACGCCATCCAGGTAGCAACCGCTTCCGGCGAACTTTCCCAGGCCGCTTCGCAGTCGGGGGCGGTGGTGCAGCAAATCGCCCGCACTATTCAGCAGGTCGCACGCGGGGCGCAGGAGCAAAGCCAGTCGGTCAGTAGCACTAGCGAAAGCACGCTACAACTGGCCCATGCAATCGAGCAAGTGACCAGTGGTTCGCAAGGACAGGGTCAGGTGGTAGAAGCTACTACCAGTAGCGTTGGTCGGATGTCGCAGGTCAGCGAAAAACTAACCGCCAGTTCCAAAGCGATTGCCTCGGTAGCGGCACGGGCGGCGATGGCGGCAGAAATGGGTTCGCAATCGGTTTCCAAGACAATCAACGGTATGTCGGCTATTCGTTCGAGTGTTTCCAATAGCAGTATTACAATTCAGGAGTTGGGCGAAAAATCGAGCCAGATTGGAATTATTGTCGAAGCGATAGATGATATTGCCGACCAGACCAACTTGCTGGCCCTGAACGCCGCTATCGAAGCGGCCCGCGCCGGGGAACACGGGCGCGGCTTTGCCGTGGTTGCCGATGCGGTGCGAAGTCTGGCGGAACGGGCCAGCAAATCTACCAAAGAGATTTCGGCGCTGATTAATTCTGTCCGCAAAGCCACCGAAGCGGCGGTGCTGACGATGGAGCAAGGTACTCGTGAAGTTGAAAACGGGGCGCGACTGGCGGAAGAAGCGGGTAAGTCGCTCGAATCCATTCTGGTAGAAGTCAGTGCCACCAACCGCGAAGTGTCGCAGATTAGTTCTTCCGCCGACGATATGCGCCGGGTGAGCGAAGAACTGGTCAAGGCTTTTACGGCGGTGTCGGGAGTGGCAACCCAAAACAGTACGCTGGCCCGCACAATGGACGGCAATTCACGCGATGTAATTCAAGCCATCGAAAATATCGCAGTGGTTTCGGAAGAGAATAGCGCCGCCGCCGAAGAAGTTTCGGCAGCTACTGAAGAAATGAGCGCCCAGATTCAGGAGATGGTAGCCTCCGCCGAAGGACTAGCCGGAATGAGCGATAATCTTTTAATGGTGGTAGCGCGCTTCCGTTTGGAAGAAAATTATCTGGATAGCTTCTTGATGAATAGTAACAATCGCGCAAATGGGGCTGACTCAGCTACCGTTCCGTCAGTTTCAATGCTGGGTTCGGCCCCGTCCGCCAATAGCAACGGCTATCACAACGGCGTTCTTACTTAATAAATAATTTTTGGTATTACCAAAAATTATTTATTAAGAACTAGAAGTATCTACCGGGCGACTTAATACCTGGTCAAGGTCGAGTAAAATCAGTAGACGAGTGCGGTATTGGGTCAGACCCAGGATAAATCTCGAATCAACCGAGAGTACCACTGGCGGGGGTGGCTCAATCGAACTTTGCGGCAATTGGGCCACCGAAATAACGTTGTCTACCATCATTCCGACCATTTGATTGGGTAGTTCCGCCACAATAATCCGGCTGGATTTGGTTTGTTGCACTTGCCCCAACCCGAAGCGTTTGACCAGGTCAATCACCGGGATAACCTGACCACGCAGATTGGTCATACCTTCGACATAATCGGGGGCGCGAGGAATAGTGGTAATCGGTTGAAGGCGAATAATCTCCTGCACCCGTGTGACTGGAATGGCATAGGCTTCGTGGCCTAGCTCGAAAACCACTACCTGTATATCAGCGGCGGCAGTGTTGTTAAGCGATTGTTGAGAAGATGAGAAACTGAAACGATTATCCTGACTCATTGCGTATCCTCTGGCTTAAATGCCTGTTGCAGTAATCGGGCAATTGATTCTACTAATTTGGTTCTTGCCGAAATAGCTTAACTGATTTTTACAACTTGTGCAACTTTATCAATTATGGATTATAACTTAGACATTACAGCCGAAGAACTCAAAATTTTTCTGGATGAAGCGGAAGAGCAAATTCAGCGCCTGACCGAGGGCTTATTGGTGCTGGAAAAAGGCAGTAATGATGCGATGCTCCAGGATATTTTTCGGGCGGCGCATACTATTAAAGGCGGCGCGGCAACGCTGGGTCGGGTGCGAATGACCCGATTGGCGCACGCATTGGAGACGGCGCTTAATCGGCTGCGTAACGGCGAGCTGCGCCCCGAACCGCGCTTGATTGATTTGATGTTACAGGCGACTGACGGGTTGGCGGCGCTTTGTCGCGAATTAGCCGGTGAGCCGATTGGCGATTTGGAACTTGATCCGTTGCGGGTAACGCTGGAACATTTTGTTTCTTCCGAAGATGAAGGGCCAGCCCCCCTTCCCGAACCCGCACCTGTGCCACCCAAGCCTTTGACGGTGTTGCCGGAAGAAGCAAATGAGGTTCACAATGTGGCCCACGAGGGCTTGAGCCTTTATCAAATCGAGGCTATTCTCGTGCCGGGGGCTTTTTTACCGGCGGCCCGGTTGCTCCAACTTTATTTTGCCTTGCTGCCGCTTGGTCGTATTTTGAAATCGAACCCAACCATAGAGCAAATTGAGCAGGAAGAAGCTGGTTCTTCGATAACCCTACTCTTTGCTTCCGATAGACCGACTCCTGAGATTGAGG
>JBBQXW010000411.1:0-5595 GCA_038209275.1 Chloroflexia bacterium | reverse complement strand
CAACAACTGAGCAATATTATCGGCCAACGGTTTCCAGCCCTGTCCGTAGGTGGCGCTGTTGCTTCTGGGCAAGAAAAGCCCCACCCGTTCCTTATAATTAAATGGACTGGGGACGATTAAAGTTGCGGGATTTTTCATTCCAACTCGCCGGGTAAAGAAATCGAAATTCTGCCCGTCTGAAAGGGTCGCGCTGGTGACGACCACGTTATTTTTGCTAAACCAGCTTGCCAGATAGCCCGCCACGTTAATTGGCATGGCATACAGGGCGTAGGCCGGGACACCCGCCGAGGGTAAGCGAGGTTGGCCCTGGGCGCGCTGTCCGCCAAAAGTAGGGCCGCCGCCACCGGGGAAGGTGCGCTCGGCGTAATAAACCAGATTAGGGTCGGACATCGCCGAAACTTTCTCAAGTCGGTCAGCCAGGGCGGTTCCTTGCTGGCGGGTGCGCTGGACGCGGGCGGCTTCTTCCTCGGTGCGCGGCACCATATCTTTTAGCAAAACGAGCAAGTCTTTGATGGTTTCCGCCAGTTCGCGTCCAGCAATTAGTTCGCCCTTGAGCAGCACTTTGTTTTCGTCTTCAAAATCCTGAAATTTGGCATCGGGCGGACGCACAAACAAGGCAGCCACGGCGTTCTGAAAGCGTTCCAGATTCTCGCGGGCGTTTTCGAGCCGTTGGGTGTTGGCGACGGCAGCGCGGCGCACCGTTTCGCCGTTAATAAAACGACGGCAGCCGCCAATAGTGGCCTGCACGCCGTTGGCTTTGGTGGCGTTGTCCTCGAAATTGTGGCCTTCGTCAATAATGTAAGTATTGTATTCGCCGGGGATAACTGCCCCTTCGCTCCGAATATCCAGACTTAGCAGCGAGTGATTGGTAATTACCACGTCCGCCGTTTCTGCCTTGCGCCGCACTTGCAGAGCATAGCAACGGGTGCGGTGCGGACAGCGCGACCCCAAACAATCTTCGTTATCGGCGCTAATCAGGGCGCGACTTTCGGGAGGCAGGTTAAAAGGCAAATCCTCGAAATCGCCCGAAAATTTATCGCCCGCTTCCAGCGCATACCGAATCGCTTTGGAAGCCAGGTCGTTGACGACGATTTTGCTCTGTTCATTATCGGCGCTGTGCCAGCACAAATAATTGCTGATGCCTTTGAGGGTTACGTAGCTAAATGGAGTGTAGCCTTGCTTTTTGAAAAGGCGGGCCAGGAGCGGTAAATCTTTTTTGGCAATCTGGTCTTGCAGGGGCTTGTGGCTGGTCGCTACCATTACTCTAGCTCCCTGCTCGGCTACCGAGAGCAGCGCCGGAATCAGGTAGGCCATTGATTTGCCAATGCCCGTGCCACCTTCGACGGCCAGATTTTCGCGTTCGGCAATCGCTTTTGCGACTGCTTCCGCCATCTGAAGCTGACCGGGCCGGGGTTTATAATTGGGGAGGTGATTACCCAGTTGCTCTAACATCTGGGCGACTGAATTACTATCGGTTGGAGTTTGCGATTTCATGGTTTGTTTACTTGCTACCCGGTGGCCCCACTCGCAACATATTGCTGCGAACCAGTTCGCTGACGTTTTGCACAAAAGCATCAAGCGGTGTTTCGGTCAGGTCAGCCATTTCCTGAACGGTTTTAGGCCCGGTTACTAAATGCCGTAGCATGTTCCACTGTTCGGGCCTAATCACCACGTCGTTTTCGGAGTCCTGATTGACCTGTAAGACGTGCGCTGCCGAAGGAACTTGCGGGGTAAAGATTGAAACTTGTTTCTTGCTCGATTTTTGCTCTTCCAGATAGACTGCCGAGCGTACCTGCAAGACAGGTAGCGAAATGTTGATGGTCTGGGTTTCGGCGGGCTGAACGTTAAACGAAAAAACGCCATCCTCCCAACCAAAGAGCGGCAGCAGCGCATTTAGCCCGCGCTCGGTCTGCGACCAGGCATCTACCACTTCGCCATTTTTTATAATTACCTCGGCTATCTGGTCGAACTGAGCCAAAGTCAAGCGCCCGGTCACTTTCTGCAAATTTAGCGCCGATAAAATCGTATTTAATGAAAAAACTTGTAGTTGCCCGTAAAGGGCTGTTGAACGCCCGGTTGCCATCGCCTTCTCACCTGAACTTCATTGTTGCTTTTAAGTTTTGATTTTTGCCACCAATTGTCAGACCCACGCTTTTCCTTAATTGGTGTTAAGTATAGCACGTTTGAACTAGGCGGTAAAGAGTCAATCGCTTGAGAGTTGTGCGTCAAAGAAAAACCGACGATAAATGGTCGGGCTAAAAATAGGTAAGGTCTTTGTTTTTAGCCCGACCATAATGAACTTTAACTATTAAATCCGGGTATGGGCGATGGTTTCGTAGGGGCGAATCGCATACGCCCTTGAACATTGTGCCAGCTCAAGAGGGCGTATGCGATTCGCCCCTACTGCAATACCCGGTTTATTTTGTTAAAGTTCATTATGGTCAGGTAAATGTTATGAGTTCACCTTTGGCGCTTCGGTTTCGAGCCACTGCTTCACGAATTGAAGAAAGCGTCCGGCTTGCGCGCCATCTACGACCCGGTGGTCGAAGCTCAGGCACATGTTCATGATAGAGCGAATGGCAATTGAGTCGTTGCCCGTCGCATCGGTGATTACTACCGGGCGCTTGACAATCGTTTCCATCGTTATAATCCCGGCCTGGGGTTGGTTGATTATCGGGTAGCTGAGTACCGAGCCGAACGCGCCGGGATTATTGACCGTAAAAGTGCCGCCCTGCACATCCGCCAGCGTCAGTTTTTTGTCGCGGGCGCGCGTAACCAGATCGTCCAGTTTGCGGGCCATTCCGACTAGGCTTTTTTCATCGGCCTGATGAATGACTGGCACAATCAGGCCGTCTGGCACATCTACCGCCACGCCCAGATTTAATTCGCGCTTCACTACAATACCGCCGCGCTCCGGCGACCAGGTAGCGTTAAGCTGCGGGAACTGACGCAAGCCTTTGACCACCGCCATCAGCATATAAGTGAAATAGGTCAGGCCAACTCCTTCGCGCCGCCGGAACTCGTCTTTAATGCGTTCACGGTGCTGTACCAGTGCGGTCATATCCACCTCGACTATTGTCCAGGCGTGCGGGGTAGTCTGCTTGCTGCGGGTCATATGCTCGGCAATCGCCTTCCGCATCGGAGTCAGCGCCACCACTTCTTCGCCGTTCTGCCCGAACATCTCGGCGGTATAAGCCGGGCCGCTGCTTTGCACCGCGCCAGGTGTGGGTGCGGGCGCAGGCTGTGGTACAACGGGCGCAGGCTGTATCGCAATCGGGGCGGGGGCAGGTTGGGACGCTGGCGCAAACGCTGCCGTCGTTGCCGTAGTCGGGAATTGTTGCGGCGTAGGCGTGGCGGGAACAGGTGTAGGCCGACGATTTTCTTCTATTCCGGCGGCGCGCATTGCGGCGGTTATGACCGGCTCATAGCGCGTCGGTACTGCCGGAACTGCAACTGGCTCAAACTGCGGCTGACTTGGCTTTGCCGGAGTAGTGTCGGACTGGCGGGTGCGCTGCTGCTCCAAATAATTTAATACATCGTCGCGGGTAATTCGTCCGCCCGCGCCGCTCCCTGTTAGATTTAGCGCCGCCAAATCCAGGTGATGCTCTTCTGCCAATCGCCGCACCGAAGGTGAATAGCGATAGGGTTTTTCGTATTTTGCTCTGGCAGCAATCGCTGGCTCGTCGTCATCTTCCGTGCCGTCCAGAATAGATTTTTCCTCATACCAACCCGCTACCGCCCGTCCCGCCGGAAACGAACCAGTAGGCTCTTCTTCGATTGACGATTGACGCACCCAGGGGGTACCCGCGATTGACGATTTTTCAGGGGTAGCATAACTATTAGCACCGTTTTGGGAAGCGGTAACTTCAACTGGCATTTGGTCGTATTGGGAAGTAACGGCTTCGGCGACAGATTCTTCCATTTCGGCGAGAACTGCGCCGATTTCGACAGTTGTGCCTTCCTGCACCAGAATAGCCGTCAGGGTGCCATCTACGGGCGACGGGATTTCGGCGTTCACTTTGTCGGTAATAATCTCGACAATCGCCTCATATTTTTCAACTGGCTCCCCCGGCTGCTTGAGCCACTTCCCAATCGTTCCCTCGTGAATACTCTCGCCGAGTTGCGGCATTGTTATCTTCGTTGACATATTTTTCCTCTGAGTGATGAGTGATGAGTAATGAGTGATGAGTAAAAATCAGCTGGCGGAGCAGCATCCTACAAACTCACCTCGATTCTGTAGGACATTGCTCCGCCAATGGATTATCCTACTCATCACTCATCACTAATAACTAGCTAACTTTCGCATTGCCTCGGCAATCTTGTGCGGATTGGGCATGAAAAATTCTTCCATTGGCTGGGCGAAGGGCATGGCGGGAATATCCAGTCCGGCCAGGCGCTTGACGGGCGCGTCCAGGTACTCGAACGCTTCGTCCGCTAATATTGCCGCAATTTCGCCGCCGTAGCCGCCAAACAAATTGGCTTCGTGGACAATCAGGGCGCGGCCCGTCTTCTTGACCGAATTTATTACGGTCTCGCGGTCAAGTGGGCGCAAAGTTCGCAAATCTACCACTTCGACGTTAATGCCTTCCTGTTCCAGCACACGAGCCGCTTCCAGCGATTGATGTAGCATCATACCGTAGGCGAACACGCTCAGACTCGTGCCTTGCCGCACCACTTTGGCCTTGCCGATTGGCACAATATAATCGCCATCGGGGACTTCTTGCTTGATGGATGGCAGAGTATAAGTCTTTTTATGCTCGAAAAAGACTACCGGGTCGTTGTCGCGAATCGCCGCCCGAATTAATCCTTTGTAGTCGTAAGGAAAGGAAGGCGCAACCACTTTCAGGCCGGGTACCTGGGTGAAAAGCGCTTCGACGCTCTGGCTATGGTAAAGACCGCCCTGTACGCCGCCGCCGTAAGGCGCTCGAAAGACCACCGGGCAGCTAAAGCCGTTCGCCGAGCGATAACGCACGCGGGCCGCTTCGTCAATAATTTGTTCCAGGGCCGGGTGCATAAAGTCGGCAAACTGAAATTCCGCCACCGGGCGCATCCCGTTCATAGCCGCACCAATCGCGACCCCGGCAATCATGGCTTCCGCCAGAGGAGTATCCAGCACCCGCTCCTCGCCAAACTCGGTTTGCAAGCCTTCGGTGACGCGGAAAACGCCGCCGCGCTGTCCCACATCCTCGCCCAGCACAATTACTCGGTCATCGCGCCGCATTTCGTCGTGTAAGCCTTCGCGCACCGCTTCCAGCACTGTTTTAAGAGCCATTAGCGCACCTCCTCATCGTAGACATAGCGGAGCGCCATTTCCGGCAAGGCATAAGGCGCTTTCTCGGCGTAGTCCTGGGCCTCGTCTACCGCTCGTTTGGCTTCCTTGCGGACTTTTTGTTTCAGGGCTGTATCCAGCAGGCCGTGTTCTTCCAGATAACGCTCAAAGCGTTCAATCGGGTCTTTCTGCTTCCATTCTTCCACTTCTTCGCGGGTGCGATAGGTGCGGTCATCGTCGCTGGACGAGTGCGGGCGATAGCGATAAGTTTTGGCCTCGACCAGGGTTGGGCCACCGCCGCTTCGGGCGCGCTCTATTGCTTCTTT
>JBBQXW010000410.1:0-5606 GCA_038209275.1 Chloroflexia bacterium | reverse complement strand
AAGCCGAAGCAGCTTGAACAACCTGAGCGCGAGAACGCCAACAAGCCAGAGCAAGAACTCGATATTGACAATATGGGCAAGAAGCTGGCGGAGGGCGAAAGCGCAGAAAGCGATGGCGACGGCTCGGACGTGGAGCGGCAGCAGACCTACAGCGCCTTTGAAACGCTACAAAACAAGGATTTTCAGGATTTCTCGCCGGACGAATTGACCGAAGCCAAGCAACTGATGATGGCGCTACGCTGGTCGCTGAGTATGCGCCCCAGCCGTCGTATGGCAGCTTCGCGGCATGGGCATCGCTTTGATGCGCGGCGGACGGTTCGCAAGAGCCTGAAATATGGCGGCGTGCCGATTGAGTTGTTCAAGAAAGACCGCAAGATGAAGCCGCGCCCACTGGTTTTGATTTGCGATATTTCCGGCTCGATGGATCTGTATTCCCGCTTGCTGCTTCAGTTTATGCACTCGATGGAAAATGGCTTAAAATTTGTCGAAACGTTTGTCTTTGGCACGCGCATGACCCGTATCACGCACGAGTTGAAGAATAAAAATATTGACGAAGCGCTGTTGAACGTGTCTAAAATCGTCAAGGATTGGTCGGGTGGCACGAAGATAGGCGAGTCGCTGGAAACGTTTAATCTGAAATGGGGGCGGCGCGTTCTCGGTCACGGCGCGGTGGTAATTATTATCAGTGATGGCTGGGACAGAGGTAGCGTCGAGACGTTGCGGCGCGAAATGGCGCGCTTGCAACGCATGAGTTTCCGACTAATCTGGCTCAATCCGTTGCTGGGTCTGCCGGATTACCAGCCCCTGACGGTTGGTATTCAGGCGGCCCTGGAATATGTGGACGATTTTCTGCCTGCCCACAATTTCAAGAGCCTCGAAAGCCTCGGTATGCTGTTAGCTGATTTGAACGAAGGCCATCGGCCTGTCCGCCGTCAGCATACGCTGGTTTGATAATTTATTATTAATATTCACTACCGTACAGATTTAAGCAAGTAGGTAAGCTTGAAAAATCTTTGAGGCTAACACCAATAGCTTGAGCCGCTTTTAGCGAAAAAGTATGCTCTCAAAAAGGGCCTGGCATTGTTTGTCAGGGTCAAAAAATTTTCAACCGAATGTGCTTGCTAAAAAGTGTACGGTAGTGAATAGTGGAATAAGGCTATGGGAAAATTAATATACTTTATAATGACATCGCTAGATGGCTTTGTTGCTGATAAAAGTGGTAATTTTGAATGGGCTATGCCAAGTGAAGAAGTACATGCTTTCGTAAATGACATTGTACGTAATGTAGGTACGTCTCTACTTGGACGCAACATGTACGAGACTATGAAGGTATGGGATACTATTCCAACAGAAGGGACAAGTGGCCCTATGGATGGGCCAAGTGAAGCTATGAATGACTATGCCAAAATTTGGCGAACTGCAAAGAAGATAGTCTATTCCACTTCGCTTTCTGATGTCACAATAGCTAATGCGACGATTGAGCGGTCTTTTGACCCAAGCACCATACAAAAATTAGTGGTAGAATCAGATAAAGATTTTGATATTGGCGGCCCGCATTTAGCGGCTGAAGCAATAAAGGCTGGTATTGTCGACGAGTATCATCAAATCATTGTTCCCCAACTAATAGGCAGTGGCAATTATTGGTTACCAAAAGACGTTAAAAGCAAGCTTAATCTGGTGGATTTGCGAAAATTTGAAAATGGCTTTGTGCATCTTCAGTATAGTAAAGTTTGAATCTACCTTACGGCTACCATGTCGTTGAATTCTGTTGTTTCTGACTTACACCTGAAGAAGGGATTGGCTTACAGCTCTTGGCTTTACCTGCCTCGGCCCATTTCTAAATTTTGTACGGTAGTGAATATTAATAACGGAAGAACGGAGGTTTGCTATGTATATTTTACGAACTTTATGGCTGGCTTTTATAGATGGCATCCGCCGCATTGGAGATTTTTTCACCAATTTCTTCCCGCGTTTCGCCTAAAGCCAGTTCCCCTGTAAGATGGGGCTGCACCTTCGAGTTATGACTTTTGATAGAGCTAAATCGAGGGCATAGCCCCCTCCTACAACCATAATTGATTTTACCAACTGCCCTTGTATTCATAATATAAGTATGTATAATAAAAGAGAAAACTATTCAAACAGGAGGTTATTGAAATGCAAGATATACTTTTGGAAGTAGAAGAATGGCGCAAGGAAGGCGAACAAATCGCCGTCGCCACAGTAGTTAAAACCACCGGGCCAGCCCCCCGTTTAGAGGGCGCGAAGATGGCTGTCACCCGAAGCGGCAAAATGGTTGGCTCGGTCAGTGGCGGTTGCGTCGAAGGGGCAGTTTTCGAGGAAGCCCAGAAGGTGCTGAAGAGCGGCAAGCCGAAATTGCTCAAGTACGGCATCAGCAAGGAAAGCGCCTGGGACATCGGCCTGGCTTGCGGTGGTGGCATCGAGGTCTATGTAGCGCCGTTAGAGAAGTGATGAGTAATGAGTGATGAGTAATGAGTGGGAAATCCATTGGCGGAGCAATGTCCCACAGGTTCGAGGCGAATTGTAGGATGCTGCTCCGTCAGCTGATTGTTATTTCACTCAGCACTCATCACTAAGAAAGTGAAGCAATGTCTAATTATCAGAAAATTATTGAGCATATCGGGCGCGAAGAGATGGTGGCGCGGACGACAGTGGTTCATGCGCCGGAAGGTAGCGAGATTGGCGCGGAGATGCTGGTTTATCCCGACGGGCGCAACGATGGGTCGTTGGGCATAGCCGAACTTGACCAACAGACGATTGCCCAGGCGATAGATTTGATGAAACGCACTGGCTCAAAAACTTTCCCGATTGAAACGGCTAACGGCGCTTTTGAGGTTTTTGTGGATGTGTTTGCGCCGCCGCCAACGCTGCTGGTTTTTGGAGCGGTGCATACGGCGATTCCGCTGGTGAAGATGGCGAAAGAACTCGGCTTTCGGGTTAAGGTAATTGACGGACGCTCGAAATTTTTGACCAAAGAACGCTTCCCCGATGTGGACGAATTAATCGAGGCGTGGCCGGATGAAGCGGTTGAAAATCTGAAAATTGATTCCAATACCTACATTGTTATCCTGACCCACGACGAAAAATTCGACGAACCAGCCTTGCTTTCGACGCTGCCCACCGAGGCGCGCTATATTGGCGCTATCGGTAGCCGCACCACGACGGTCAATCGGGCCGAGCGCTTGAAAAAGCAAGGCGTGACGGAAGAGCAGATTAACCGTATTCACGGGCCAATCGGTATGCCAATCGGGGCGCGTGAACCCGCCGAAATTGCGGTCAGTATTCTGGCTGAGATTATTGCAGTTAAATACGGGCTGGCTTAGTCAGAGAAATTCACCACGGAGACACGGAGACACGGAGAATTTAAGAAGTGTCTAAATTGGATGAGGTAAGGGTTAGTATTAAGCTCGGAATTCGGCCCGTAGGGTTGTCCAGGGCGGGCTTCATTGACCTATAACTTCACCTTCAGACTTTCAGTTTGACGTCTACTCAATATGGATTCCTCATCTAACAAACGTATATTTCTAGCCAATATCGGGGCGAACGCGGCGCATATCGGTATGGGCTTGCAAAGTCCGCGCTTTGGTGATGGTTCGTTTGAACTGGTGACGATACCAGAGCGCAAGGAGTTGTACGGTGCTGCCCGCCCGCCTTTGCTGCGCTACCGCGATTTGACCTGCTTCAACCGCTCCGGCGAACCGTTGGCACGCTATCTTGGGCCACGCACGCTGGATTTGCCGACCCACTACGACCCCGAATTTGAAAAATTTACCTATGGCGACGAATGTGAGCAAACGCCCCGGTCAGCCGCCCTAAAGCAAATGCGTCCCGACGATTTGCTCTTTTTTTTGGCGCGACTGGCGGACTACGACGAGCAAGCCGGACGCTTTACGGGCGCGGCGGGATTTTATCTGGTTGGCTTTTTCGAGATTGAGCAAATTGTGGCGGGAGTGCGGGCGGCGCTTGAATCAGACCTGGCGGCGCAATTCGCTCATAACGCCCACGTGCGGCGGGCGATGGTGCGGCCTGATTATTTATACGATGGCTTTTATCTCTTCAAAGGTTCGGCCCGTTCACAACGCTTCAAAATTGCCCGACCTTTCGGACGCAGCGAAGCCGAAAAATTCCTGCGCGACAAAAACGGGCTGGAATGGCAATGGAAAGCAGGCCGCAGCGATTTACAAACTATCGGCTCGTACACCCGCGCCTGTCGCTGTGTCCTCGACCCCGCCCGTTCGCCCCACGAAGCCGCCCGCACCTCCGCTTTCCTGGAGCATTTCGGAGGAATGAGTAATGCACCCCGTCGGGTGGGCTGAGGCAGCCAGTAATGAGTAAATTCACCACGGAGACACGGAGACACGGAGAATTTTTTAATAATTATTTACCGCAGAGGACGCAGAGAAAACTAAAAATAGAATTTACCTCCTTGTTTCTCCGTGTCTCCGTGCCTCCATGGTGAAAATATAAAAACCTCTGTGTCCTCTGCGTCCTCTGTGGTTAAAATTTAATAATTGATTCTGGGAACAAAATCGGCGGAGTTGCGTAGATTAAGTGAGCAGACTTGAGTGGGACAGGGCAAATAATCGGAAGCTCTGAACGGTCTGGCTCGAACGAAAAATATTTCGCGCTATCACTTTTATCTACCAGAAGGAGAACTGAGGATGGACTTGGGATTAATTCAGACAATCGGCGGAATCGTATTGATTATTATCGGCTTGCTGGCGGCTAATTCGGCCTGGCAAGTGTTTAATCATCGGGCATACAGCCGCTCGGCGGAAAAATTAGCGCCAGTTATTTTTAACCTGGGCGTGGCAATCGTAGGTATTCTGTTGCTGTTCCGCTGGTTCGATTTGTGGCCTTTGTTAATTGGCGTAGTGCTGTTGCTGCTCGGCTACCTGATGCGTAGCCCGTTGGCCCGCAAGAGCCGCTAAAGCCGAATTTTTACTAAAACTGGAAAAGCAAGGTCACATTAGAAAAGCTGGCCTTGCTTTTTGACTCCACCCGATTTTGGTCAAAATTTCCTCTTAAAAATTGCCAGACCTTTAACAAACAGGCGATTTGCGGGCCTTTTTCGCAAACCTCTTGTTTCAGCCCCTGAAAAGCGAATGAAATCCGTAAATTTTTAGCTAAGACGTTTGTTTGAACTCAAAATGGGTTTCGCAAACCCCACGCTCAAACCTTGCAAAAAAAGGTTTGCGAGAAAGTTTCGATTAGTAATTCCAGGCGGCTCAAGCGTCGGACGGCACTAATGATTGCCCGACTATCGGTGCGTTGCTGCCCGCTGGCCCGCCCTAAACCAAGCGCTTTGAGTTTATTAAGCAGTTGGTCGAAGACTAAACTTTGGGCCTGGTGCGTCACCAGCCGCTCCCGAAATTCGCTCAAGACGCTGTAATTGAAGCCAGCCTAATCAAGTGGCAGAGGCAGGGCATATTTCCAGTCGAGGCGCATCCCCACCAGCAGGGCGGCCTGGCGGTCACTGACATTCTGACCGCCTGAAAAACCGTGACCAAAGCCAGGAGCGCGGGTGAGAGGGCCGGTTTGCCGTCGCTTCGGGTGAATACAAAGCCAAAGCGACGAAAGCGTCGTCA
>JBBQXW010000409.1:0-5635 GCA_038209275.1 Chloroflexia bacterium | reverse complement strand
TTGCTCTTTCCAAAGCTGCTCATATTTTTCAGGATATATCTCTCGTAAGTCCAATAATTCTAAACCAGCCCCAACTATCTTTTCAATTTCGGGCCGAAAAATCTTTAGTTCCTTCAGGTTAAACTGAGCATAAAAACTACGCAAGGCTTCGCCTAAGGCAGCGTTAAAAATTAAGTTCCCGTTTTTCGTAGGGGCGAATCGCATACGCCCTTGAACATTCACCCTTATCGTCAAGGGCGTATGCGATTCGCCCCTACCACCGCTGGAAGTTAATTCTTTATACCGCCTTAGCGGGCAAAGCGTCCTTACCTGATTAGATAAGTTAAAGAAAAGGCCCGGTCAGTGTTTGGCTGATCGGGCCTTTTCTTTAACGCAGTTTTCAGTCCTCAGTCAATTGCCAACCCTTTAGTTGCTTGTAGTTTAGAGTATTTCCCCAATTTCCAGCCCAATCTTCGGAGTAAAATTCGATAAGTTGCATAGAACGGGCTAAAAACTGACCTTTGAGGGAACTATCTAAAATATGCTGGCAAAGTGCGGCGGCCTGCTCGAAAAGGCCCGGTTCAGTTGGTACATCGGACTGACCGAGCGTAATATGGGGCATGAAATTTGGACCGGCTGGTTCGCTGGGCGAGAAAAGACAATCCGGCGCGATGTAGGGTTGCACAAGTTCCCAGACATCATTATGAAGTTTATGGAAAATTTCGGTGCGCTCCATACCGAGCAAAATACTTGCACCGTTTGACCCACGATTGAGTTTCCAAAGCTCAATAATTTCGGTAGGAAAAGCCGGGGTAGTGATGAACATTTCATCAAGAGCTGGAATAAAATCGGCGGGAGACGCGCCATCTTTCAACTTGAAAAAGCCCTTGACGGTACAATGCACCATAAACCGACCCGCCAGCCGCGCATTAAATTCTGTCGCAAGTAGCTGATGAGCCTGACCAATCGAGGATAGTAAATGGGGCGGTGGTATCAGGTAAATCCCATACTGTGGGTAGGTGTTAGTCATGTGGTTTAATTACCTTGAGGATTGCCGGGCGGTAGCGCCTTAATCTGGTCTAGCGCAACCTGAGCCGCGCCCGCTACCTGCCGATTGGGGTCGCGCAAGACTACATTGAGCGCGCCCGAAGCATCCGAAATCTGAAGATGACCCAGCGCTTGCGCCGCCGCCGCCCGAACTTCCGCCATACGGTCACGCAAAAGCTCTAACAAAACTTCCTTGCTTTCGGTAACACCAAGCCGGGCCAGCGCATGAGCCAGGGCCATTCGCACTTCCGAAGATTCGCTATTGACCATCGGCAACAGATAAGGCACAGCATCGGGGTTGCCCATCTGCCCCAGGGCCGCCACTGCTCCCAGTTGGCGCGGCCACGAGTGGTTCTGGTCTTCAAACATACGCGAATTGAGTGCGCCAATCAGCTTTTTGAAACTATCTTCGCTACGCAGCAAAGAAAGCGCGGTAATTGCCGCCTCGCGTACTTCTCGCGCTTCATTCTCGCTCAGTACATCGAATAAAGCTTCTACTCCGGCGGGCTGGTCGAGATAACCCAGCCCCAGGGCCGCCGCCGCCCGTACCTGTAGTTGCCAATCCGATACCGAACTTTTATAACCCTTTTTCAAGATTTTGGTCAGCAGCATAGTGGCACGCGGGTCTTTAATACGGCCCAGTGCAATGATACTTTCCATTATAGTTTGGTGATGGCGCAAAATATTTACATCGTGGGCCGAATTGCGCTCTACCAAATCCACCAGAGGACGGGCGGCAGCCGGGTCGCCGATAATCCCTAACGTCATCGCCGCCGACTCGCGCACGACCCAACTGCGGTCTTGCAGCAACGGAATCAACTTCGGCACGGCCCGCTTATCGCGAAAGGTCGCCAGCGCCTCGGCGACTGCCGCCCGCACCTCTGGCTCTTTATCGTCCAACGCCTCAATCAAAGTGACGGTTGCCGCCGGGTCATTCAAGTTGGCAAGCTCCGTCGCCGCCCGCACCCGAATTTCCGGCCCGCCATATCTCAATTCTTCTAAAGCTCCGTGAAGACTCATCGTTTATTTTTATTCCCTGGGGCTTTCTAGTTGGCCCTTCTCTAGCTAGACATTATAACTGTATACGGGCAAAGCCCTGCAAGAGTTCCCTTTTTTATAAACCGTTTAATGCAGTAATTATTTGTTTGGCAAGCTTCAAAGCCTCCTGAGTAACAGCAGGCAGATTCGCTAAAGTATCATCGTAGTCTGCTTTGTTTCGATACCTTCGCAATAAGTTTAATTTTTTACCAATTGCTTTACGCGCTAAATCAGAACTATTATAAAACTCATTCTTAACATAGATAAAGACATCAGAGCTTGCTGAAATTAAGTGTCCTTCTGTATCACGTAGATAATTACGAGCTTGAATAAATGCCGCATAATAGGCTCGGCTGATGGCAGTGCGTAACAAAGCTTCTTTTCGCGGAGAGCGGGCTGGCTTTCGAGCAAGCTCCTGAGCTAGATTAAAATAGGCAGACCAATCAAAGCTCATAAGTCAGTCGCAATTTCGAGCTTGCCATGCGCCAGCTCAGAAACACTAAACCACCATCCATAATCGAACTCATCCAGTTTATCTATCGCTTCTTCTGGCCCTAAATCAGTAGCAATAAGTAACCACAAATCAACATAGTCAGGTATTTCCCGGTCGTACTCAAGCTTTAAGTAGAGCGGGCCTTCCTTGAAATATTTTCGGATTGCTTGCGGCGCTTCCAGCAATAGCGACATAAGGAAAGGATGCTGCTCAATAAAGTTCAGCACTTCTTCCCGTCCGCGCAGAGTATATAACTTTTCCAGGCTTTCGATTTGTGCCTCAGAAAGCTTTGTATTAGAGTAGTTGCTTCCGCCATTTGTTTGCCTGTTTCCTTTACCTGGTTTGACCAGCTATTTTCAGAGTCTGCTCAAATAAGTAAGTATTTCTTCGGCTGCTCTTAACGATTTTCGAGTAGTAGTTATTAGGTTATTGAAGTTATCCGCATAATCTGCTCTGTTACGAGCTTGCCTCAAGCTATAAAGCCTTTTTCCTATTTCACGGCGAAGCCTGTTAGAGCTAGTTACAAACTGAACTTGTACATATCCATGAGGATTTACATTTGCTGGAATAATATGATTATCATGAAAAAGCATATAGTTCCGAGCTTGAATAAATACCGCATAATAAGCTCGGCTGATAGCACTACGCAATCTAGCCTCTTCAGTAGCTGGTATTCCAGGCTCACCGCCAAGTTCCTTAGCTAAATTAAAATATTGTGACCAATCAAAACTCATGGAAAATCCACATCAATCTCAAGTTTCTCCTGGTTTGGGACTGAAGCATCTAGCCACCAGCCAAAATCAAATTCAGAAAGTTTATCAACTGCGGCTTCTGGCTCAAGTTCTGTAATGATATAGATTAACAGTCGAATATCACCAATTACTTCCACATCAGCAACCACCTCCAAAACTAGAGGCACCTTCCCAAAATATTCTTTAATCTTGTCGGGTGCTTCCAGCAATAGAGGTACAAGAAAGAAATTTTGCTCAATAAAACTCAAAATCTCTTCTCGTCCACGCAAAGTATAGAGAGTTTCCAGGCTTTCGATTTCAGCCTCAGAGAGCTTTGTTATCAGAGTAGTTGTTTCTGCCATTTTTGTTACCTGTTTCTGTCGGTTAGACCAGAGTGCGCCCCCGGTTCGATTTCTACCAATTACTTCACTTCAAATTTTGGGCCGGGCTACTTGCTACAGCCAGCAAGCGGTTTTGAAATTATACACTTTTTTCGCCAATCTTGAACAGCAAAGACGGTTTAGCAAGCTGAAAATCCATTGGCGGAGCAATGTCCCACAGGTTCGGGCTGATTTGTAGGATGCTGCTCCGTCAGCTGATTGTTTTGTGGAAAGTCCATTGGCGGAGCAATGTCATACAAATGATTAATCTTACCAGCTATGTTACCAGGCGGTTCAACCATCGTCTTTCAAATTCAGGCTGCGCCACAGATACCAGGTGGCGGCGGTGGAGTAAGGCGACCAACCGCGCTCCTGAGCAAACTGGCGCAAAACTTTAGCAGCGGGCCGTTCTTCAAAGCCGTAGAGTCGGTGGATAGCAGTGCGGAAGCCCAGGTCATCCACAGGTAACACATCGGGGCGGGCCAGCGAAAAAATCAGAAACATTTCGACTGTCCAGCGCCCGATGCCCTTAACTTTGGTTAGTTGAGTAATTATTTCTTCGTCGTCCAAATCATCCACGTGTTCTAAATCAACTACGCCCAATTCGATTTTTTCGGCTAAATCGTAGACGTAGCGGGCCTTCTGCCCGGATAAACCAACCGCCCGTAAATCGTCGTGCGAAATCGCCAAAACACGCGCCGGAGTTACTTCTGGCGGGTTAGAATCGGGAAAGAGCGCCAGGAAGCGTTTTTGAATCGCGGCGGCGGCTTTGGTCGAGATTTGCTGAGAAATAATCGAGGAGACCAGCGCAAAAAAATAAGGCCGCTCCGAGGTAAGTTTAAACGGGCCAACCCGCTCAATCAGCCCCGCCATAACGCTATCGGTCTGGCGCAAATGGGCCATAGCCGCCTGTGAGTGCGCGTCGAAACGCGCTTGAAATTCAAGTTCGGAAGTAGTGGTCATTATTTTATTGATTATATGGATTATTAGTAGTCATAAAAGCCGCGTCCGACATCCTGACCAAGCTTGCGGGCGCGTACCATTTTTCGCAAAAGCTGGGCCGGACGGTAACGCGGGTCGCCCGTCTCGGCCTGAAGATGCTCAAGCACCCGCAGCACTATATCTATTCCCAACTTGTCGGCGTACTCGAACGGCCCCATGCCATAATTCATGCCCAGTTTCATGGCAATATCCATATCTTCGGGCGAAGCCAGCCCTTCTTGCAACGAGAAAGAAGCCTCGTTAATCATGCAACAGATTACCCGCAGCGTTACGCCCGCCGGAGTTTCTGGCGTTACAATCCATTTGTAGTCCAGCGCTTTAAGTAGGGCAACCGCTTTGGCGGCAACTTCCGGCGCGGTTTCCCAGGCCATGCCTAGCTCGAAAAACTTGTCGTGAATAAACGGGAAAGGGCAGAACAGGCTAAAAGTTTCAGCGCCACGCCCGGCTAACACTCCTAGCTCAGTCGGCGAAACGAGAGGATTAACCACTGCCAGCGCCGTACCGCGCACCGTATCCAGAACCGTCTCGGCAAAGAGTTTTTTGTAATCCTGGCCCGGTTCAGCCGTAACCAGTACCAGTTCCGCCTCGCTCACTCCTACCGGCTTAAATCCGGCCTGAGCAAGTTTGCCGCGCCAGCGCCGGGCTTCTTGTCCTTCGCCCGGTACGGCAATCAAACGAGGCGCATCCACTTCGGGCAGCGCAATATCGGGCTGGCGCGGCACAGGTTTATCGCTGCCTGCGGGGTAAAGATAAAAGCCCTTGCCTGCCTTACGCCCAACATGGCCTGCCCGCACCAGCTTGCGAACAATTTGCATCGGGCGATATTTGGGGTCGCCAAACTCGCGCAAAGTGTTTTCCGAAACCGATAGCCCAATTTCCAGCCCGCTCATATCGCCTGTTTCGAGCGGCCCCATCTTGAAGCCCGCCCCAAGTCGCATGGCGGTATCTATGCTCTGGGCGGTCAG
>JBBQXW010000408.1:0-5635 GCA_038209275.1 Chloroflexia bacterium | reverse complement strand
TCCATTTTTCTCCAGCGAAATATTACTAAAATCCATGAAATGTCCTTATAGATACTTTAACCTATTGACAAATTGTTATTGTTTGCTATTATTGTTATAGCATAACAATTAGCCTTTGTCAAGATTGTTATTAAGTACAATCGCGATTATCAAAACGATTTTCTTTGTATAGGGTTTCGCTTGAAACAAGTAAAGTAGTAGCGAAAGCCCTAACTTTGTTATTACCTGAAAACCAATGGGAGACTTGGCAATGCACCAGGAATATTATAACGGAAATTTTGTCATAAGTACCGACCCGGCCCGGCTGGATATTGAAAAAATCAGTGGTTTTCTGGCGCGTTCCTATTGGGCCAATAATCGTCCCCGTGAGGTAATTGCCCGTTCACTCGAAAACTCGCTGTGCTTCGGGGTCTATAGCGGGGCGGAACAGGTTGGCTTCGCCAGGGTCGTCACCGACTACGCCACTTTTGCCTACCGTGCCGATGTTTTCATTGATGAAGCTTTCCGCAAAGAAGGTTTGGGTAAATGGCTGATTCCCACCATCCTAAATTACCCCGATTTGCAGGGGCTACGACGCTGGCTGTTGGTAACTCGCGATGCCCAGGGTCTTTACCAAAAATCCGGCTTCACCGAACTAAAAAATGCCGAGCGCTGGCTGGAGTAATTTAGTGATGAGTGATGAGTGATGAGTGATGAGTGAAATCCATTGGCGGAGCAATGTCCTACAATCAGGTCGTTTCTGTAGGACATTGCTCCGCCAATGGAAAATCAGCTGACGGAGCAGCATCCTACAATTACACCTGCGTCTGTAGGACATTGCTCCGCCAATGGATTTTCCTCATCACTCATTACTCATCACTCATCACTTCTATAATAGAAAGGATTGAGGAGAAATGAGTGAGGTTATGAGCAAGGTAATGAGTTCAGCGACTTACCAGACGATTGCCGGACAGCCGGACGAAGTGCGCCGTCTGTTGCAAGACGCGGTTACTTGGGAACTGGCCGAACGCAGTGCGCGGGTGCTGGCTCAGGCCCGGCGGGTCTTTCTGGTTGGGACGGGAACGAGTTATCATGCTGCCCAACTGGGGCAATATTTGCTGAGGGCGGCGGGCGTAGAAGCCTGGGCGGTTCCGGCCTTCGATTTTGCGCTCTATCCGCAGCCTTTGCGTGGCGAAGATGCGGTAGTGTT
The DNA here is from genome assembly GCA_038209275.1 of Chloroflexia bacterium. Taxonomy (GTDB): domain Bacteria; phylum Chloroflexota; class Chloroflexia; order Chloroheliales; family Chloroheliaceae; genus L227-5C. The sequence goes on along the minus strand of JBBQXW010000408.1, from coordinate 4,446 downwards.
GTTCAGCCACCGGGGAACCAAGCTCTTTTCGCGTCAATCGCTGGATAAAGCCCGCGCTATTGGGGCAAAGCTGGTGATTATCACCGGGCAAGATTCGCCTTTGACCGAGAGCGAAGCACTGGTAATACCAACCACGGCGCAGGAACGTTCCTCCACCCACACCGCCAGTTATGTCACGGCCCTGAGCGTAATGGTTCAAATTGCCAGCTTTGTTGCCGAAAAGAAGGGCGATTTGAATATGGCGGCACAGCTTCGCACCGCTCTGAAAGAGACTACACCCGGCATAGAAGCGGCGCTGGCCCAGCAAGACAAGCTTGCCAGCGCCGCCGAACGGATGGGCGGCGAGGGAGCGCGAATTTTCTTTGCCGGGCCGGGGCCAGCCGGAATAACCGCCCAGGAAGGGGCGCTCAAATGCAAAGAAGCCGCCTACGTTACGGCTGAAGGCGCTGCTTTGGAAACATTTTTGCACGGCCCGATTGTCAGTATGGGTCTGGGCGACCATCTGGTGCTACTCAATCCTTTTTCGGAGGGGGCGGGAGCGAACCGTACCGCAGATATAGCGAAAGCCGCCGAGCAAATCGGCGTAAAAGTCTGGCTGGTCGGACAGCGTCCCATCGCTTCGGCAGGAACAAATCTCGATTCGTGGATTGAACTAGCAGTGCCGGGCGGGAATGAGATTTGCGCCGCGCTGGTGCAAGTCGTGCCGTTGCAATTGCTTTCGTGCTATCTGGCGGAAGTGCGCGGCACCAACCCCGACACTTTCCGTTTCGATGTCGCCGATTACAAAGCAGCGATTGGTGCTATCAGTTTATAGTTTGGTTTAGCTCTGGAAATTTTTTGCAAAAAATTTTCCAGAGCTAACCAAACGGCTCTCTTAAGTTTTGAAATTTTTGTACAAAAATTTCAAACCTATAAAGTAGAAGAAATTTTTAATTCAGGTGTGAAAGAAAGTGCTGAAGGATTAAGAGCAAAAACAGGAGAAGGAGTGGAGAATAAACTATGAAAATTGAGACGCTGGCGGCACAGGCCGGGTGTACTCCTGATGAGGATACCCGGTCGGTGACACCGGGGATTTATCTCTCGACTACGTTTGAGCGCGCGGCTGACGGCAGCTATCCGCAGGGTTTTAGCTACGGGCGCGAGAATAATCCCAACCGGGAGGCGCTGGAAAAATGTCTGGCGGCGCTGGAAGGTGGGGCGGCGGCGCTGGCTTTTTCTTCCGGCATGGCGGCGACGCTGACGGTCTTTCAGTCGTTGACCCCCCAAGACCATGTGATTGCACCCAACGATAGCTACTACGGTACGGGCGTGCTTTTGCGCGAGAATTTCGCCGAATGGGGCTTACAGACTACTTTCGTAGATATGACCGACATATCCCAGCTACAAAATGCTATCCGACCCAACACAAAGCTAATTTGGACGGAAACGCCTTCCAATCCAACGCTCAAAATAACCGATTTAGCGCGGGTATCCGAAATTGCGCGGGCAGCCGGGGCAATTTGCGTCTGCGACAATACCTGGGGAACGCCGCTTTTGCAACGTCCGCTTGATATTGGCTTTGATATATCCATGCACTCGACCACCAAATATTTGAGCGGGCATAGCGATGTGATGGGTGGCGCGTTGGTTACCAGGGAAGATAATCAGTTTTTCGAGCGTATTCGGAAGCTGCAAAAATTGGGCGGCTCGATTCCTTCGCCCTTCGATTGCTGGCTGACTTTGCGCGGTATTCGCACTCTGCCCGTCCGAATGAAGGTGCATTGCGAGAACGCCTTGAAAGTGGCGACTTTCTTGAGCAGCCACCCGCGAGTTGAGGTGGTGCATTATCCGGGGCTGGAAAGCCATCCGGCCCACAAAATCGCCGCCCGCCAGATGTCTCAATTTGGCGGAATGTTGGCCTTTCAGGTCAAGGGCGGACGCGACAAGGCAATGGCGGTAGCGGCAAAGCTAAAAGTTTTCACTCAGGCTACCAGCCTGGGCGGAACGGAGAGCCTGATTGAACATCGCGCTTCAGTCGAAGGCCCAACCACCCGCACGCCCCAAAACTTGCTCCGTGTCTCCGTCGGCCTCGAACACCCCGACGATTTGATCGAAGACCTGAAGCAGGGAATGAGGACGGAGGAATGAGGAACGAGGACTGAGGAGAAGGAAAAGGAAAGGGGAAAGAGAGATGAGGACTGAGGACTAAATAAGGGTAGGAAGCACAAAATTTTCCTCGTTCCTCGTTCCTTCCTTAAGGGAGTGTGAAAAGATGGCACGAATTGAGTCGGTAGATTTGGAAAAGGCCGATGATTATGCGAAGAAGGTGTTTGAAGCCCAGCTTAAAAAATGGGGGACGCGATTAGCGCCTTACCTGCTTTACGCCCGTCGCTCGACGATTTTTCGGGCGGTACGCGGTATGTGGATTGGGATAGAAGCTTCGGGCTTGATTGATGGCAAGCTACAGGCGCTGGTCAATCGGCGAGTAGCCAGCCTGAACGGGTGTCCTTTCTGACAGGATATTAACGCTGCCGTTGGCAGCGAACTGGGTATTTCGGACGAGAAGATTCTGGCGCTGGCGGATTATGCCACCAGCCCGCTTTATACCGAAGCCGAGCGGTTGGTGCTGGAATACGCCGATTGCATCACTATCACCGGGCGCGAGTTCAGTGATGAGCTTTTTGCCCGATTGCGCGAATTATACAACGATGACGCTCTGGTCGAGCTTACCGAAGTTATTGCCTGGGAGAACGCTTCCAGCAAGTTCAACCACGCACTGCGCGTCCCATCCCAAAATTTATGGAAACGCAAGCAGGTTTAAAGGAGATTATGTCTATGATGAAAGTTGAACCCGTGACGCTGGAAGGCCAGCACGCTCGTCTCGAACCATTGCAACCGCACCATTTGCCCGATTTACTGGAAGCGGCCCAGAGCGACGAAATCTGGACTTATATGCCGATGCCGCGTCCGCGCACGCCCGAAGATATGCAGAAGTGGTACGAGGTTGCGCTGGCGGGTCAGCAAGCCGGAACGTTCTTGCCCTTCGCCATTATTGACCGGGCTACCAACACAGCCATCGGCAGCACCCGCTATCTGGCGATTGCTCCGGCGGATTATAGCGTTGAAATCGGCTTCACCTGGTTGGGCCGCGATTACTGGCGCACGCCGCTTAATACCGAGTGCAAATATCTGTTGCTGCGCCATGCTTTTGAAACGCTAAAGTGCATCCGTGTCTGGCTCAAAACCGATAGCCGCAATCTCAACTCGCAACGTGCTATTCTCCGCATCGGCGCAAAATCCGAAGGCATATTGCGAAAACACATGATTATATACAACGGCTACCAGCGCCACTCCGCCGTCTTCAGCATCATTGATGACGAATGGCCCGAAGTTAAAGCCAATTTGGAAGAGAAATTAGGTATAACAGCAGGCAGAAATAGTTAACCAGGAATAGTTATCAGTTGTCAGTTGTCAGTTCCGAACTGACAACTGACAACTGATAACTGATAACTAAGGAGCAATTCATGAGCAGAGCAACAGTACGGCGCAAAGATAAAGAGATGGCGCAGACCGAGATGGAAGATTTGCTAAAGGCGGGCTTTGTGGGCCACTTCGCGACGGTGGGCGAGGACGGGCAGCCCTATGTCGTGCCGAACCTGTATGTTTACGAGGACGGCAAGATTTACAGCCACAATACGCGGGCCAGTGGGCATTTTCGCGAGAATATTTCAAGCAATCCGCGCGGTTGCTTTGAAGTGACCGAAGCGGGCCAGATTTTCCCTTACGGCGAGTTTGAGTGCGACACCAGCACCAGTTATCGAAGCGTGGTTTGTTTCGGTCAAGTGCAAGTATTAGATGAACGGGAAGAAAAGCAACGATTTTTCGATTTGTTTCTGGCGAAATATGCCGATGCCAATTGGGACAGGCCCAAAGGTTTTTATCCTCGGCTCGACCAGGTGACGGTCTACTGCTTCACGATAGAGCAAATGACTGGCAAGCAAGCCCCTCTACCCGGCGTTAGCGAACAGTGGCCTGCCGTCAACAATACCAAAACGCCCCACGCCCGCCCACCCATAGAATAAACCTGTTCAACCTTAACCTTTTCACTTAGTAGCTGTTTGGTAAGATTTTGATACATCAAAATTTTACCAAACAGCTACCCAAAAACAAAAGGCGACCCCTCAAAAAGGTCGCCTTTTCATTTCATAACACTAATCTACCGAGACTTCCAATCGTAAATCGTAAATCGCGGGTACCCTCTGGGTGCGTAAATCGTAAATCGTAAGTTATCTTCTGTCTCGCTTTTTCTCGCGCCGTTTCTGACCGCGTTGCGAAAGACCACGCGGCGTGGCGGGCATTGCCCGACCATCGGCGGCACTATCCTGGACTGCCGAAGTACCCAGTCCTTCTTCGCCACCGGCATCAGCGCTGCCACTGGTCGGCGGAATAGTTAATTTAGGGACAGTC
>JBBQXW010000407.1:0-5653 GCA_038209275.1 Chloroflexia bacterium | reverse complement strand
CCCACCTGCGCTTGCAGGTTCGAAACCTAGTGGCACACGGCCTGGCAGGGCGTTTATATTTCAATTTTACTCCCTTTAACTCTTTAACCTCCAGGTTTGCTAAACAATGATTTATCTCTATTTCGGGGAAGACCGCTTTACCTTAAAAGAAGAACTTAATCGCCTGCGCTCTAGCGACGGCGATAGCCTCGATTCCGGCTCGTGTATCACAATTGATGCAAACAAGGCCGGTTTTAACCTGGACGAAGTGTTGAACGCGGCCCAGGCTTTTTCGATGTTTGGCGAAAAGCAACTGGTCATTGTCAATAATCTGGTTGAGAAACTCGGCAAGGGCGCTCAGAGCGAAGCTGCTCCTAAATCAGCGGCCCGCCCTACTATTAAAGGCCGCACCACTGCCGCCAAAGCCCTTTCGCCCCGTGAACGCTTTGTTGAGTTCATCCCGCAAGCTCCCAGTTCTAGCGATGTAGTTTTGGTAGAGCAAAAAGTAGCCAAAAACGATGTGATTTACAAAGCGGTGGCTAAAGATGGTGTAGTCAAAGAATTTGTACCGCCCAAAGAGTGGGCTTTGCAAAAATGGATTGAAGACCGCGCCAAACAGGAAAAAATCAAGCTAGGCCCGAACGTCGCTTCGGTGTTGGGGCAGTATCTTGGCTCAAACCTGTATGCCCTGCATAATGAGTTGCTTAAATTGTCGGCCTATGCAGGCGAAGGCCAGCCCGTGACCACCGCCATGATTGAGAAGCTGACTACCCAGGTGAGCGAAACTTCTATCTTTAAGCTGACTGAAGCGCTCAGTCGGCGCAAACTGGATGAAGCTATTCGGCAGCTAAATCGCCTTCGCAACGAAACTACTTTGCCCCGCGCCGGATTTACCCGCCAGATTTTTGTGATGATTTGCCGCGAGATTTATAATCTTTTGCGGATTCGCGAGATGGCGGCGGCCCGCCATAGTAATTCTGAAATCGCCTCTACGTTAGGTCTGCATCCCTTTGTAGTCGAAAAAAGCCGCGAACTCGTCCGCAACTTCAGTGCCGAGCGTCTCGACAAGCTCTATCATCGCCTCGCCGAACTCGATTACGCCGACAAAACCGGGCGGGCTGACCTGAGTTCTGAACTCGAATTACTCTTAGCAGAAATCTGTGCGGCCTAAGAACCTATCGCAGTAGGGGCGCAATTCATTGCGCCCAAGTTCACAGGGTTTGATGAATCAAACCCCTACTGGGATAGGCTCTAAACCAAAGCATTTATTTGAATCAAAAAGCCGGTTCGACGCTGAACCGGCTTTTTGAACTCTTAACTACAGAGAATTACACAAAACAGGAAAATTGCAAAAAAATGGAGCGGAAGACGAGATTCGAACTCGCGACCCTCTCCTTGGCAAGGAGATGCTCTACCACTGAGCCACTTCCGCCCTTTCGGACTGTCTGCACTACTATTTCTTTCTTAAGGTTGGAACACTTTTAAGGCGTTCCCGTTCTTGCGAATTGCATTATATAGCTGCTTCGCCGATTTGTCAAGCTTTTTCAGATCGTTTTTAGCGGCAAAACCAGATGAAAAGTGCTACCTTTGTCCAGACCAGGACTCTCGGCCCACAACTGGCCCTTATGTTGGCGGACAATCTCGTAGCTGATATATAATCCCAGGCCCAATCCGCTAATATTTGCGCCTACATTGCCGGCCCGGTAGTAGCGCTCGAAAAGGCGGTCAAGGTCAGTACTTTCAAGCCCCAACCCATAATCTTTAACGCTCAACTCAAGACGCGGAACACCCAGTATTTCGTCTGCTTGAATATGGCGAAGGTCTACTTTAATTGCTCCGCCTTCTGGACTATATTTTATGGCGTTTTCCAACAAATTTAGTATAACCTGTTCAAGTCGGGCTACATCACCCATTATATCCCAGCCTAATGCCGATTTTTCACTTTCGGTTACTAATTCGATTGAATGGCGCTCAGGCGTGATAAGCTGATGAGCTACTTCAATCCCCTGACTAACTAATTCAGCAAAATTTACCGCTTCAAAGTTGTATTGTACTTGCCCGGTCTGGTGGCGACCAAGTTCAAGCAAACGATTAATCAATTCAATCATCCGATTCGTTTGATGCTCTACGCTGCGTAGCGTTTTAATCTGGTTCTGGAGCTTTACTTTTACTGCGGTAGTCCCATCGGATTTATCTTCAATTGTTTTAAGGTCTTTTTGTTGTCGGGTAATTAATAGTTGAGTTGAGCCTTTGATAACCGTAATCGGAGTTTTTAATTCGTGGGCTGCTTGTGATAGAAAAGCGTCTTTTGCGCGGGTATCTTCGGCGATTTTATCCGCCATCTGATTAAAACTAAGGCCGAGTTGAGCTAGTTCAGTCGTTCGGGTAGTAACTGGCGCACGGTAATCCAGTTGACCTTCTCCCAGCGCCACCGCCGCCTTACTTAATTGGGAAATTGGCCGAGTCAGGTAGCGCGAATAGAGCCAGGCGGCTATTCCCGCAATTATAGTTACCACTCCAAAAAGTATCGAGCGGGTTACTATAAGGCTCATCGCCGGACTCATGGCATCCTCGATTGGCTCGGCTACACTGGCTGACCAGGACGGCAGGCGTACCGGGGTAGAAGCACCCATTTTTTCCAGGCCGTCTAACGGACTTTTAACATATTCTTGTAGAGTTTCTTTGCCATTCAAAGCTGCTCTTACCGAAGTTGTAGCAGTATTGGACACCCGACGGGCATAGTCCATAGTTGGGAACTGGCTGTTATAAATCAGCTGGGTCTGTCGGTCATGAATACTAATGCTGCCGCGCCCACGCTGCCCCAACTTTATATCTATTACCTGTCCCAGTAGATTGGCATTAACACTCGCCCTCATTACCCCTATTCGATTATTGTTCGCATCGTACACTACATTAGCAACCGCAAAAGTGGGCGTAGTATTATCGAGAGTACTCAAGCCTAAATCGCTTATAGTGTATTCCTCGGCTCCGCTCAGGATTAGTTTAATAAAAGGTTCTTGACCAAAATTAAAACCGACCAGAGCGGGCGGGTCGGAATACAATGCCAGACCTTCTGAATTTAAGAACTGGTAACTGTTTATAGTTGGCGTGGATTGACGAAACCGGGCCAGCAGAGAATTGCCCTGCTCGGTTGTCAGGTTTTGCGAACCATCGAAATTAAAGCTAATTGCTCGATTATTCCCCAACTGGTCATTTATAAAAGCGGTTATCGTCCGGCTGACCGAACGGGCCGTGGCAGCCTGTCCTTGCAATATAGCCTGGCGTTGTGTCTCATATTCATCGAAAGCGCTGTAGGTTTGGATGGCTAACAGGGGCAGAAAAATTAATAGCATCAGCAAAGCGTGTTGCTGCCTAATACTGGTTCTTCGGTTACGGCGGTGCGATTTACCGTTTGTTGATACAGATGATTTGGGAGTTATATTGGTAGTTGCCGGACTAGGCGAGGTTGGGGGACTGGATTGGGTTGCACTCATCCGGGACTCCTTAACTTTATGGTTGCAACTGAGTAAGTTGGTTATGTAGTAGACCCTATGCTAACAATTTATGGCACTATTGTCAAGTACCTATGTTTGACAGGAGTGCCGAAATTGGGGAGGTAGGGGCGAATCGCATACGCCCTTGAACACTGTGCCAGGTCTAAAGGGCGAATGCGATTCGCCCCTACCAAAGTTCATCTCTGCTAATATAGGCATTTCCTGTTTGACTTTTACCCACAGCTTTCTAATAGGTGTTAAACCTAACTGGTGACAGTCACTATATCGCTATGATTAAGTGTTGTCAAATATTATTACGTTATATTAAGGATGACCAGCTTATTTGTTTAGCGAATTGGGCTATCGGGTTGATTTCAACTTGACTCTGTAGCGAACTGGTTTTAGGATACAAACCGCAGTATTTTTGTAAGCTGTAATATTTAGCCAGTTTGCAGCGTTTTATCTGTAAAGAAGAGTTTGAGATAGAAGGCTCATAATAAATTTTTAGACAGGAGATAAATTTTGCTCACGAAAAGAATCATGCAGAAAAGTTCGATGTTGCTTTTGCTTTTGCTTTTAGTTTTATTCAGTGCCTGTGGTGATAGTACCGCTACCAGTACCCCCGCGCCCACTATTGCCGTCGCTACTACTATTACAACTACTGCTCCCGGTGCGACCAGTGCTGCCCCTACAACGGCGGCTGCCACCCCTACCCCGGCTATTACTGTACCTTTTACGCCCGCTTCTAGCTCTAGCCCGCGTCCTACCAAGCCGCTTGAAATCCCTACTCCAACGCTTGGGCCTAACCCTAACCCTGCGGCATCTCCCGCTCAAGGCAATCTGGCTGACATGGCCCGTAAAGCGGTTGAGAGCGATATGCAGCGCAAATACAACCTTAGTGCTTCGGATTTGCAATTTATTACTACCGACCCAACCGAATGGTCGGATAGTTCGCTTGGCTGTCCCCAACCTGGTATGAGCTATATGCAAGTTCTCACGCCTGGTTTTCAGATACTGGTGCTGGACAAAATCCGAAACGTCCGCTACGAATACCATACCGATACCAAAGGACGGGCCGTTTCCTGTAACAAAGGGCCATAAAATCCCAAAAAATTTATAACTACTCACCCCCGTCACGCCCCTTTACGGGGTGTGACGAAGGAAGCATCTCTGGTTGCCGAAGTAAGTGTTTCGGGTAACACCGAGACCCTTCCTTCGTCAGGGTGACAGTCGCAGCCGGCTGAGTATTTACAAAAATTTAAAAGGTTGTTTAAAAAGGGCTTGACAAGCTCTTTTTTATATGCTAATATTTAATCAATCGTTTGATTAAATCAAATGCTTGATAGGAAAATACAGTTTCTTACAGTATTTTCCAGTCGTGAGGGGTGTAAATGGCAGTAGGTGTTCTGCTATTGTAAAGCTGATGAACTGATGAACCAAAGAAGTTAGTAGCAGGAGGCATTACATGAATCGGAATACAGCACAGATGATGGATGCAGTGACTAAAAATACTAAGCCGCTATGCTGGCTGGGCGAAGCACTACGACAGATTTTGCTCTTTCCGGCTTTGCAACTGGTTGCACCCTTAGAAGTAAAGGGACTTGAAAACCTGGCTGGTGAAGGTTCTTTTATCTTTGCTCCCAACCATTCGAGCCATCTGGACGCGCCGTTGCTGCTGGCAGCTTTGCCGTTGCATTTGCGGATGCGGGTAAGGGTAGCCGCCGCCGCCGATTACTTTTTTAATACTGGTTGGAAAGGGGCGGCGGTAAGTGTGTTGTTAAATGCCTTTCCTTTTGTACGCAAAGGCCCGAACCGGGCTATCAGCCTGATACAGTCGCAGCAAATTTTGAGCGATGGCGATAGCTTGATTATCTTCCCGGAAGGAACACGCACTCCTGACGGTCAGTTGCAGCCTTTCAAGCGTGGCGTTGGCTATCTGGCGATGGGCCAGCAGGTGCGGGTTGTGCCAGTCTGGATCGAAGGTACTCGCGCCGTGATGCCCAAAGGAGCGCGTTTCCCACAACGCCACCCTGTCACGATTACTTTTGGCCCGGCCCTCCGTTTTGCTCCCGGCAGCGACCCATCTCAGGTAGCCACCGCAGTCGAACGGCAGGTGCGCGTCTTATCCCAAACTCTGCGACAAGCAGCGTAAGAAAATTTTGAATTTTGAATTTTGAATT
>JBBQXW010000406.1:0-5667 GCA_038209275.1 Chloroflexia bacterium | reverse complement strand
GTCGTTGGCTTTATCGCAGGCCAAACCGCCCCTGAAGGGCGGAGAATGGGCCATGCCGGGGCAATTATTAGTGGTGGGGAAGGTACAGCTGTTGAGAAAATAGCAGCTTTCAAGAAAAACGGTATTCAAGTAGCTGACAGTCCAGCCCAAATTGCAGACATCATATAGATTTACGATTTACGATTTACGATTTACGATTAAAAATGCGGAACACAGATGGACGCAGATTAGCACAGATTAACACAGATTTTTTAACATTTATAAAATTCTCCGTGTCTCTGTGTCTCCGTGGTTAATCTTTTGAACCAGAAACTTCTTAATCGTAAATCGTAAATTCTCACGGAGTATTTGAATTAAAAAGACCGTCACTTCAATCGAAGTGACGGTCTTTTTAATTCAAAATTCAAAATTCTCTTACGCCGCCAGAGTTTTGAACTCATCATCGGTCAGTTGGAGGTTAGCGGCGGCGGTGTTTTCTTCAAGGTGGGCGACTGAACCCGTGCCGGGAATCGGTAGCATGGTTTTGGAGCGTTGGAGCAACCAGGCCAGCGCTACTTGCGACGGGGTTGCCTGATGCGTGTGGGCGATATGGTCGAGGTTGCCGCCCGGTTTAGCCAGTGCGCCGGTAGCCAGGGGAAACCAGGGAATAAAGCCCAGATTTTGCTGTTCGCATATATCTACCAGACTTTCCGAAGCCCGGTCGCTCAGATTATATCGGTTCTGCACCGAAACGATAGTGGCAATTTTTTGCGCTCTGGCGAGTTGCTGGGCATCCACGTTGCATAGCCCGATATGGCGGATTTTTCCGGCGGCTTGCATTTCCACCAGCGCTCCCACCGATTCCTCGATAGGCACGCGGCTATCTACCGTGTGAAGCTGGTACAAATCAATTCGTTCCAGCTTTAGGCGCTTCAAACTGGCTTCCAGCGCCTCGCGCAAGTGTTCGGGGCGGGAATCGGGATACCAGTTGTCCGGGCCGCCGCGCAGTAAGCCGCCTTTGGTGGCAATAATCAGCCCGGCGGGATAGGGATAAAGCGCTTCGGCAATCAAGCGTTCGCTCACTTCCGGGCCGTAAGCATCGGCAGTATCAATCAAATTAATCCCAAGCTCCAGCACCCGACGCAATACTGCCTGTGCCTCGTTCTTATCTTTTGGTTCGCCCCAGATACCCCGCCCGGTAATACGCATCGCGCCAAAGCCCAATCGTCGCACCGTCAAGTCGCCACCAATTGTAAAAGTATCGGTAGCCGCCCGGCTAGACTCATTCATATATAAAAATCCTTTCTTTCTCTATCAGACCACTTTCGCTTGCCACTTGAAATGTAGTAGCGATTTTAATCGCTTTGGCTTGAGCATGACCTCAAAGCGATTGATGCTCTTTAACTAAATAATCTGCAAACGGTCTTTGGTAAGGGCGAATCGCATACGCCCTCCTTGACCTGGTACAGCGTTCAAGGGCGTATGCGATTCGCCCCTACCCTATTTACGGCTTAATTTCTTAAAGACCATAAATCGCTACTAGCCTAAAAACCTATCCTGGCAAATGTGGGTGAACTTTGAACTACTTCAAGCTACACTTGACCTACGCATAAGCACACTATTTTGAGCCAGAAAGTCCATTACGAGCTGATTAAACTGTCCGGCTTTTTCAATTTAAGGCATATGTCCGCAACAGTCAAACAGATAAAGCTTTGAGTTAGCGATTTGCTTCTTGACCAGTTGAGCGGTTTGCATCGGCAAAAGTTTGTCCTGTTTGCCCCAAATTATGAGGGTTGGACAATTGATTTCGCCCAGGCGCGCGGCAAATTCGCTGCGGGGCAAACTCAGTGCCACATAGTTTTGGGTCAAAGCTTTAAGCGCCGCCATCTGCTTTGGCTCTCGTATTGCCTGGGCTATCCTCATAATTTCGGCACTGGAAGGCTGGAAACGAGGGTCAAAAAATACTTTGCTTAGATTAAGGTGAATAAAACCTTTTTAAATACCCGCACTTCTAGCCGGGTAAACGTAGTTCTCTCAATTAAACTTTGCATCCAACTGTAACACCTTTCAGTAAAACCACAAATTTCTCAAGTCAAGTAATATTTTACTTGCTGCTAAGTATCTACTAGCAAATAGCGTTCCTTTGTTTAAGTATTGTCCAAGTATAATGAGAATTTTATTTTTCCTTAACTCTTGGGAAATTTTTTCATCAGGAAAATGTCTCAAAAGTTGAGGAACCGTTAAACATCAAGCAGTTGTAACTTGATAGAACAGACTGATTAAGAGTAAAATGGAAGAAGGTCGGAAATTCAGCAAAAATTAGTGCAGGCAGAAGGAGTTGAGTGAAATGATTACCAAACAGCCTTTTGGTCGGACAGGCCAGGAAAGTACCCGAATTATTTTCGGAGCGGCGGCGCTGGGGCGGGCCAGCCAGGAGGAAGCAGACCGCACCCTGGAAGTTTTGTTGCAGCATGGCATAAATCATATTGACACCGCCTCCAGCTATGGCGAGGCTGAAGCGCGAATCGGCCCCTGGATGCGTGAACACCGTCAAAAGTTCTTTTTGGCTACCAAAATGAAAGAACGGACTTACCAGCAAGCGCGGGATGAATTTTATCGGTCGCTGGGACGGTTGCGGGTAGATCAAGTAGATTTGCTACAATTGCATAATCTGGTAGACCAAATCGAATGGCAGACCGCGCTAGGGCCGGATGGTGCGCTTAAATTTGCGCTGGAAGCAAAGGAGCAAGGGTTGGTACGCTATATTGGCGTGACCGGGCATGGGTTGAGTATTGCGGCCATGCACTTACGCAGCCTTAAAGAATTTGATTTTGATTCGGTACTGCTGCCGTGTAACTTCGTCACGATGCAAAATCCTAAATACGCCGCCGATTTTGATGCTTTGATAGCGCTATGCAAAGAGCGCAATGTGGCAGTCCAAACCATCAAAGCGATTGCGCGCCGTCCCTGGGGCGTGCAAGCGACCCGTAGCCGCACCACCTGGTACGAACCGCTCGAAGAACAAGCCGATATTGATTTGGCAGTATCCTGGGTGTTAAGCCATCCCGATATTTTCTTGAACACTGCCAGCGATATGCAGCTTTTGCCAAAAATACTGGATGCGGCCAGCCGCTTTGATGGCACGCCGCCGGACGAGCAAGCTCTCAAAGAGAAAATGCTGGGCCTGGAAATGGCTTCGCTATTTGTCTAGGCCTGATTAGCTTAATCAAAGAATTATTGTTAAACGTCTTTTTTGCGCCAGTCAAGCCGCCCCGGACGTTCACGTCCGGGCTAAAAATAAATGAACCGAATTTTTTTAGCCCGGACGTGAACGTCCGGGTCTTTGCTGACGCTCACCCTTCGGTTTTTAGCGATTTGCACGACAATAGTACTTTGTGGTAAAATGTACAAAGGTAAAAAGTTAATAAACAGCTAATTAAATATTTTGCAAATTTAAGAAGGTCAGGTACATGGCGGTACAGGTAAGGCTTGGGTCACGCACGGCATTTGCAACGAAGCAATCGGCAGCAAAAGTTGAACGTGATTATTATATTCAATATGTAATAGATGGCAAAGTTCAGCGGGCAAAGAAGCTCGACCCAGTAGACTTTTCGAGCGCCCATGTCGCAACCTTACAAACCGCCCATTTTACGGAAGACCGACGGCTTTTCTTCGATAATCCAGCCTGGCAGAGTGTCTGGCTGGGCGCAGGCGAAGAAAAGACCGTTTTTTTAGTTGTAGATGAAGCGCAACGGGCCTTCGCTCTTGAACTATTGGTACGCGGTGGCTACATGAGCGGAAGATTGACCGAAGGCTACTACCTGGCTGAAATGCAATTTTCGCGGGTTAATGGGCTAAAGCGCGACCCGAACGCCCTGCTTTCGATGGTATATAGCGGCGAAGCTAAAATTCGCGAGTTTATTCACGGCGAGACTCTACTTAGCGCCTTTGCCAAAAATACTCGCCCGCAAGCTACCTGGTTTAGCCGACTGGTGCATAGGGTGAGTATGTGTTGGGCTGTTTCGGTAGCCGAGCCACGTTATAGCGAAGTCCGCCACACCTTCAAAGACGCTCACGAAGCCAATGTCATGCTGGAACTGATTCCGCTCCACAACCCTGAACGCAAATCCCATTATATGTTTCCTGTTCCGGCTATCTCTCACGATGGACGGTTACGCTGGCACTTTTACCGCCTGACCCCCATTGATGTCCGCGCCCTTCCTCGCTAACTAATTGAAAATTTTGTACAAAATTTTCAAAAATTAAAACTTTTCTGTTATGTGTGGCTTAAATTTTTTTTGCAAAAAAAATTTAAGCCACACATAACAAGTTATAGGGAGAAATAGCTATGAAGACCGAAGCTGAATTGGTCAACCGCCTGAAAGAGGCAGTCGAAGCACGCCAGGCGCTGTTGGAAGAAGAGCTACAGTCGGAAGATGCCCAGGATGAAGGCACTGCTAATGAACTGGCCCAAAATATCGAACACCTGACCGGCGTAATAATGACGCTTGAATGGGTCTTGGGCGAAGGCGCATGGATGGAATATACCGAAACGGAGACGGAGACGGAAGCCTGAGTATGGAAAACTTCAGTGCCAGCGTAACCATAAATCGTCCAATTGAAGAAGTTTTCGCTTTTCTAAACGACCAGCATAACCACGCCACTCTTAATGAGCATAATTTTCGCGACTTCAAAGTAATTTCGGTCCAAAGTGCCGGAGTAGGCGCACAAGCCGAGTTTGTACTAAAAACGGGTGTGTTTCACGAACAGGTGCAGATAGAAATTACCGGCAGCGAACCACCTCATTGGTTAATTGAAGAAGGTCAGCTTAAAGAAGGTCGTTTCCGCGTAACCTGGCGGCTTTCCCCGCTCAGTCCTTCTCAAACTAAATTAGAATTGACAACCGAATATAAGGCTAACGCACTTGCTGCCCTCTTCGAGAAACGCATTCAGCAAGCCTTCGTGCGTATCTACGGACGACTATTGAACGACTTAGCCCAGAAACTTAACTAATCAGACTTTAGCTTCTCTTAGTTTTTGATTTTCTTTTGCAAAAGAAAATCAAAAACTAAGAGAAAAGGCTATTTGGGCAAATGTTGCAAAGGGTCTACGTAGCTACCCTGAATGACCAGTTCAAAATGAAGGTGCGGGCCGGTAGAGTTGCCAGTGCTGCCCTCGTAGCCAATTAACTGCCCCTGACTGACGAAATCCCCATACTTCACTATCATAGTTCGCAAATGAGCATAATGGGTCTGCCGCCCATCGCCATGCTCAATCTGTACGAAATTGCCATAGCCGTAAGGCGACCAACCCGCAAAGTAAACCAGACCACTCTGCGCCGCTACTATCGGCATACCGTTGGCGGTGGCTATATCAAGCGCCGGATGACTGGCTGAAAAGTAGGTCGTGATTATCCCGCGCATGGGCCAGATTAACGGCCCACTGGCAGTCGGTTTAAGAGGGTCGGGTTGCGTTGGTGCAATTGTTACAGGCGGAGTCGCAGTGACTCTGACTACTGGCGTAGGTGGCTCGGCAATACGAGTGCTAGACAAAAGGCGTGGTGGCGTTGGAGTAATGCCCTGGATTGTACCGGGGTTATTTCCCACTCCGACCAGTTCTGCCCCTCCGCTATTGTTGCGGCTGAGTGGCCCGCCAAAGCCGATTGGTACGCTGCTATTGTTAGAAAAA
>JBBQXW010000405.1:0-5677 GCA_038209275.1 Chloroflexia bacterium | reverse complement strand
GAGGAATGTAAAGGCAATTGTGGAAGAGCAGCCGCACATAACTTTCAATGACCGCAGTGAACTAAGCCAACGTTTGCTGGCGGATAAGTGTGAGCTATGCGGTTCGAGAGAAGATGTAGAAATCCATCATATTCGAGGACTTAAAGACCTAAAGCAGAAGGGACAGACTTCCCGACCGCAATGGGTCGAAGTAATGGCGGCTCGACAGCGCAAAACGCTGGTAGGTTGTCGCAAGTGCCACCACGAAATCCATCACCATCAAGGAAAGCGAAGTAAGCACTTGCACTTGGCGTAAAACACTGGAAAGCGGAGTGCGAGGAAACCCGCACGCTCCGTTTGGCGGGGGGCTGACGGAAAAGTGCCAGCAATGGTAACTCGTCGGCAGCCCACCCGACTTTGTAGTAACCGCCCCAACACGGGAGGTATTGGAAACCTATGTCAAACCGAAGATTGAGGAATTTCTTCAAACCAGCGGTTTGAACTTGAGTGAAGCCAAAACTCGCATTGTCCATATAGATGAGGGCTTCAACTTCTTGGGTTTCCACATCCGACGCTACGACAAGCGCAAACTGTTGGTAAAACCTCAGAAAGAAAAGGTACTAAAGCATCTACACCGCATCAAAGACTATCTGAACCATCACCAGCATACTTTAAAGATGAGGGATGGTGGATTTTCCACGAAGGAAAATATGAGTTGGTCAAACCGGGCAAAGTGCCAATTGTCAGGCATATTAAGGTTACAGGGAAAAACAGTCCCTATAACCCGGCTTTGCATAAATATTGGCAAGACCGCTTGAAGCAACAGGTAGCAGGACAAGCCTACCAGAAAAAGCTTTTGGTGCTGTTAAAAACCCAGGACAACCGATGTGGTATGTGTAAAATCTTCTTCACTCCAGAAGATGAAATTCATATCCATCACATAATTCCCAAAAATGGGGGTGGAACAGAAGAGTTCTCAAACGTACAAGCTGTCCACGCTCACTGTCATCATCAGCACCATCAAAGAAGTGGCTACAAGGTACTCAAGGCTTGAGCCGGATAAAGCGAGAGTTTTATGTCCGGTTCTGAGGGGGCTGGATGGCAGCAAAGTCACCCGGCTACCCGGCGGTGGCGTAATCACTTTGATGTAACTAATGTACCCGGTAAGTTTCAATAGTTTTAGGCGAAACGCTCAGACCAAGACCAGGGCGCGTACCAGGTTCCATACGTCCGGCTACCAAACGCGGACGGTCATCCTGGTCCTGGAACAGCGGTTCCCACCAATCTACATGTTCAATTATCTGGCAGGTCGGTGCAGCCAGTGCCGCATGAATAGATACTTCGGGGAAGATATGCGGCGAAACGGGTATATTGTAGCTTTCGCCCAGCGTCGCGATTTTGCGCCAGCCACTAATGCCGCCGACGCGCTGAAGGTCAGGCATCCAGATGTCGGCAGCTTTCTCGCGTTGCAGATGGGCAAAACCCACATAGGTGTATTCAGTCTCGCCGGAGGCTAACGGGGTATTAAGGGCGGCGGCAATCGCGGCACTGCTTTCAATATCGTAGTAGGGAACGGGTTCTTCCAACCAGAACAGATTGAGGTCGGCAACCGCCCGTCCAAATTTTATGGCAGTGGTAGCGTTCCAGCCCTGGTTCGCGTCGGCCATCATGTTAATGTCAGGGCCAATCGCTGCCCGTACTGCCCGCGCCCGTGCTATATCATCTTCCAGCCGGGCCGAGCCAAGCCGCATTTTGACATAGCTAAAACCCTGCTCCACAAAGCCCTGGGCTTCCTCCACCAGTTCTTCGACGCTGCTGGCAAGCCAGAGGCCGTTGCTGGCGTAGGCTGGCAGGCTTTTGGTTTTAGCACCCAGCAACTGATAAACAGGCCATCCGGCGGCTTTGCCTGCAATATCCCACAAGGCGGTATCTAACGCCGATTGAGCAAAGATAGAAACACCGCTATTGCCAATCCAGTTCATCGCTTTCCAGAGCTTTTGCCAGACCGCCTCGACCATAAGCGGGTCTTCGCCAACCACCAGTTCGGTAAAGCTGGCAACCGCCGCTTGCAGCAACCGGGCTTGATACAAATATGGGGTAAACAACAGCCCTGTGCCAGTTAGCTCTCGGTCAGTTTTTACTTCAACCACGATATGATAAAGCTGCTCCATGCGATGAATGGCGGTGCGAATCGGCTTTTTAATCGGTACTGCCAGCAAAGTGCTGGAAACTTCGGTTATTTTCATTTTTGCCTCCTTGAAAACTTTGAAATTCGTAATTACTCACCACAGAGGCACGGAGAGACACGGAGTTAAGGCTAAATTTTAAACTTTCTCCGTGTTTCTCCGTGCCTCTGTGGTGAATTTGTAGCTCAGGTTGAGTAATTACGAAAATTCGCTCGGAAATTCTTGAACAGAAAAAGCCCCGGCTCTATTGTGCTGCTATCACTACTGTAACACCGATTAACCATTATTGCCAGAGGCTACGAATTGCAGAATTTCTCTGTATTTAGACGCTTTTTCCTAAATACAGGCTTTACAAAACGCCCCTGGGCTATTATCATGAGGGCTGTGGTAGAGCGAAGGCAATTTCTCAAATTTAACCAGGCTTCCATATAAGATAAAGATAAAGATAAAGGAATACGCTATGTTAGCTGAAGTGGCACTGTATTATGACCGACTGTTGGCCCGCCTTGACCAGATTAAAGATTATCTGGAAGAAATTGGCGCAGACGAGGAGCAACTGAACTGGCGGCCCAACCCGAATACCCCCTCCATTTTCGCGCTGGCGGCCTTTGTCTCCATGAACACCGATTACTGGATTGGTCATGCGATTGGCAATTTGCCCGAACCGCCCGGCTTCGATAATGTACTGGAACAGGCCCATAGCGATGACCCTGCCCCGCTCTTGCGTTTGCTGGATAGCACTCGCAAAAATATCAGTCGGGTGCTAGAACAAATCACGGCAGAATCTTTCGACGAAACCTTCAATTTCAATGACGAGCCTGTCACGCCCCACCAGTGTATCTTGCAAGCCCTCGAAGATGCCGCCGAACGCTGCGGCGAAATTCGCACTATGATGCACTGGTGGGGCAGCGAGTAAAAATAGATGAATTTGAATCTTGAGTCAGAACCAATAGTCTTTGACCATTTTGCACCAGACCATCGTTTAGTTATGTTGCAAGAAGACGTACTAGATGCTTGCGCCAAATTGCCGGATGAAGCGGTTTCTTTAATTATCACTTCACCTCCGTATAACATCGGCAAAAGCTATGAAAAGCAGCAAGGGCTTCAAGAATATCTGGATTGGCAAACCGTAGTAATAGAGCAACTGGTACGTTTACTAAAGCCAACCGGGAGTGTTTGCTGGCAGGTAGGAAATTATGTTCAAGATGGGGAAGTTTTTCCATTAGATATTTATTTCTACCCAATCTTCAAGCGCTTTAATTTGAAATTGCGTAATCGAGTGGTCTGGCATTTTGAACATGGATTGCACGCCTCGCACAGATTTTCCGGGCGCTACGAAACGCTCTTATGGTTCACCAAAAGCGATGATTATGTTTTTAATCTTGATACGGTACGTGTACCATCAAAATATCCGGGCAAGCTGCATTACAAAGGTGAAAAGCGGGGTAGTCCAAGCGGCAACCCACTCGGCAAGAACCCGTCCGATTTATGGACATTCATGGCAGATGAGTGGGAGCAAGGCATCTGGGAAATTCCTAATGTAAAAGCCAATCATCCCGAAAAAACGGTCCATCCCTGTCAGTTCCCGGTTGAGTTAGCCGAACGCTGCGTCCTGGCAATGAGTCAGGAAGATGATTGGGTGCTTGACCCGTTCTCCGGCGTTGGCTCAACCTTGATTGCCGCGACCAAGCACCATCGAAAAGCACTCGGCATAGACCGCGACTCTGAATACGTTACCCTGACGAAGCAAAGAATTTCCGACCTCTACAATGGTACACTCAAACTTCGTCCATTGGGTAAACCCGTCCACAAACCTTCGGGTAGGGAAAAAGTGGTTCAAATTCCGGCGCAATGGCAAAGTCAGCAAGAAGAAATCAAATGGTAATCAAATGATAATTGTAGGAAAATACTCTTTCAATAAGGGAGCAGAAGTAGTTCAGGAAAAGTATCCACATCTGCTAACCGAAGTCGAAAAAGCTGTTAAAGCAGTTGATGCTGAACAATATAGGACGAAGCAGAGTAAAGAAAAAACCATGCAGGGCCGAATGTTTTATAATCCAACCGAATTGAATAAAGCTTTTAGAAGAGAATTTAATTCACAGAGTTGGCATAATCGAAAAGTTCCATGCGAATATCCGACAAAGTATTACACTACTGAATATCAACCAAAGCCATCAAAAAAGATTTATCCATTTCGGGACATTAATTTTTTAAAAGAAAAGCTTGGAGTTGAGGTACAATTTGGCAAATACGCTTTCATGGTTTACAACGTTTGTGCCAAGATGACAATTTTTAAGAACCTGGACATTATTGATACAGGTATTGAAATAGTTCCTATAAAACAGTTTGCTGATCAAATGTCCACCGAAGTTTCTTATTTCGAGCAATTTGTTTGGGATTTGGAACATCGCGGAATTGCCGACATTGATATTCCAGTGCTAATTTTGGGTATTGATAGTGCGGTAAATTATAGCTTGCCTGAAAGTAAGCAAGTTACAGAAATCGAAATACTTTAGCAAGTAATTAATGGCGAATCAGCAAAAAGGAATTGTCAGTGACTAATCAACTTTATTATGGAGATAATCTGGATGTACTACGCAGCCAAATACCGGGCGCAAGCGTTGATTTAGTTTACCTTGACCCGCCTTTCAATTCCAATCAGGATTACTCGGTAATTTTCAAGAATACTAAAGGCAAAGGCAGCGAAGCGCAGATTAAGGCTTTTAAAGATACCTGGCATTGGGGGCCAGCCAGTGAACACGCCTTGCTGCGCGATATTCCCGAACATTGTTCGGCTAAAGTAATCGAAACCACCAACGCGATTGTAGATATTATCGGCAAGAACGATTTGTCGGCTTACTTAATGATGATGATACCCCGCCTGGCAGAGTTAAGGCGAGTATTAAAACCGACTGGATCACTTTATTTGCATTGTGACTCAACCGCCAGCCATTATCTCAAAATTATGCTGGATGCCATATTTGGGCCAGAATATTACAAAAGTGAAATTATCTGGAAGCGCACCAGCGCCCATAACGATGCAAAACGCTATGGGCGAAATATTGACATTATTTTGTATTATACAAAAGGAATAGACTGGACGTGGAATGAAAGTTTCACGCCGCACGAAAGCGAATATCTTTCGCGCTTTCGTTTTCGTGACCCGGACGGTAGACAATGGACGGATGCCGATTTGTCAGCGAAAGGTCTTACCGGCGGAGGCTATGAGTACGAATACAAGGGAATAAAATCGCTGTGGCGTTGCCCCGAAGAAACCATGCGCCGCCTGGATGCCGAGGGCCGACTGCATTTCACCAAAGCGGGTGGCATCCGGCTAAAGCGCTATTTGGATGAAAACAAAGGTGCGCCCTTGCAATCGCTCTGGGAGGATATATCGCCGATAAATTCGCAAGCCAAAGAGCGACTGGGCTACCCAACCCAAAAACCGTTAGTTTTGTTGGAGCGCATTATTAATACCAGCAGTAACCCCGGCGATACGGTGCTTGACCCGT
>JBBQXW010000404.1:0-5680 GCA_038209275.1 Chloroflexia bacterium | reverse complement strand
TATTAGCTTCCTGGACACGGGCTTTTTCGGTTTCGGCCCTGATATTAGCTTCCTGGGCGCGGGCTTTTTCGGTTTCGGCTCTGGCGCGTTCTAGTTCGGCCCTGGCAATAGCTTCTTCGGCTCTGGCGCGTTCTAGCTCCGCTATGCCAGTGGCTTGATTGGCTCTGGCGCGTTCCTGTTCAGCGCGGGTGTTGGTTTGCTCGGTCTTGAGTCGTTCTTCATCAGCGCGGGTACTAGCTTGATTGGCTCTGGCACTTTCAACCTGGACAAGAGCGTCCAGGTATTCGGTTTTAGTCAGGCGGCGGTTGCCCTCGGCATCGTAAAGTTGCAAATTCTGACCATCTTCCACCAGCCAGCTTTGCAATTCTTCGCTCCAGAGCCAGCCTTGCTCGTTTGACCTTAACTCTTGATAGCGCCCATTTACCAGTTGCCACCCTTTGAGGCGTGGGCCATCCCACAACCGGATTCGGTGCGGGTCGTAGGCGATATATTCTTGAGCTTGAATTACCTGTTCATAAAGCAAGAATTTGTTGCCCAGGTCTTCGGTATAGGTTGAAGGCGACCCGATTTCAATTACTACGGCAGGCGGCGGGTAGCCCGGCCCAATATAATAGGTAGGACTATCGGGTGCTGTCACACCTTTAAGAACCGCCAGGTCGGGCGTAATGTCTACGTACCCCCGCCTTACAGCATTGGCACTGGCTATCCCGGTTTGCGCCAGACCAACACTAGCGCGAAAAGTTATTTCAATAGTAATTGAGCAATTTTGACCTTCATACTGCCACTCTAGTAGCAGGCGCAACCGTATCCCCAGGTCGGTGTGGCGCGGATGTTCTGCCAAGTGATTGCCTCTTTCGTCAAAAAATAAATGTTCATCGTCATAAATGAAGGGCAAACCATCTTTGTAAAAGACGGGCCATTCCGAGATGGGTTTATCGAAGGCGTTTTTTACTTCCTTGAGGCTCATGCTTATTTCTCCAATACATACGTTCCCGGCGCTGGCACGATGGGCGGATATTTGGCGCTGCCTACCGATGGCGGCGCAACCTGTTCGCCGGAGCGCTGCTTGAGCCAGTTCAGCCAATCGGCCCACCAGTTGCCGCTATGCTGCTCGGCGGTTTCAAACCATTCCTGGGCGTTGGGGACAGGTTTATCGTTTGTCCAGTAGCCCCGGCCTTTATCGGGCGGGCTGATAACTCCGGCGATATGACCGCTGCCACCCAATATATAACGAACGTTACCACTCGCCAGTTGGCTGATGCGCCAGGCCGATTGCCAGGGGACAATATGGTCTTGTTGCGCGCCGACGGCGTAGACATCCTGGGTAATGTTGCTCAAATCAATTGGTACGCCTTTGATGACGATGTGGTTGGGTTTAATCAGGTTGTTTTCCAGATAGGTATTGCGGAGATAAAAAGAATGGGCGGCGCGGGTCATGCGCGTGCCGTCGGCGTTCCAGTAGAGCAAATCGAAAGCGGCGGGTTCTTTGCCCAGCAAATAATTGTTTACTACGTTGCTCCAGATTAAATCGTTGGCACGCAGCATATTAAACATACTTGCCATCGAGCGGCTATCTAAATAGCCCCGTTCCAGCATCTGACCTTCGACATAGTTTACCTGTGGCTCGTCAATAAAGATAGAGGTATCGCCTACCTCGCTAAAATCCTGCAAGGCAACAAAGAAAGTAGCAGATTTGGCGGTATCATCGCCAAGCGCCGCCAGATATGGCAGGGTCATCGAGAGCAGCGTGCCGCCAATACAATAGCCAACCGGGTTGACCTGCGGCGAACCCGTAATTTCTTTGATGACTTCAAAAGCACTGAGCGGGCCAAGCGTCATATAATCCTCGAAGTCAGTTTCTTCCATTGAAGCATCGGGATTTTTCCAGCTAATCACAAAAACAGAGAAGCCCTGGCTGACCAGATAATGAATCAGGCTATTTTTGGGCTGCATATCGAGAATATAGTATTTGTTAATCCAGGGCGGTATAAAAAGCAACGGAATACTATGGACGGTCTCGGTGGTGGGCGCATACTGAATCAGCTCAATCAGCTTGTTGCGATAGACCACCTGACCGGGCGTAAGGGCCAGATTGCGTCCCGGCGCGAAAGCATCGGTGTCGGTCATTTTAATGCCGCCCGTCTGCACATCGCGTAACAGATTTTTCAGGCCAGTGACAAGGTTCTGCCCGCCGCTTTGAATCGATTCGTGGATTACCTGCGGATTGGTGAAGGTAAAATTGGTCGGGCTAATGGCATCAAGGAACTGGCGCAGATAGAAAACCAGCTTGCGCTGTTGCTTTTCGTCCAGATTCTTGTTTTCGGAAGCGCTTTTGAGCATGGTAGTAGCTGCTAATAAATAGCTTTGTTTAATCGCATCAAAGATGGCGTTTTGCTGCCAATCCGGGGCGGCGAAGCGTTTGTCGCCCTTCTCCGGCTCGATAACTGGTGAAATTTCCTGGCCCATGCCCCAGAATTTGAGGCTGGTTGAGGTCATTATTTGAGTGTAGCGCTGAAAAAATTCGTTGTAGTTAGCCCAAAACTGGTTGGGATTGGTGATGGCATCGAGCCAAATTTGCTGAAAGACGCGCGTGATTTCCGCCGGGTCAATCGGCATCATTTTGCTGTAAGGGTTAGATTGCCACATCTGCTCAATCAATTTAGTCCAGGGGTCTTTATTGGTTTCGCCCGTCGGTTCGGCGGCAGCCGGGGTCGGTGCTTGCCCTTGCATTGTATTTTGAATCAGTTTCGTCCACGCCTCGTAAGGACTTTGTTCGCTCGGAATGGTATCTGACATTTTACTTGCTCCTTCTTCACACTCCTCTATTGTCCCCAGGCCAAAGTTGGCCCGAAAAATATAGCTATCGTATCTTAATTCTACCACATCTGCGATTTACGATTTACGATTTACGATTTACGATTTTGAGTATGAACCGCCAAGACGCAAAGAACGCCAAGTTTTTATAACATTTCTCCGTTTACGATTTGAAGTATTAAGCGCAGAGGACGCACAGGAAATTAAAAATTAAAATTTCTCCGTGTCTCCGTGCCTCCGTGGTGAATTTTCTTCAATCGTAAATCGTAAATCGTAAATCGTAAATCGTAAATCGTAAATCGTAAATCGTAAATCGTAAATCGTAAATCGTAAATCGGAAATCGTGGGGTGCGAGAATATTTGCCTGTCGGCGCTAACTCAAGGTACACTTTAACTCGAAAAGCCAGAGAATTATAAAAGCAAAGGAGAGGCTGAATGAGTCAGGAAAAAGTAGAGCATGTGTTGGCGGTGCAAAATAAGTTAGGCGAAGGCCCGGTCTGGGATAGTCAGGAGCAGGTGCTTTACTGGGTCAATATTAAAGAAAACTCGTTTTACCGCTACTACCCCAAAAATGGTGAGCTGGAAATGTTTGAGGTTGGTTTGCCGATTGGGACGCTGGCGGTACGAGCGGGCGGCAAGGGTCTGATAATGGCGACCAAAAATGGTTTTGCGCTATGGGATTGGGCGACGCAACAGCTTGAATTTATCGCCAACCCCGAAGCCGATAAACCGGGCAACCGCTTTAATGACGGTACGCCGGATAGCGAAGGGCGGTTTTGGGCCGGAACTATGGAGGATGCCGAGACCTCGAAAGAGCCGCAAGGTAGCCTCTACCGACTTGACCCGGATGGTTCGGTGCATAAAATGGAGACCGATTTGTTTATTTCTAACGGGTTAGGCTGGAGTCCCGATAACCGCACGATGTACCTGACCGATTCGCCTCGCCAGACCATTTTTGCCTACGATTTCGACGCTGCCACCGGCACTATCTCAAATCGCCGACTTTTTATTCAAACGCCCGATGGCTACGGCTTCCCTGATGGCATGACGGTGGATAGTGAAGGCTATATCTGGAGCGCGATGTGGGGTGGCTGGAAAATAACCCGCTTCGACCCCGACGGCAAAATTGAGCGTGAAATCGCTATGCCAGTAGAATGTCCAAGCTGCTGTGTCTTCGGCGGCGAAAACCTGGATGAGCTTTACATAACTAGCGCCTGGAAAGCTTTAAATGAAGAGCAACGCAAATCTCAACCACAAGCCGGAGATTTGTTTCGCCTGAAAACCAATATCAAAGGTCGCGAAAAATGGAAATTCGCCGGGTAATTATTTAAGCTTGAAGATGGTACGCAGGGATAGTCCGCCCTGGAATGAATTACTGGCTCCGAAGCTCAAGTGGATTAAAATCCACTGATTACATATTGACAAAAGAAGTTGAAATATCTTGGCGTTATTTTAATTGTATTCAGTGGTTTTCAAACCACTTGAGCTTCGGAGCCAGTAATTCATTCCAGGGCTATCTCTTTGAGTTTATAAGTGAATCTACATATAGTATCCCTCGATTTGGCCTCCTGCCGCTTTGTGCTAAAAATATGTTGTTTGTACGATGTGCTATCCCCCGGCTTGCCTTAAACTATAAGTGATGGAGTTGCTAAACACCACCAAAAAGGCTTAAGCCGGGCGTGACTTTCCCGGCTCTTATTTTTTTATAGTTCCGAGTTTCAAGTTTCAAAAATCTATGTTTATCCGTATTCCGTCTTTAATTCAAAACTCAAAATTCAAAATTCAAAACTATAAAAATCTGTGGTTCTCTGCGTTCATCTGTGTTCCCTCCCTAATTCAAAACTCACCCACAGGGCAACCCTACGGGCCGAAATTCAAAATTCAAAACTATCTCCCCGTTTGCCATGCGGCCCGAAAAGCTCTATACTAGGTTCAACAAATCAAGGAAGATTAGAGAGAAATTTCGCTTACAGGCAGATTAAGCCTGAAAGTTCTCAAGGTTTGGAAATTTTCTTTGCAAAGAAAATTTCTAAACCTTGAGCATAAAGCAAGAAGGGAGCGCCTCACATGATGATAAAAGCCGCCGCCGAAAAAATTTTAGAAGAGGCTAAAAGAGGAATGGGTTCGCTGGCTGCCGTTGACCCCGAACTTTTCCAGGCCATTAAAGATGAAGAAGGCCGTCAGCGCAACAAAATTGAGCTAATTGCCAGCGAAAACTATGTCAGCCGGGCCGTGCTGGAAGCCCAGGGTTCGGTGCTAACCAACAAATATGCCGAGGGCTACCCCGGAAAACGTTACTATGGCGGATGCGAATATGTGGATGTAGCGGAAGAACTGGCAATTGCGCGGGCCAAACAAATTTTTGGCGCGGCCCACGCCAACGTCCAGCCGCATAGCGGGGCGCAGGCCAATATGGGCGTTTATTTTGCACTGCTCAAGCCGGGCGATACCGTGCTAGGCATGAATCTGGCGCAGGGCGGACACCTTACGCATGGCTCTCCCGTCAACTTCAGTGGGCGATTTTACAATATTGTGCCTTACGGTGTGGATAAAGAGACCGAACTAATTGATTATGAAGAGGTGGCGCAGTTAGCCGAGCAGCACAAGCCAAAGGCGATTATTGCTGGAGCAAGTGCCTATTCCCGCATCATTGATTTTAGGCGTTTCCGCGAGATTGCCGATAGCGTCGGGGCTTACCTGATTGTAGATATGGCTCATATTGCCGGGCTGGTCGCGGCGGGTCTGCACCCCAACCCGGTGCAGCACGCCCACGCCGTTACGACCACCACCCACAAAACCTTGCGCGGCCCGCGTGGTGGCCTGATTTTGACCAGTGACCCCGAACTTGGCAAACTGTTCGACAAGA
>JBBQXW010000403.1:0-5683 GCA_038209275.1 Chloroflexia bacterium | reverse complement strand
TGGCTTTGCGAGCCTGCAACTCTTCGTCTGAAACCCGGCTTCCCAGCGCCACAATTTGCGAATAAAGCAACCAGCCCGGTCTTTCGGTCTGGCCCAGCAAAGCTACGTGTTTCAAGCGCGGCAGCTTTGCACTGTCCAATGCTTCTTTCACCGGGTCGGAAATATTCTTTAGTTCCGGCGCAATGCTGTAAATCGAGTCGAGGTAGGAATTGCCCCGAAATTCTTCAGTCATAAAAAGAGTATGAATGTCGCCCTGACGCAAGATATACTCAATTTCGGAAGCGCGGTAAGCCGTGTTAACCGTGACCATGACCGCCCCAATGCCAGTCAGGGCCAGTTGCAACATAACCCATTCCGGTACGTTCGGCGACCAAACCGCGACGTGGTGGCCCTTCTCGATGCCGAGCGCCATCAACCCTTTAGCCAGTTTGTCTACTTCGGCTTGCCACTGGCGGTAGCTCAATCGCATATTCAGGCCCAGTTCGGGATAGCTGTAGACCAGCGCCTCTTTGTCGGGGTTAGTCTCAACCCGTTCATCGAATACCGCGCCCATGGTCGTGTTTAACAACATCAAGCCTTCGTCTTCGGCCTCCCAGATGGCCTTATCTCCCTTGATTCCCATCCTTTTTCTCCTATAGTAGTTCAAAGTTCAAAGTTCAAAGTTGCTTAGGTTCTCCTATAGCAAGTATACGCCCTTGACGATTTGGGTTAATGTTCAAGGGCGTATGCGATTCGCCCCTACCCAAAGACCCGGCTCAATTTCAATGCAATTTACTGTAGTAGGAGTTTGATAAATCAAACCCTTTGGGCGTAATGAATTGCGCCCCTACCAAGAAAGACAGACGATTAGTTTCCCTTGAGTTCGCGAATAAAAGAAGTAGCGGCAGCTATACGATTGGCAGGGCTGGCTTGCTCGATTACGTCAATCAAAGCAGCGCCGACAATACACGCGTCCGCCAGTTTGCTGACCGCCGCAAAATGTTCAGGACGGCTGATACCAAAGCCGATGGCGACGGGTGTATCAGTATAACGTCGGATTTTCTTGACTAGTTCGGGCAAATATTCCGACATGGTAGCCCGCGCCCCGGTCACGCCCGTGAGCGCGACACAATAGATAAAGCCGGTGGCGATTTCGGCAACCTGCTTGATGCGCTCGTCGGTGCTGGTCGGTGCGACAAACAGAATCAAGTCCAGCCCGGCTTTTTGGCACGCCGCCATTACCTCGCCCGCTTCCTCTAGCGCCAAATCGGGCAAAATCAGCCCGTCAATGCCCGCCGCCGCCGCCTCGTTTACGTAACGCTCCACGCCATAACTAAAAACCGGGTTATAGTAGCCCATAAACAGCAACGGTACATCGGTTTTGGCCCGAATCGCCCGCGCCGTCGCGAAGCAATGCTTGAGTGTCACGCCGTTCTCAAGCGCCCGAAAACTGGCCCGTTGAATCGTCGGCCCTTCCGCTATCGGGTCGGAAAACGGCACACCCAACTCGACTAAATCCGCCCCCGCCTCTACCAGCGCTGGAACAAGCTCTTCAGTCACACCCAATGCTGGAAACCCAATCGTCACATAAGGTATAAAAGCGGTGCGGCCTTCCCTCTTCAACCGCGCAAACGTCTCAGCTATTCGGCTCATAGTATCCTTTGAGTTTTGAGTTTTGAGTTTTGAGTTTTGAGTTTTGAGTTTTGAGTTAAGAACCACTAACTCAAAACTCAAAACTCAAAACTCAAAATTAATTGTTGTCTCTCATTCGTTTCATATTTTCGCGGGAGATGCGTTCCAGTTTGCGGCGCAAGCGCCAGTTCCGAAAAGTAGAAAAATTATAAATGCTTACCAACCCCACCAAAAAAAGCAGGGCTGGCCCTCGTATTTCAGCAGGCGCAAAAACCTGAAGAACCCCAAAGACTAGCAGCGGCCCGGCTGTTATGATTAGAATTTTTATCAGCCCCAACATGGTCTTACGTCCTACTACAAAGCAGTTCAAAGTTTCAAGTTCCAAGTTTCGAGTTCAAAGTTCGTCAGGAGTAGTTTCTGGTTTCTGGTTAAAAAATCCGTGTTCACGCCCGAAGGGTGGTGGCTCTCTGTGTTCATCTGTGTTCCTAACTCAAAATTCAAAATTCAAAATTCAAAACTACTCTTGATTGTTCATCACAGCAAGTGCGGTGGCGGCGGCGGAAATAATCATGGCGAACAAAATTTTGAATTTGCTTTTGGCGCGTGGCAGAGCGATTCCAAATACAAGTATATCACTTCCAGTAACCAGAGCAAACAAATTGAGCGACATTCGCGCTGCTTTCGGGTCATTGCGATTTAACAACAGGCCGATACCTAAAGCCAAATCGCGCATTCCGAGCAAGCGTACCAGTAAATTCCGGCCCGGCCCTTCCGGGACATCAAAACCGGCCCGGCGGCTCATAAAGCCGGGAAACAAAGTGAACATTATCCCTAGCCCGACAGTCACACCGCCCAGGCCCGTAGTAATTAATTCTTTTTGCTGCTTGCTTTTGTTCTGCATCAATTTCATTTATTTTCGTCTCCTTGTATTTCTAATTCAAAGCGACTGAAATCGCTGAAAGTTTTATTTAAGTTTTGAGAATTTTTAGCTAAAAATTCTCAAAACTTAAATAAAACTTTATATAAAAATCTCCGTGTCTCCGTGCCTCCGTGGTGAATTATCTTTCAGCTCCTCAATTTCTCTAGCACCGCGATAACCTCGGCGAAATCGGTAAAGTTGGTATGGGCCAGACCGCCTTCTTCGCTCAGGCGGGCCAGTTGGCTGCTTTTGACGGTGAAGGTGTAATCGGCGTGCTGGGCGGCGGCCCAATCGTTGCGACCATCGCCGATAAAGGCGACTGGAACGCCGGGATATTCTAGCTGCAACTCCTCGATTACCCGCACCTTGAAATCCTGTCCGGCCTCAAAATCTACGACGGGCCATTCGGGTAGCCGTACCCGCCAGTGTTCGTCGTAGTGAGAGAGATACGAATGAACTGCAATCGTTTCGTCCAGGAAAGCCCGAATGTAAAAATCAATTCCGCCACTGACGACAGCAAGCGGCCAGTTCCTATCTTCACAGAGCTTTACCAGCGCTTCAAAATTGGGCCGGATAGCAATTTTTTGGCGGACGTAATCGAGCAATTCTTGTAGCGGCGTTTTGAGATAAACGTAACTATCTTTCATTATATCAAAATGGCCGATTTCGCCTTCTCGGTATGCCTTGAGCAAATCGCGCCACTCGTGGGCGGTGAAATGGTCTAGTATCGCTACTGACACATCTTGCAGGGTAATCGTGCCGTCAAAATCGCAAATTACTATCATTATGTTAAGTTAACTTTACTCCAAAAGCCTCGGCTACCGTGAAAATATCCTTGTCGCCCCGGCCCGAAAGATTCGCCACGATAATGCTTTCTTTGGGCAGAGTTGGCGCAAACTTCATCAGGTAGCCCAGCACGTGCGACGGTTCGAGCGCCGGAATAATGCCTTCGGTGCGGCACAAAAGTTTAAATCCTTCCAGTGCTTCGGTATCGGTTATAGCAACGTAATCGGCCCGACCTATATCTTTCAGGTAAGAGTGTTCAGGGCCAACGCCGGGATAATCCAGACCCGCCGAAATCGAGTGCGTTTCGATTATTTGCCCGTCCGAGTCCTGCAACAGAAACGATTTCGAGCCGTGTAGCACTCCAACCCGGCCCGCCACCAGCGTTGCGCTATGCTTGCCGCTCTCTACGCCACTACCGCCCGCTTCGATGCCGATTAGCTTGACGTTTGCATCTTCGACAAACGGATAAAACATGCCAATGGCGTTCGAGCCGCCGCCAACACAGGCCAGCACATAGTCGGGCAAGCGTCCGGCCTGTTCGATAATTTGCCGCCGCGCTTCCGTCCCGATCACTGCCTGAAAATCGCGTACCATCTGCGGATATGGGTGCATCCCAACCGCCGAGCCAATCAGGTAATGGGTGGTCTGTACGTTCGTGACCCAATCCCTAATCGCTTCGTTAATCGCATCCTTGAGGGTTTTGCTGCCGCTCGAAACAGGCCGCACCTCCGCCCCCAAAAGCTTCATGCGAAAGACGTTCAGGGCTTGCCGTTGTATATCCACTTCGCCCATATAGACGATACATTCCAGACCCAACATAGCGCAAACCGTTGCCGAGGCCACGCCGTGCTGACCCGCCCCGGTTTCAGCAATCACCCGCAGCTTGCCCATGCGTTTCACCAACAAGGCTTGCCCCAGTGCATTATTAATTTTGTGCGCGCCGGTATGGGCTAAATCTTCGCGCTTCAAATAAATTTGCGCCCCGCCGAGTTCCGCCGACATCGTTTTGGCATGATAAAGCGCGGTAGGTCGTCCAACATAGTGACGGGCCAGGTCAGCCAGTTCTTTATTAAATTCGGGGTCGGCCTTTGCCGCCGCGTATGCTTCTTCCAGTTCCGCCAGGGCGGGCATCAGAGTTTCGGGTGCATACTTGCCGCCAAACTGCCCGAAATGTCCCTGCGCGTCCGGCAAATTATAACTTTTACCCGCTTTTTCTTTCTCTTTTTCTATCGCCTGAGTCATGCTCGTTCCCCTCTTCTCGCTCCATTTATAAATTTTTTTACTTTTTCTAAATCTTTTTCGCCCGGTGCGTCTTTCTTTTCTACGCCGCTACTTACATCTACCCCCCAGGGCCGCACCTGCCTGACCGCTTCGCCTACATTCTCC
Source organism: Chloroflexia bacterium (assembly GCA_038209275.1). GTDB lineage: Bacteria > Chloroflexota > Chloroflexia > Chloroheliales > Chloroheliaceae > L227-5C. The sequence goes on along the minus strand of JBBQXW010000403.1, from coordinate 981 downwards.
GGCGTTAAGCCGCCCGCCAGCAAAGTTGGGTAGTGCTGCGCGACTGCCTGGGCCATTGCCCAGTTCCCGGTCTGGCCTGTACCGCCATACATGCCGCTTTTGTGAGTATCCAATAGCAGCGTTAAATTGTCCAGTCGTCCAAACGGTTCGGCGGCAACCAGCGCCTCATCTATCTCAACCTGGGCCAGAAGCCGCAAAGCCCGAATAACTGGCCTCAAGCGGGCAAGTTCGGCACACATTTCCGGCGTTTCTTCGCCGCTCAATTGTACATAATCCAGCCTGTAACGTTCAATCGCAGTAACTATCTTACCTACAGGCACATTCACGAACAGCCCAACCAATCCAGGTCGTCGTTCCAACTTCGGAATTTCAGCCACAAGATTATCTGCTGCTTCCGGCGACAAATAGCGCGGGCTGGGTGGATAAAAAACCAACCCAATCAAATCCGCCCCCGCTTCACTCGCCGTCCGCGCCACCTCTATTGTTTTTACCCCACAAATTTTAATTAGCATATTTCCCATTTGAGCATATTTTCGGCTGGTTCTAGCTGGCGCATCCCGATTTTTTCCAGGACGCGGATTGAGCCGAAATTATCATTTAAACATTCGGCAGTTACTTTCGTAACATCGGGTTGTTGCAAAATCCATTCGACGATGGCACGGGCGGCTTCGGTGGCGTAGCCTTGCCCCCAGTAGGTCGGAACAATACTATAGCCTATTTCAACCGCGCCTTCTTCGTTTGGCCCGCGAACCGAGCCAATGTCGCCTATAATCGCCCGGTCAGCGCGATGAATAATCAGGCTAGTCCATTGCACCAACGCCGGGTTCTTCTCGTATTCTCCGGCTAACCAGGGCAGAATCTCGGCATAATCCGGGCCAGGCCATTCGGCAGGAAGGCGAACATTGAGCAGCTTTTCTAGTTCGGCTCTATCTTGCAAAAGAGTTTTTAGCCACTCAAGCCGGAAAGTGACCAGTTGTAAGC
>JBBQXW010000402.1:0-5691 GCA_038209275.1 Chloroflexia bacterium | reverse complement strand
AGGTTGTATATTGGCAGCAGGAAGTAAAGCAGCAACGAAAGTTTACCGAATACTGGTTAAGGTTTAACCGATGGCAAAGCTAGTATATTGCCAACCTGAGCCAGATTTACTTGAGGAGAGAGAATTTAACTTATGAAAAACCCATATCGGGTCGAAAGCAATTTGGCCCGGCGTAGCAAGCTGATTTTGGGATTGTTATTACTGGCGCTGGTCTTGGCAGCGTGCGGCGAAAGCACCCCTACGCCCGCCTCATCAACTACGCCACCCGCAACCACTGCCGCCGCCAAACCTGCTACCACCGCAGCGGCCCAAACCGCCGCCCCCGCAACTACGGTAGCCGCCGGGACAACCGCCGCCAGCGCCAATCTGCCGCCGATAATTTTTGTTCATGGCAACGGCGATTCGTCGTCGCTATGGATTACAACGGTTTGGCGGTTTGAATCGAATGGCTACCCGCGAGACCGCCTGTTTGCGATTGACTACCCGTATCCTAGTTCGCGCGACGATGATACTTTCCAACAGCCGAGCCGTTCCAGCACCGAAGAACAACGCAATCAACTGGCGACCAAAGTAGACGAAGTGCTGGCTAAAACTGGCGCGCCCAAAGTCGTTTTGATTGGCAACTCGCGCGGCGGCAACTCGATTCGCAACTATATCAAGAATGGCGGTGGCGCGCCCAAAGTTAGCCACGCCATTCTGGGTGGCACGCCCAATCACGGGGTCTTTAGCACGCCCGGCAATAACAGCGAATTTAACGGACAAAGCATCTTTTTGAAAGATTTGAACGAGCCGAAAGAAGTAGTAGATGGCGTGGCCTACATGACCATTCGCAGCGACAAAAACGATAAATATGCCCAGCCCGAACTCGGCCCGGGTCGGCCTTCCGGCATCAGCTACGATGGCCCGGAACTAAAAGGCGCAACCAACGTGGTGCTGGATAATATTGACCACCGCGAGACTGCTTATCATCCGCGCGCCTTCGCCGAAATGTACAAATTTATCACAGGTCGCGCTCCTGCCAGCCTCGAAATTACGCCGGAAGCTGCGCCCCAGCTTACCGGGCTAATCACGGGCTACGAAAACAAAGTACCGACCAACAAAGGGGTGGCCGGAGTCGAAGTCTCAATTTTTGAGATAGACCAGACTAGCGGCGCACGCAAAGGCGACGCGGTACTGCAAGCTACTACCGGCGCGGATGGTGTATGGGGTACGCTCAAGGCGAAGCCAACCGCCTACTATGAGTTTGTGGTCAAAGCGCCCAACCAACCCGTGCGCCATTTCTTCCGTTCGCCTTTCCCGCGCTCGTCGTCCTACGTCGGGATGCGGCTCTTTGAAGATAACGCCGTCGCGGGTAAATCGGTGGTTTTCTTTACCCGCCCGCGTGGTTACGTCTCGAATAGCCGCGACAAACATTCGCTGGACGGCAAGCCCGTTCCCGGTGTCAAAGATGGTCTGGCAACCGATGCCACTTTTAAGGTAGAGCTAGAAGGGCCAGAACGGGCCGTTCCCGTCTCCCTAAACGGCGAAACCATGACAATTCGAGCTATCCCCGGCGAAGTGGTCTACGCCGAATTTCATTATTAAAGAAGTGATGAGTGATGAGTGATGAGTGATGAGGAAATCCATTGGCGGAGCAATGTCCCACAGGAACAATCCATTGGCGGAGCAATGTCCCACAGGAACGGATTAATTGTAAGATGCTGCTCCGTCAGCTGATTTTACTCATCACTCATCACTCATCACTCATCACTACTGAAAGGAGCATATTATGGCTGCAAAGTTGAGCTATGAACAATTCGCGGCGTTGCGGAAGATTGATAGTCCGACTATCTCGAATGCGATTGAGACTTTTATGTTGCGCCCACGAGTGGGGGGATATGTCGGGTTTGATATTCGCTGTATTTACCCCGATTTGCCGCCGACGGTGGGTTATGCCGTCACCTGCACGGTTGATAGCACCACCGAGGGACGGCAGGGAATCGGCTTTCAGAAGCTTTACGAACTATTAGCCGATGCACCGAAACCTGCTATCGTGGTAATGCAGGACGTTGGGCCTGACCGTTTGCACTCCTGCCATGCCGGAGAAATTATGTCCACCTCCATGAAACGGCTGGGCGCGATTGGTATTTTGACCGATGGCGGCCTGCGTGACGTACATGAAGTAAGGGCGTTGGGCGGCTTCCAGTATTTTTGCGCCGGGCTGGTCGTTTCGCACGGCAACCCGATTTGTGTCAGCGTTGGCGACGAAGTAACTATTTCGGGCATGACGGTACGGACGGGCGATTTGCTGCACGGCGACGCTAACGGTATCGTCATGATACCCGAAGAATGTGCCACCGAGGTTGCCGCCGCCGCACACGGTATCTGGGAGCAGGAAGGCAAAACCTTGCAGCGCGTCCACAGCCCCGACTTTATGGCGCGACCTATCGGGGAGTTGAAGCACTAAATTTTTGTATCTGATTTATCCTGATGTATAGTGTGGTTCATCAGGATAAATCAGAGGGTATTTTGTATAGGAGTAAATGATGCAAAAAGCATTGCGAATGCAAACCATAGTCCGACCTGGCGGTAAAATTGAAATAAACGCGCCAGAACTCATAGCAGGAGAAGCTGTTGAAATTATTATTTTGGTAACAGAAACAACTCCTGTTCAACAGTCAGCTATTGATATTTTAGCCAATGCTTCTGGTCAGCGCCTATTCAAAAATGCCGAGTCAGTCAAAGAATATCTACAAGAGGAACGCGAAGCGTGGGAACAATAAATTTACCTACAAATGGTACAATTTATCTTGATACTGATACACTCATTTACAGTGTTGAAAAGATTACACCTTACGCAGGATTATTACAACCGCTGTGGCTCTCGGCCCAGGCTGGAGTTCTGCAAATAGCTACCAGCGAATTGACCTTACTTGAAACTTTAGTAAAACCAATTCGAGATGGGGACAGCCAACTTGAAGCAACCTTTCGCACCTTGTTGCTCAATTCACGCGAGGTGCATACCTTACCGATTAGTCGCGCCATATTGGAAGCGCTGCTCGTCTACGTGCCGAAACGGGTTTAAAGACACCTGATGCCATTCACGCAAGTACAGCCCTGGCCGATGGGTGTATTCAATTTATTACTAATGACCATATATACAAACGTGTATCTGGGTTCTCGGTAATTATACTAGATGAGGTAATAGCAGCACCGTGATGATTATGATGTATTTATATGCCGGGTAGAAAAAGCGAATATGACGCGGTGGTAGTGGGTTCTGGGCCGAACGGTCTGGCTGCCGCTATTACAATGGCGCGGGCGGGGCGTTCGGTGCTAGTGCTGGAAGCGAAAGAGACTATCGGCGGCGGTATGCGCTCGGCGGAACTGACCTTGCCGGGGTTTGTTCACGATATTTGCTCGGCGGTGCATCCGCTTGGAGTCGGTTCGCCTTTTTTCAAAACTTTGCCGCTAGAGCAGCACGGCCTGGAATGGATTTATCCGACCGTGGCGCTGGCGCACCCGCTTGAAGATGGTCGGGTCGCGCTGCTGCAACGCTCAATCGAAGCGACTGCCGCCACGCTTGGTCTGGATACCGCCGCCTATCAGAAATTCATGACACCACTGGTAGCCGATTGGGATAAACTGGTGGGGGCGCTGCTTGGCCCGTTGCGGTTGCCCCGCCATCCAATAGCGATGGCCCGCTTTGGCTTGAAGGCTATCTGGTCGGCGCGGGGATTGGCTCAGGCCAATTTTAAGGGCGAACAGGCTCAAGCATTGCTTGCCGGACTGAGCGCCCACTCGATGCTCTCGCTGGAACAATCGCCCAGCGCCGCAACAGGATTGGTACTTGGCATCCTCGGACACGCTATCGGCTGGCCCATTCCACGCGGCGGCACCCAAAATATTGCCGATGCGCTGGCTTCCTATCTGCGTTCGTTGGGCGGCGAAATCGTTACGGGCGTAACCGTCAAAACAGTCGAGGAATTACCGACCAAACGGGCAATTCTGCTGGATGTAACGCCGCGTCAGGTATTAGAAATAGCCGGGGGGCGTTTGCCGGATGGCTATCGCCGTCAGCTTGAACGCTATCGCTATGGGCCGGGCGCGTTCAAGCTGGATTATGCGCTGGATGGGCCGATACCCTGGAAAGCGCCCGAATGTTTGCAGGCCGGAACGGTGCATCTGGGCGGCACATTGCCCGAAATAGCCGCCTCGGAACGGGCGGTGACACAGGGCCGCAATCCTGAAAAGCCGTATGTATTGCTGACCCAGCAAAGTCTGTTCGACCAGACGCGCGTTCCGGCGGGCAAACAAACCGTCTGGGCCTATTGCCACGTACCGAACGGCGCGACCTTCGACATGACCGAACGAATCGAGGCTCAAATTGAACGCTTTGCGCCGGGTTTCCGTGACCGTATCCTGGCGCGGCATGTCACCGGGCCGCTTGAGCTTGAGCGCTACAACGCCAACTACATCGGTGGCGACATCAACGGCGGCGTACAGGATTGGTGGCAACTTTACACTCGCCCGGTAATTCGGCTAAATCCCTACACCACACCAGCTAAAGAAATTTTCATTTGCTCGTCCTCCACTCCGCCCGGTGGCGGCGTTCACGGCATGTGCGGCTATTTCGCGGCTCAGGCTGCGTTGAAGAATTAGTTTTCTTGGCTAAAATTCACCACGGAGGCACGGCGGAACACGGAGAAAATTCAAGGATGAACCGCCAAGCCGCAAAGAACGCCAAGAATTTTAGTTATGTTCCCGGTTCTTTAAGCCATACGCTGAGTAATTATAAATTTAGTTTCCACTCCGTGTTCCTCCGTGTCTCTGTGGTGAATAATTTATTGATTTTTACTTAAAGAGGTAAAATGGGCGAGTTTAATTTGATAATCCAGCCTGATGAAGAGGATGAAGAAGCTGCCGAAGTTCTGGTGGATGGCACAATCGGCGGTCACGAATACCGATTTTTGCTGGATACTGGCGCGGGAAAAAGTAGCATTAGGTTTGACGATTACACTGCCACCTTTGATAGCGTTGACACAAGCCATTCATCCGGCGTATTTGCCAAAAGCAGCGAGGATTTGATTACAATACCAGCTATCGAGGTTGGGCCTGTTTCAAGAAAAAATTTTACTTTAGTACGTGCATCAGAAAAAGCGCCAGACCTGCGAAATCTCATCGGGATGGATTTGCTAAAGGATTTTTCTTGTCACTTTCTCTTTGACCAGAATCGAGTTTTGGTTGATGCGAATGATGAACCCGAAGCTGATTATACTTTTCAAGAGCTTTTTCTTGACCAGAAATTTCACCCTTACGTGGATGTTCAGTTCGGAACGGCAACCGCCAAAGCGGTCTGGGATACTGGCGCAGGCATAACCATTGCCGACTTGAGCTTTATCAAAAGCCAGCCCGCTTTCTTTCAGGAAATAGGCCAATCTAGCGGAACAGACTCTACTGGCTTCAAAATGGAAACACCTATGTTTATTATGGGGACGACCATAATTGGTAACAATAGTTTTCCGCCGCATAAAGTTGCTGGCGTGGATTTGTCACAGGTTAACTCCACTATCGAAGTACCGATGGATTTAATTTTAGGCTACAGCACCTTGAGTAAAGCGAACTGGTGGTTTGATTTTCCTCACCGAAAGTGGACAATTTCAAAAATGTTGGTATAAGCTATTTTCATATTGAAATTTCTAAAGGATTTTC
>JBBQXW010000401.1:0-5718 GCA_038209275.1 Chloroflexia bacterium | reverse complement strand
TCGAAGGCAGACGAAGGCACTTGAATCGTGATGCTGGCGTAAACTTTATTGTCCCGAACCGAGGTGTTAGCTTGAGCCACCACGCCGCTTTGCTCGGCGGCAAGAGCGCGAATATCACCCAGCAATTTCTCTACATCATCCGCCTGTACTGAAATAGTGGCGTTGCGAATAATCATGCGGTCACCGCTCGGCGCAGGATTGGAGTTACCGATATTGTAAAAAGCACCAGAGCCAGTCTGGGCTTGCCGGGCTGGAGCGGCACCACCAGAGGCAGCAGTGGTAGCGGCAGCCGTAGTCGCAGCAGCGGCGGTAGTAGCGCCAGCCGCAGCCGGGTAGGAGGCATAGACTCCTTTGTTAGTGGTATCGGAAACAGCAGATTGCTCAGAAGTGGCACCAAGACCGCGTGAAACGGCGGAGAATGTGCGACTCTCGCTCAAACTGGTTATAATACCCAGACCCATTGCGCCGATTATCACCAGGGCAACCAGGGCCAGGGCTGGTTTGAACCAGCGCCGGCCTAATCGTAATTCGCGGCGGGGCGGAGGAGACGATGTGGGTACAGCCGCAGGAGCAGGACTAGAAGTAGTAGCTGTATCAGTCGTTGGATCGGGCGAACGTTCAGATGTTTTCAACATAGGATGACTCCTTTCAAGTTTTTGGTTTAATATATTCGGCTTTGATAATAGTAACGCCACTTCTTTCTGGAAAATTACATGAATTTTGATGAATTTTGATGAATTTGGAAAAGAGTTTTCACCACAGAGGACGCAGAGGACGCAGAGAACACAGAGAAGATAAATTAAAGAGGACTAAAGGTTAGAACTTTCGCCCTGGTAGTAGCGATTGATGCTTTTTAACAAAATAAGCCGTAAACCAGTGTAGGAGGGGCTGCGCCCTCGATTTGTACTCAAGCCAGACATTTTCGAGGGCGCAGCCCCTCCTACACTGGTTGCGCTATTTACGGATTTAATTCTTAAAGACCATAAATCGCTTTTGATGGAGCGCATCAAACAGTGATTGCAGCCAGTGGCCCGATTGGGCAAATCGCTACTATCAGGTTAAAAAAAGCTCAACCTTTTCAGAAGGTCGAGCTTTTTAAGTTGTTCAGGGTTGTGAATAAATGAAACTAAGGGATGATGAGCGGGTCGTCGATTTTGATGTCGGTTGGGCTGGATAAACCGTTCAGCTTGACGATGGCATCGGCGGTAGTGCCGTATTTGGCGGCAATACTATCGAGCGTATCGCCCTGTGCCACGATGTGACCGCTACCCCGGAAATCGGGGCGACCAACCGGGATAATCAGGCGGTTGCTGGGGAAAATGCTGTTGCCCGTAATCGGCTGGGTGTAACGATTAGCGGCTTTAATCGAGTCAATCGAGCAACCGTTGCGGCTGGCAATTCCATAAAGGCTATCACCGGGCCGCACCGTATACAGAATCGGTTTGGTCGGTGCTGCCGGGTTGTTAGAATTGCCACCAGAAGGTGCAGCCGTAGTCACCGGAGGCGGAGGCGGTGGAATAGTAGTTGCCGCCGGTTGGGTATTAGGATTAGTGGCGGTAGTGGCAACCGGAGCCTGAGTCGTATTCGGGTTAGGTGCAGCAGTAGTAACAGCACCGCCACCAGGGGCAGTAGTGTTACCCGTACCCGTAATGGGCGCGGCAGTAGTGCCACCTGTAACAGGAGCAATGGTATTGCCACCAGCAACATTCGTAACGGTAGTGCCGCCCGACGAGGCGCTAGTAGTGAAGTTAGCAGAAGCTGCTCCCGCAGTGCTAGTAGCGTCAATCGCCGCCTGATCCAGGCCACCTGGTCTGCCACTATTACTTGTTAAGAACAGGAAGCCTGCCAGAAGAGCGGCAATCAGCAGCAAGAAGATAATCAGAATAATCAAACCTCTGGAGGTGCTTCTACGCCGATTTTCGCCGTTCCTATCCAGGTCGGTTGAGCCTTCGTTACCGTAGGCCGCCGCGTCATAATCAGTTTCGGATGGTGCGGGCTGATAATTATCGTTGTAGCTGGGGCGCGGCTGAGTATCCATCGTCGGATTATAGGAAGGATAACCCTGCGGTGGCGGTGGCGTTGCACCATAGCCTGGATAATTCGAGGGAGCCTGGTCGTTACCAGCATAACCCGGATAGGAAGTAGGGCGGGCCGCCGCTTCTTCAGCCGGGAACGGATAAGTAGATTGGGCCGAGCGAGGCGGCGCTGCCGGAGCATCATAAACACCGGCGGTGGGCGCGGGTTTGCCGCCCGGCGGAAAATTGGAAACGTATTCCTGCCCGCCAATTCTTTCTTGAGCGGCAGCCGCAGCTGGCCCAGCCATATAAGCCTCGGTTGGCGTGTTGTCCGTGTCCTCTGCGTCGCTTTCTTCCTGTTGCTGTTCGCGAATACGTTCGAGGCCGCGCTGGGCTTTCTGGTTATCAGGATTTATACTGAGAACTTTTTCCAGGCAAACATACGCCTCGGAGCGGCTATCGGTAGTAGCGGCACGATAAAGCCAGCCATGTTCATTGTTGGGGTCGCGTGCTACCACATCACAAAAAAGCTGGTAAGCTTCTTCTCTTCGGTTTTCTTTAGCGGCTCGAAAGCCTTGCAGGAGCAGATTTTTTACTTCGCTGTCGGTATCACCAACATTCATGCTCATGTTATCCATTTAATTTTCCCTTTGATTCCCTGCATTCAACTTAACATATCATGAGTTTAAGGCTATTATAACATATTATGTCCAGTAGCGGAATCCTCTAAAACCACCTATTTTGGACTTTTTTAACGAATTATAAAGAATTAGTAGCTTTAGAAAAATTTTTTGCAAAAATTTTTTCTAAAGCTACTAATTTTGCGAACATCAGCCAACGATAAGCAAATTCCCTGGGTGAGCGTCAATTTTTTGCACCAGGATCAAGCCAACCCGGACGTGAACGTTCGGGCTAAAAATAAATGAGCCTGAATTTTTAGCCCGGACGTTCACGTCCGGGTTTTGCAAAAAACTGACGCTCACCCAAATTCCCTGATTTAATGGACGGTGAAGCGCTTTTATAGTAAAATTTGGCGGACTTGCCAGAAACTATTGGCAAGCAGGCAGCGTCTTAATTTATGTAGGCAATCGGCTTAAAAAAGTAATCAGGTTGTAGTCAAATCAGGAAGATAAATTAGTTCAATGGCGGTAGAGAAAGAAGAACGGGGCAAGCCCTTTTTGCAACAGGCCGAAGTGCCATCGCTTGAAACCGAAGTCGGTAGCGAAATGAGCTTTTCCGGCGAGAACGGACTGAGCGGTAGCACAACCGAAGCGGAATTGTTCGAGCCGGAAGCAGCCCAGGTTGCCGTAGCAGAAAAGCCCACAACGGTAAGCTTGTTGGAATTGGAAGACGACGAAGACGAGCGATTATCCGGCGGCGAGTGGTGGCGGACGGTGCGGGGTTGGCCCGGACAGCGTTTTCGGGTACGAATTACCCTGGAAGGCGTGCTGTACGGGCTGATTATCGGGCTGGCGATTTTTACCCGGCTGTGGGATTTGGATTTGCGGGCCTTGCACCACGACGAAGGGGTACACGCTTTTTATTCGTGGCGCTATTTTGGCGGCGGCGGCTACGAGCAAGAACCCTGGAAGCACGGCCCGTTCCTCTACCATATTACTGCTCTCTTTTTCTGGCTGTTTGGGCCGAGCGATTTAGTCGCCCGCTTGCCCGCCGCCCTGTTTGGCGTGCTGATTTGTCTTTTGCCGATGGCTTTGAAACGTGAGTTGGGACGCTGGGGCGCGCTGACCGCTTCGCTGCTACTGGCAATTTCCCCTACTTTTATGTATTTCAGCCGCTTCATACGCGAAGATATTTTTATGGCCTTTGCCACGCTACTCTTTTTCATTGGGCTGGTAAAGCTGGTGCAAAAGCCTTCGGCGCGCTGGTGGTACGTTACGATGGCGGCGCTGGGCTTGCTTTTCTGTACCAAAGAGGCCAGCTATTTTTATATGGCGCTGTTCTTCGGCTTTGTCTTTCTCTGGATGTGCTGGCAGCTTGCGCCGCGTCTGGTGCTGATTTTCGGCGCGTATTTAGCGCTGGCGGCGTTCGCCTTCTTCTTTGTGGCAAAGCTCTATACCCCGCCACGCATCCCGTTTGAGCAGATTAACGGGCCGTTACTGAGCGGCTATATTTCGGATTTGATTTCGCACCCGATTTTCTGGACGACCCTTATTTTGCTGGGATTGGGTATTACTATCGGTTGGCTGGCTTTCCGCGAAGTGGCGGTGTCGCGCCGCGATTTCCTGGTGGCAACGGGCCGAGGCGAACCAGGCATGTCGGCGGCTCAGGCGCTTTTCCTGCCTTACGAAGAAGGCAGCCCGGCTTATCTGGTCGGCTGGTTGGGCCGCAATTGGAAGATAGTCGGGATTGGTCTGCTGCTGCTCTTTGCGATTTACAGCGTGCTATTCACTGGCTTTTTCAGCAGCCCGGCCCAGGGCGAAGTCGGCATCGTCAGTGGCCTGTGGTACTGGATGGCGCAACAGGGAGTCGAGCGCGGCGCGCAGCCCTGGTATTACTACTTCTTTATGCTGCCGTTGTACGAGCCGTTGGCGCTGCTGTTTGGTACGCTGGGCGGTGGGCTGGCGATTTTTCAGTTTGTGCGGCATAGCACCCGCCGCCCGACCCGAACTGTTCTAGTGCCAGTAATTCAAACGAACAAGTCGGTCAAGGTCAAGCCACGTCTGGAAGATGAAGACGAACTAGACGACCTTGAGCCACTTGATAAACCGCAAGAAGCCGACAAATCAGAAGAAATTGAAACGTCGGACCAGAAATGGATTGAAAAAAGCATCCCGCTCCAACAGCCCGGTAATAGTTTGTGGCCCGGCAAGACGCGGCGCGAGGCTCATCCCTATTTTGTGCCGCTTCTCATGACGATATGGGCTTTTGGGTCGCTCGGTTTCTATACCTGGGCCAGCGAGAAAATGCCCTGGCTGACGATTCAACTGGCCTTGCCGTTCATTATTTTGACGGCTTATTTCTTTCAGCCGATTTGGGCCGGGCTGGAACAATATCTGGCCGGGCGCTCAAAATACCAGCTAACCTTCTTCAATTTGCGCGAACGAACGGCGTTCTGGTTGCTGGCGGGCGGGGTATTTTTCACTTTCTGCCTGACCTTCATGATTGGCTTGTTCCTGACCGCTTCAGCTTTGCGGCTAAACGCGGGTGGCTACCAATATAGCTGGATACTTGTCTGGATACCGCCGATAGTAGCCCTTTTGATATTTGGGATGGGCGCGGTAGTGCTAGGGTCGCGGATAGCTTTGTATGTGACGCTGGCAGTCTCATTTGTGATGCTGAGTTTGTTTTTGGTGCGGACGGGCTTTGGCTACGCTTTTCAGCAGGGTGATATTCCCGTCGAGATGGGCGTGTATACCCAGACCGCGCCGGATTTGCAGCGCACCGTGAAGGAAATAAATAATCTGACGACGATGTTGCCGGAATTAAAGACCACGCCGATTTTGTACGATGATGAAATGCGAACGCCGCTCGATTTCTGGCTGCGCGATTACACCAACGGACGCAAGGCGAAGGATTTTAACGCATCGGGCCTTCAAGCCAGTGGCGTAAATAATCTGCTGGATTACCCGGTTATTATGATGACCGACGCAAAACGCGACGCGCTGAACGATGCTCAAAAGAAATTGCTGGACAGCCGCTATATCAGCCGTCACCGGGTGTTTCGCTGGTGGTTTGCCGAAGA
>JBBQXW010000400.1:0-5763 GCA_038209275.1 Chloroflexia bacterium | reverse complement strand
TAAATCTTAATTACACAGAATTATTTTGGTCAAAATGTAAAGATTTTTACTTAATTTAGCCTTGGGTGAGCTTATAATCTCTGCTAAATATGATTTTGTTGATTCAAAAACTTCACTTACACAAAGTTAGGTGACTGTGTGCAAAATTCAAAATTTCTCTAATCTTTCATTTGTGTAATTTAAACTGCTACCCTCTTGTTTTTGACTACCTGGATAAGGTATAACAGTGACAGAAGATTTACTCAAGGTTAAAGTTTCCCGGCACTTTCCCGTTAATTTCCCGTCTCTTGCACAATACTTGAGTAAGAAGTGGTAGAGCAAAAATGATGAGCAAAGCAGCCTTTCGGGACAAATTACGCGAATATTTGCGGCACTCCGGCTACCAGCAACAGCGCCTCGCCGCCGAAATCGGGCTGACCCCCGGCATTTTGAGCCGCAAGCTAAACGGCACGGACGGCAAATATCTTACCGACCCTGAAATAAAGAGCCTCATCAAAATATTGGCGGAATGGAAAATAATTTGCCGCAAAGCCGAAGCTATCGAATTGTTGACCCTGGCGGGTTTGCAAGAAACCAATTTCGGGCCGACTGAATGGAGCAACCCACCTTTAGCTGCACTTGAAGTAGAAAAAGCATCGCCCGAAACGCTCTACAAAGCCGCGCCAATCGCTACGCTGCCGAAATTATCCGGCTTGCCCGCGCCGTTAACTGGTTTTATTGGGCGCGAACAGGAAGTGCAACAGGTACAGGGCTTGCTGCAAAAGCCCGAAGTGCGTTTACTGACCCTGACCGGGCCAGGTGGCATCGGCAAAACTCGTCTTGCTCTCGAAGCCGCCAACGGTTTGCTTACTCATTTTGAAGAGGGGGTTTACTTTCTTTCGCTCGATAGTATTAATGAGGCCAGCCTGATTCCTTCGGCCCTGGCCCGGTTGCTGGATTTGAAGGAGAGTGGCAAACAAACTTTGCCCGAAATCCTCAAAAGCTGGCTGCAATCTCGCCAAACGCTACTTATTTTCGATAATTTCGAGCATCTTTTGGATGGGGCGGGGCTGGTCAAGGAACTGCTTTCTGCTGCGCCATGCCTGAAGATTCTCGTCACCAGTAGGGCTATGCTGCATCTCTATGGCGAACACGAATTTAGCGTGCCGCCCCTGGCTTTGCCCAATCTGAAACAATTGCCGCCTCCCGATGGGCTGGCCCAGATTCCCGCCGTCAGTCTTTTCGTCCAGCGTGCTGCGCTTACCCGCCACGATTTTGCGCTCAATCAGGATAACGCCCCGGCGGTTGCCGAAATCTGCACCCGGTTGGAAGGTTTGCCGCTTGCCATCGAACTTGCCGCCGCCCGCATTAAGCTGTTTACGCCCGCCAAAATTCTCAATCGGCTGGTCAATTCGCTGCAAGAACTGGCGGGTGGTGCGCCCGATTTGCCGCCGCGCCAGCGCAGCCTCTACGCCGCGATTGATTGGAGCTACAATTTACTGAGTGAAGACGAAAAATTGCTCTTTACTCGGCTTGCCGTTTTTACAGGCAGCTATACCGCCGCGACAGTTGAGCAGGTTTGCAATACCGACAAAGCCCTACAACTTGACATAATAATAAAATTGCTATCGCTCCTAGATAAAAGCTTGCTTCGCAATTTGGATGGGCCGGAAGATGAGACGGAATTTGTCATGCTCGATATAATCCGGCAATACGCCCTGGAACGGCTGACCCAACGCGCCGAAAGCGCCGCCCTGAAAAAGCAGCACGCCCTCTATTACCTCGATTTAGCCGAAAAAGCCATGCTCGGTTCACAGGCCGGGCCGGAGCAAAGTCTGTGGCTCAATCGGCTGGAACGCGAACATAATAATTTGCGAGCCGGATTAAGCTGGGCCTTAAATCCGGCAATTACCGAAGCCGATGAGCAATTTGAAATCGGCTTGCGACTGGCGCGGGCGCTCAACTCGTTCTGGATTAAGCATGGTCACTTGAGCGAAGGCCGCCAGTGGCTCGAAACCAGCCTGGCTCACCCCGCCGCCGCCTTTTCCCGGCCCGCCCTGGCCCAACTTCAGGCCGAATTATTACGCGGCGCGGGAACTATCGCCTATCTGCAAGGCGATTACGCCCACTCCCGCCGCCGCTACGAAGCCGCCGAGGTGGTCTGGCGCGAAATGGGCGATAGCCGTCATTTGCTGGCTATCCTGAATAATCTGGCGGTAGTCGAAAACGCCGAAGGCCACCTCGTCCGCGCCAAAATGCTGCTGGAAGAAAGCTTGACGCTGGCCCGCGAACTAGCCGACAAGCCCCGCCTGAGTGCCAGCCTCAATAATCTGGGCAGTCTGTTAGCCAGCCAGGGCGATTACGTTCAGGCCACCAGCCTGTATGAAGAAAGCCTGAAGTTGCTCGAAGAAATTGGCGACAGAGGGATGCAAGCCCAACCGCTCAGTAATTTGGGATTATTGGCCCAAAAGCAGGGCAATTACCGCCGGGCCAACCAGTTGCTCGAAACACGGCTGGCTATCGGGCGCGAGATGGGCGATAGGCAGGGAATTGCTAACGCCCTGAACGGTCTGGGCATCGTGGCCTGCCAGCAAGATTGCTGGGAAAAAGCCCGCCAGCTTTATCTGGAAAGTCTGGCTATCTGGCAGGAAATCGGCTACAAACAGGGAGTGGCGGCAGTAAAAAACAACCTGGGAACGGTGGCGTGCAAACAAATCAATTATCCGGCGGCGGCGGACTGGTTTAACCAGAGCCTGAATTTATATCAGGCGCTAGGCAATCAAAACGGCGTGGCGCACGCGCTAGTTGGTCTCGCCAATGTCTCCGCTCTAACCAGCCAGACCCGGCAGGCGGTACGGCGACTCAGCTTTGCCCAAAATTTACTGACTAAAAGCGGCACTCTGCTCGATCCGCTTTACCAGCATCTGTACGACCAAACGCTGGCCCTGACTCACTCTGCCCTGACTCAGGCCGATTTTGAAGCGGAATGGCAGGAAGCCAGCCAGGTATATCAAGTTTGAGGAGTGCCGAAATCAGAGGTTTGGTATTGGCTCATAAAATTCGCCCGATACGTATCAAGCTAAAAGTTTAAGCTTGAAGATGGTACGCGATGGAAGCTCGCCCTGGAATAAATTCCGAGCTACGTAGCTAAAGTGGTTTGAAAACCACTGGATACGCGGTTAATACGCTGTAGTAATCAGTGGATTTTAATCCACTTTAGCTACGTAGCCCGGAATTTATTCCAGGGCGAACTTGCTTAAGCCACCAATTTCATTTCACGAATAACGCCTTAAGTTGACGCGCCTGGAGCTTCGCCCTCGATTTTTGACCTGACGCTACTAAAATCGAGCGCACAGCGCCCTCCTACAGCCGCTATTGGAATTGAAGAAATCCATTAGCGCCGGACAATCTTTTTCAGCATTTGCAAATCGTTGCGCGTAATGGCGCGGGTAAGTACCAGTCCGGCGAGGTAAGTAACTGCTCCGACTGGCACGGTGATAAAAAAGTGGTTGAGGTTCAGGCCAACCGTCAGGCCCAACAGCACCGCCACCATTAGCCCTACCGCTACTATAGGTCGCCAGCTAACCCCCCAGAACGGGACATAGCCCAACTCGCGCCAGGCAATCCAGCAAAACGGCACAAGCATAAATAATTCCGAAACAATTGTGATGGCGCTGGCGGCGATGTAGCCGAGCGAAGGCATCAGCAGCAAATTTAGCCCGATGTTGGCGACGGCGGTTACAATGAGCGCCATTGTAATCAAACGCTGTTTGTTCAGGGCAATCAGCACGTACTGGGTCAGGCCGTTGACGTAGCTAAACGGCAAAAACCAGATTAAAATCTGCAAACAAATCGCCCCACCCGGCAAGAAGGGCGCGCCGCCCAGCGCCCCGATTAAATCGTAGGCGACAAAAGTTGTCCCCGCCGAAAGCGGCAGCCCGATTATTAGCAGCAGCCGCAACCCTTCGACGTAAGCCCGCTTGAGCGCATCTTTGGAACTCGCGCCGTAGCTGGCGAGTACCGGGAAGAGCGCCAGCACAAACGCCGATGGAATTATCAGCACTGCATCCACAAACTTGTAGGCCGAATTATAAAGCCCAACTTCAGACTCAGAGCGAATCGCGCCCAAGAGCAAAGCGTCCGATTTAAACAGGATGTTGTTTAATAGCCCGTTCAGCACCAGGGGAAAAGAAAGCATTAACAGGCTGCGGGCCAGCTTTGCATCAAACGCCCCTTTGCGGCGAGGTCGGAAAATTTCGCGCCGGAACAGGGCTGTTAGTGCCAGCATGGTAATCGTACCAACCACCACCGAACTACCCGCCAGCCCAATTACCCCCCAACCAATCAGCAGCGCTCCCAGACCAATCGGTACACGCACGAGCGCTGTTAAAATCTGGATGGCGGCTAAATATTCATACTTTTCGTAGCCCCGAAACAGCGCCGTCATTGTAGCTGAGACGCTGCCGGGGAAAAAGCCAATCAGCAACACCACAATCGCCCAGGCGGTATCGCTCGACATATTCCCGGTCAGGCTAAACCCGCCAATCCAGGCAAAAGCTATCGGGAAAGAAAGCGCCGCCAGCCCAAAACGAGTGTAAAGCATGGTATGAAACAGGCGGTTGGTATTTTCAATTGAGCGGTCACGGGCGACCTCGCGAGTAACAATCGTTTCCAGACCAAAATCGGTTAGCGTTGCCAGAATAAGCCAGGTCGTGACGGCAATGGTGTAGCGTCCGTTGCCTTCCGGCCCTAGCAACCGCAACGAAAATAGCGCAAAGCCAAAATCTAGCCCCTTGCCGAAAAGCTGGGCGAAAAGTGGGGTCATGCTGTTCTTGGCAACCCGCCGAATGGGGTGGCTGCCCTCATCCTCGCGGTAAAAACGTCCCCAGCCCACCGCCACAAAGCACATCAGCACACCTGCCAGAGATAGCACCGCCGCGTATATTCCCAGCGTAAAAGCCAACGGGCTATAGCGAAAGCGCACCCGAAACTCGCCGCCTTCGCTGGCTGGCACGATTTGAGCGGCCCGCCAACCTTCCGGCGTGGCTTTAGCCGGAATAGTGCGCCCTTTGGTAAGTTCGGTCTGGCGTTCCTCCTGGCTACTTTTGGCGATGTCTTGCTTGCCTATCACGTTCGCCGACCACCCACTCACGTAGCGTTCCGCCAGCACCAGTTCAAATGGGGCGCTACCGGGCGGCACGTTCAATTTTACTTCAACTTCTGTCTCTATCGGGCTTCGTCGCTGTGGTTCGCCTAGTTGAATATTTTGGGATGGACGCGCTTGTACCAGTTGCCCCGCTGGTGGCGGTGTAAAAGTAGCGATTTGTTCAGGGCCATAGGAATTGACCAGCCGTGAGAAAAGCTGTGGCCCGGCAATGCCCATACCCAGCAGCAACATTACAGCCAGCAACCCGGCTATGTTTAACAACTGTCCGGCTCTGGTTCGCCTTAGAACTATCTCGCAACCCAGCGCCCATCCCAAAAGCAACCCAATCAATAACAATGCGATGGGCCAATCTACCGCGAGTAAAATCAGGCCCATAATAAAGGCGAACAAAAAGCGGCCCGTCCAGCGTGGCGAAGCCAGTAGCCACATTCCGACAGGCAACCAGGCCAACCCTGCCAGCAAATCGAGCGGCAACAGTCCTAGCGGCACGAGCAGCACCAGCGAACCCAGCCAGATATAGCGCATCCGCCGGAACTTGCGGGCCAGCATCACTAATCCCAGGCCAAAAAGCCAGAAATGAGCCAGCGCAAACAGCGTCAACCCCTTCGCCGGAGCAA
>JBBQXW010000399.1:0-5767 GCA_038209275.1 Chloroflexia bacterium | reverse complement strand
TATGCAATTACCCCCAAAACTAGAAGAGGCTATCGAAACTGCCTATATCCAAATGCTGCATGAACCTCATCATAGTTTGGTGGTTAAGCAACGGCTACCTATTTATCAAGCTATGACGGAATCTAATCCTGAAATTGGCAGGAAGGCTCGTGGTTGGTTGGCGTTTTTAGCCGCGCAAAAGGTTTTACCAATTTGGGAGAAAGAAAGCCCTTCCAACGATTCCCGTAGAATTAATCTTGAACTGACTAAAGACCTTTTAACTGGTAAACTTTTTCTCGAAGAGTTAAAAGAAAATTATGAAACTACCTTGATGTTTCTTGGCGGCGGTCTTGGACAGCATGGTTGGGATTATTCATCTGAAGCTAACTATGCTTTTTTTGCTCCAGACCTGGCACTGGCAGAAGCGATGGGCGATTTTTTGTACAAGCGCGATCCGATTTCACTCATAGATATAATAGAGCAACGAGATATTGAACAAGGTTTTCCTGATGAAATGATGATAGCTTTAAATGTGGATACAGCCTCAGTAGCCGTTTGTGCTTATTCTGGAATCAGTTTTGATTGGGATGCGCTTGACAAAATGGGGTTTAATTCTAATGACCATAGCTCAGAAATTCTCACGCATGTCGCCAATACTTTTCATCCAAATTTTAAACCTGCAAAACGTAAAGAGTTCTGGGATTGGTGGCTTGGCGAAGCTATCCCTCAAGCGTGGAAATTAGCTATAGGGTCGACTCAGAGCGATTAGATGACTAAATTAGAGTTTGTTCTTGTAGATTTGGCTTCACAGGCTAAAGCAGTTGCGAAATACACCGAAGGCTGGAATAAAGCGGTTTTCTTGGACTGGCTTACTCATTTTGGTCGCGTCAAAAATACTGGGTTCCCAAGTTTAAGTGAAGATGGGGTTTTTAGATTCACCTCCTTCTGTGGACTACATGCTAGTTTTCGGTTTACAGAGGAAAATGAGCTTGTTATTTTGAATCGGTAATTAAATCAACCAGAACTGGGTAAACGATATGGGTTTTCTGGTCGCCACGTAGCGGGTCAATCATATCGTGGGCGATACCCTGATTTAGCTCAAATTCGTAGGTGGTTAGATTTTGCAAGCCTTTGGATTGCCATTGATTTACCAGCCACTTAGCGGTTTTGTTGTCTACCTGATTCTCGCTTGCCGTAGTTACCAGCACGACGGATTTTGCGCCCGGTTTGGTGGTGCGGGCATGTTCCAGCACGGCTACTGCCAACCGCAACATGTGACCGATGCTACGACTAGCCTGTCGGCTGTAGACGTGCGGCGGCGAAACCGATGCAATCTGAGGGCTACGCCCGATGAAAATATTGGGGACACGATATATAAATTTGGTGATGGGCAGACGGAAACGTTCCGGCACGCCCGCGATACTGAGCGCCGGAGCAATCAGGACGGCTTTATCCACATCGGGCCGGAACTGGGCCACCCACGCCGCCACTACCCCGCCAGCCGATAGCCCCACGATTGTCACCTGTTCGCCCAACCCATGTGCAATATCTACCATTTCATCGGCAAATTCGCGCAATTCTTCCGATTTCAAATTCTTCAGTTCGGTAGTCGTGCGGTCAGCCAGCCCGCAACGTGGCATACGTGGTATTAGAACGTTGTAGCCGCGTTCGTAAAATAGTTGGCCCAGTTCGCTAAATTGCTTCGGGCAATTGGGAATGCCATGCACAAAAATAATTGCCTGCGCTACTTTGCGCCCGTGCGTCAGCAGTTGCGAACGGCAGACCGGGTTAATATTTGGCCCTTCCTGCGCCTGCCACTGTTCCAGACGCGCCACTGCTTCATCGTACTCGGCGGCGGGTCGAGCTTGCGAACGCTTTAATTCGTCGGTTGGGATTAGGCTAAAGAAGCGGCGACCCGCGCCGTACAACAATAGCGCC
This sequence comes from Chloroflexia bacterium, assembly GCA_038209275.1. Taxonomy (GTDB): domain Bacteria; phylum Chloroflexota; class Chloroflexia; order Chloroheliales; family Chloroheliaceae; genus L227-5C. The sequence continues at coordinate 3,850 of JBBQXW010000399.1, read as the reverse complement.
GCGCCCACCCCAATTCCGGCCCGGCGGCGCAAGCCACGCTTTTTTGGCACTTCTCCCGACCCCGGCTCATTCAACTTGCTACTCTTGCTCATCGTCTGGCAAACCTTTCTAAACCTGAAAAATTTGAACGAGCCGATTATATACTAACTTCAGGCTTTTACTCAACCAGCCGAACGGCAAGACTCTTAAATGCAGGAACACAGATGAACGCAGAGAACCACAGATAGACACAGATATTTTTGAATTTTGAATTTTGAGTTGAGAGGAATTAGGAGACACAGATTGTTGAATTTGGAAACTAAAAACTTAAAGAAATCCGTGTGTATCTGTGCTAATCTGTGTTCATCTGTGTTCCTGCCTCTAAACTCCTGATTGAACCGCGAATTGATTGATAGAAGGGATGTGCTTGTGATAAACTAGCCATCAATAATGAACTGTTTTTAATTAAGTATCGGCAATCAGTTTCAATTCCTAACTTCGGCCCGTAGCTGAAGTTGAAACTTTGCTCAATCAGGCTGGAAAGACAGGTACTTATATGACCGACGCGCTGGTTACTTCCTCCACCAATCCTACAAACCAGACCACCCCGGCTATTCCGGCGGTTGCCGCTATTATCGAGGCTCGCGATTTACACAAGCGCTATCCGGGTCGTCGGGAAAGCGCCCTCGATAACGTCAATTTTAGCGTACCTCGCGCCCAGGTGATGGGTTTAATCGGCTCGAACGGAGCGGGCAAAACCACCCTGCTCAAAATTATTGCCACCCTGGTTTCGCCCACTAGCGGCGATGTCTTCATCAGTGGTACTTCGGTTCGCAAAGACCCCCAAACGGTGCGCCGTCTGATTGGCTACATGCCCGACGATTTTGGCCTTTACGAAGAAATGCGGGTCAGTGAATATCTGGAATATTTTGCCGCCTGCTACAATATTCAGGGCAAACGTCGTACCCGGTTGGTGAACGAACTTTTGCAACTGGTAGACTTGACTGACCGCCGCAAAGAATCGCTACGTGGCCTGTCGCGGGGCATGAAGCAGCGACTTGGCATTGCGCGCTGTCTGGTGAACGACCCGGTTGCGCTGCTGCTGGACGAACCAGCGAACGGCCTCGACCCCCGCGCCCGCATCGAATTGCGCGAACTATTGCGCGAACTGAGCCACATGGGAAAGACTATTTTATTAAGCTCGAATATTCTGGCGGATTTGCACGATATTTGTGATACGCTGGCGGTAATGTCGCGGGGACGCATCGTAGCCCATGGCCCGGCGTTGGAAATCGCCAATCAAGGGCAGTTACGCAAGCGCCGTAGCGTTAGTGTGCGCGTGGTGGCGGCAGCAGATTTGAACCGGGCTTACGAAGTGGCCCGCGTTTTTCCCTGGGTTGTCGCCGATAGTCTGCAACTGGATGAAGCCGGATGCCGCCTCGAAATGATTGTGGATGGCGACGAAAAGACCTGTGCCTCGCTGCTGTCCCACCTGACCGGCACGGGCGTAAACGTAGTTCATTTCGGGCAAACCGCCGCCCGCCTCGAAGAATTATTTATTGGCAACGATGCACAGGGCTAAATTATTTTAGCCCTGTGCATCAAATCCTGAAAAGTCTAGGATTTTCGCGAAGTCTTATATTTGTATCTACAAATTTTGGCAAAATTTGTAGATACAAGAATCTGATAAAAAATGTTGGGTGGAGTAGCTTTATGGCGCGGATAGCACTTAATTTGAACCCGGTTAACCCGGTAGCCTTACGAGAAATGCGGGCGCGGATGCGCGGGCCACGTGCTTTTATTTTGCTGGGCCTTTACCTCGGCTTGCTGGCCTTATTGCTTTACGTGGTTTATTTGCGGAGCGGTGGCGGCAGCACCTACACTTATGGTGGCTTCAGCGGGTCAGCCAATTTTGGGCCAACCAAAAGCTTTGAAATCGGGCAGAACCTATTCATTACGGTTTTTCTCTTTCTGGTAGTTTTTGTTTCGCTAATTACTCCCGCGATTACGGGCGGGATGGTCAGCCGCGAACTGGAAGGGCGCACCTACGAACTACTGGTGATTACGCCGGTACGTAGCCGGGCGGTGGTGTTTGGCAAGCTCTTTGCGGCGCTGGGTTTTATCTTTTTTATGGTTGCTTCGGCCCTGCCGATGGCCTGTATCGTCTTTATTTTTGGCGGTGTAACCCTCGAAAATATCTTGATTGGCTTTGGCGTAGTGCTGATGGCGGCGGTAACTTACGGTGCTATTGGCCTTTTCTTTTCTGGTCTGGTCAAGCGTACTGGACTAGCGGTAATGCTCACTTACAGCGTGGTAGCTATTATGCTGGTCGGCTCGGTGCTGGTCAGCAACAGCATTACTACCAGCCTGAATAACGACCTGAGCCGCCTGCCCTCCGGGGCTGGTCGCCCCGACCCTCGCCTTGACCCTAGTTTTGATTTACCCAAGCGTATTCTGGCGGTAAATCCGGTTGCGGCTATCGGCTCGATTCTAGCCCGCAATGCGCCCTATCGCCCTACCACTTCGGATGATTTGCAGATGTTTCCGAACAGCCGAATTTATGGTGGTAATCCTACTACTTATTATTCCAATTCATCCAGCAATGCAGTGGCTAACAACGCCGCTCGTTTGCCGGTTCTCTCTGGCAATTACCCGCTTTGGGTTGGCTATATGTTGATTTACGCTGCTTTGGGTCTACTTTTCTTTTTATTAAGCTTGCTGGTTGTAAAGCCCGGCTTAAGGGCGCGAATTCCCGGCCTGCCTGTTTCTTTTCCAAAATCGCGCACCAATTCTGGCGAGAAGAAAGTGAAAAGCAAGCACCTGGGCCGGGGTAAAGGCAAGGGCAAAGATGCAGTTGAAACGGCTGTCCCTGCTGCACCCGAAATTGACTCGGTATCAATCGCCGCTCTTCTTAAAACTATGCCCGAACCTCCCGCAGTTGCCGAGCCAGAATTAGCGGTATCCGAGCCTGTTTCACCCGCACCAGCAGAGCCAGAGATTGCGCCTCGTAAACCAATGGCGCAGGGCTAAAAACGCCCCTTTTCATTTAAAGATAATATCAAATTTCTAAATTTGGCCCGATTACTTTATAATCAGGCCAAATTTAGAAATTTCCCCAAAAGTAATAGTTTTCGTAATGAAAAAGCCTTATAATAAGGTTTATAGAAGCAACCCAATTTATGAGCGCATTGTTGTGGTTGATGAGGTTAATCCTCTTTTAACATCTACCCAAATGTATTCTGGTTCCATGACATTTTTTTGATACGACACCACAATTGAAGAAGTCAAGTAAAGGATTGAGATGAAAAAACGTGTTGCCTTGTTCTGCGCCTGCCTCCTTTCGCTCAACTTGTTGCTGGCGGCGTTTTCCTTCGCCTTCGACCCGGCTATGGTGCAAGCCGCCGATAGCATTGGGCTGGTTACGCCGGGCCGAGTAATTGGCACAGGCGAAGACTCGCCGTTCGGTTTGAACATTCAGTCTGCCGCCCGTTATGCTATTCCGGGTCGGCTTCAGGTTCCGCTCGATAGTGCCAAAGGCACCGGCGCGGCCTGGAACCGCGAAGAGATTCGCTGGAATCTGGTGCAGAAATCTAACAATAGCTTTGATTTTAGCCTGATGGATGAAGCGGTGACTAAATCCCTCGCACGCGGTATCAACGTGCTGGGCTTGTTGGTCTACAACCGCAATAACGAGAAAACCATGCCGGATTTAACGGCGTGGAGTAATTACGTCACCAATACCGTAAATTATTTCAAAGGTAAAATCACTTACTGGCAGGTTTGGAACGAGCCGGAAAACAACGATTACCTGGCTGGCGCTAACCCTGCCGACTATGCCCGGCTGCTACGCGCTTCGTATAGCGCTATTAAG
>JBBQXW010000398.1:0-5791 GCA_038209275.1 Chloroflexia bacterium | reverse complement strand
CGGGCAGTGGGTGGTGGTCTACGTTTATCCCAAAGACGATACGCCGGGCTGCACGATTCAGGGCAAATCTTTTACCGCCAGCAAGCAGGAGTATGACGATGCTAACATTAAAGTATTGGGCGTTAGCGCCGACGATGTAGAGTCGCACAAAAATTTCTGCAACAAATTCAGTTTCACGATTGATCTACTCTCCGACACCAAGCAGGAACTGCTCAACGCTGCCGGAGTTGGTCAAAGCGAGTTTGGTGGCGCGAAGTATTGGAAGCGCACCAGTTTTGTGATTGACCCGAAGGGTGTACTGCGCAAGGTTTACCAGGATGTTAAGCCCGACGGTCACGAAAAAGTCTTGCTCGACGACATCAAAGCACTTCAGGCCCAGGTCTAATTTTTCCAGCAGTTTTATCTAAAAAGCGCTTCTAAAAGCCAATAGAAGCGCTTTTTGATGCGGCCTAATTTGATTTGCTAAGTAAAAGGCCGCAAGGTACAATACAGTAGATAAAAACCCGATAAATCCTTAGTTTCGCTAAACTAAGAAAAGTTAGATTGGATTAGTATGTCAATTGTTGCCTCGAATCTGACTTCAAATGGACAAAACGCTCCCGATATAGCCGGGCTGCTGCGCGGCTTACCTAGCGTAGACAAATTGCTGAAAGCGGAAGGTTTGCAGACGCTGATTGAAGACGAGGGCGTGCCGCGCGAACTGCTGCTGGAACTGGCTCGCGAAATTTTGGATGGGGTGCGCGGTGCTGTTCGCCGGGGCGAGATAACTAACGGCGCGAACCTGAGCCTGGAAGCTTTAGCCGGGCGGGTGGCGGAGGAAGCCGCCGAGGTGTTAGAGGGAAGCCTGCGCGAAGTGATTAACGCGGCGGGGGTAATTTTGCATACCAATCTGGGACGCGCTCCCCTCAGTCGCGAAGCCGCCGAAGCGGTACAGCGCGTCTCCGGCCTCTACAACAACCTGGAATACGATTTGGAAAGCGGTGAACGCGGTAGTCGCATGGCCCACGTCAGCGATTTGGTCGCCCGGTTGTGCGGCGCAGAGACGGCGCTGGTGATTAATAATAACGCGGCGGCGGTTTTTATGGTGCTATCGGCCTTCGCCAAAGAGCGCGAGGTAATTTTGTCGCGGGGACAGGCGGTTGAAATCGGCGGTTCGTTCCGCATCCCCGACGTTATGACGCAGAGCGGGACGCGACTGGTCGAGGTTGGCACGACCAACAAAACCTATATCAGCGATTATGCCGACGCTATCACTCCCCAGACCGCCATGCTAATGCGGGTTCACAGCAGCAACTTCAAAATAATCGGCTTCACCCACAGTGCCAGTTTAGAAGAAATGGCCCAATTAGCCAACGAGCGCAATGTAATTCTAGTGGACGACCAGGGTAGCGGCACTTTTATGGATACAGCCCGCTATGGTCTTACCCACGAACCAACCGTGCAGGAGAGCATTCAAGCCGGAGCGCATTTGGTTACTTTTAGCGGCGACAAGCTTTTGGGTGGCCCGCAAGCTGGGCTGATTGCCGGGAAAAAGGCGCTGGTAGACCGCTTGAAAAAGCATCCTCTGGCCCGCGCCTTGCGAGTAGATAAAATGACCATCGCCGCGCTACAGGTGACGCTTCAGCACTATTTGCGGAACGAAGCCGAGCGCAAAATCCCGGTCTGGCAAATGATGGCGCGGCCTCTGGAAAGTATCGAGCGACAGGCCGGGGAATGGCGCGACCAACTGGCGACGGTCTGGCCCGGCGCAACTACAGTAGAAGGGCTTTCAACAGTGGGTGGTGGTTCATTGCCCGGCGAAACTTTACCGACCTGTTTGCTGGCCTTGCCCGTGCCGTCAGGTCGTAGTGCCGATGCTTTGACCGCCACTTTGCGCCGGAATCGTCCCCCCATTGTCGGGCGAGTCGAGCGCGAAACGCTTTTGTTTGACCCGCGTACCGTGTTGCCGGAGCAAGAAGAAACGCTGCTGGCCGCACTTCATCAATTAGCATCTATTTCGGTAGGGGTGTAATTCATTGAACCCTGATTGGGTTTGACCCTTCAAACCCCTACGAGACAGATTTTTAATATAAATTTCTAGTCAGGTAAAATTGTGACCAGCGAAAATAATTCAAATAAAGAAAATCCGGGAAATCAAAACGAAGGCGGTGAGCAACCCTTTTCGCCTTCGCAATATCCCGGCTATAATTATCCACGTCCCTCCTCGGTACAACCGTCGTCAAATTACCCTCACCCTGCGCCGCCAACGCCGCTATCGAAGTATCCCTATCCCGCAACACCGTCACCGTCTAACAATCCACCACCCTATTCAAGCCCCTACAATCAGGCTTATCGGCAAGCCGAACCAATCCAGACGGAGGGGCAGCAGACCCAACTAGCCGCGTTGCCTATTCCGCAACATCGGGTAATTGCCACTTACCTTATTTTGGCAGCGATTGTGGCGATGTTTATTGTAACAGTCGTTTTGGATAAGCGCGGGCAGGGGCTGGGATTTTCAGGCCAGTTTTCGGGGCAAACGCTGCTGGATTTGGGCGCACTTTACACTCCGGCTATTCGGGCAGGCGAATGGTGGCGGCTGATAACCGTAATGTTTCTGCACGCTAACTTGATTCACATTTTGCTCAATGGCATAAATTTGTACGCGCTGGGCAAACAACTTGAAGGTATTTTTGGCCCGGTTCGGTACACCGTTATCTTTTTCTTGTCGGGCCTTAGCGGTAGCATTTTGAGCTTTGGGCTGCACGATATAACATTGGCGGTTGGGGCAAGTGGCGCGATTTTCGGCTTGATAGGAGCGCTGATTGGCTATTTCTTGCGGCAGCGCGCACAATTTGGCACGTTTGGGCGGCGTTATTTGCAAAGTCTGCTAGGTACTGTCGTTATCAATTTTGCCTTGCTCTTTTTGATACCGGGCATAGATAATATTGCCCACTTCGGCGGGCTGGTCGGCGGTTTTGTGCTGGGCTATTTGCTCAGTCCGCTTTACACTTTCTCACAACGCCCTCCTCACGGACAATTGGTTATAACACAGCGCGACCACACCAGTTACACCTGGCTGTTTATGGCGTTGGGCTGGCTCATCGTGAATGTTGGCGCATTTTTCTTTTTCCTTAACCGCTAATAGCTAATAAAGGCTGTAAATAAAGAAACTAAGTTATAAATCTTCTGACAGAAGATTATAACTCAGTTTCTTTTTCGTGGCACAGTGTTTGCATTAGATAATAGCAGGAAAGAAGAACACGATTGAATAGTAAACATTCAGTCGTAGGTAATGATAGAACACAACAGGGCCGACAGGACTAAACAACAAATACAGCCTGTCACCTGAAGTGACTAAATAAGGATTAAAAAAAGGAGAAACTATAACTATGAGTATCTTGATTTGGTTGCTATTAGGTCTGGTGGCGGGCTGGATCGCCAACATGATTATGAGCAATGGTCGCGGTGGCTTGATTGCCGACCTTCTTACCGGCATCGTCGGTGCGTTGGTTGGTGGTTTCCTGGCTAGTTGGTTGTTTGCGGTGGACGTTACCGGCTTTAACATTCAGAGCATTCTGATTGCGGTCATCGGCGCTATCGTCGTAATTGCTATCTACCGGGCCGTTACGCGGCAAGCCATCCGTCAGTAACTTAGAGTAATTCATTAAAAAAATCCCAACTTCAAATGAAGTTGGGATTTTTTATTTCTTAATTAATTTAGTTTTTGGAAAGAGCCAATTGACCAATCGTGGCGGCGGCTTGCTGCACCCAATCCAGCGTTACGCCAGTTAGCAGACCGATTACGATTACGCCAGCGCCAGTTAGCAGAACCACCAATCCTAACGAAAAAGCAGGTCGGCCCGGCACGGCTTCTTTGGTTGTTACATCCATGTACATTCGGACGATAATGCGGAAATAGTAGTAGGCCGCAACTACGCTAGTCACAACACCAATTAGCGGCAAGAAGAGTTGCCAGCCGCCGACCTGTAGCGCGCCGCTAAACACCAGCGCCTTGCCAAAAAACCCGGCGGTGGGCGGAATACCGGCCAGCGAAAGCAAGCACAGGGTCAAGACTGCCGCCAGCCAGGGATGAGTCCGGCCCAGCCCGGCAAAATCGGCTATTTCAAGATTTTCGCCACGCGGCCTTTCCAGCGCCATTACAACGGCGAACGCGCCAACCGTCATTACGCTGTAAGAGATGAGGTAGAACAGCACGCCTTGCAAGCCGCTTTGATTGTTGGCAACGATACCAATCAATAAATATCCGGCGTGAGCGACGGCAGAATAAGCCAACATCCGCTTAATATTGCTCTGTGTAACCGCCAAAATATTGCCGCCGAGCATGGTCACGACGGCAAGCACGAACAAAATCGGCTGCCAGTATTCAGCAATCGGCTCTAATGCGCCGTTGAAGACTCGGATGAAGGCGGCAATAATCGCGGCTTTAGTGCCAACTGCCATCAAAGCTGTGACCGGGCTGGGTGCGCCTTCGTAAACGTCGGGTGTCCACATATGAAAAGGCACGGCAGAAACTTTAAAGGCAAAGCCGACCACTATCATTGCCATACCGATTAAAACCAAAATACCGTTCGTGCCGTTAATGGAATTTTGGGCCAGATAGCTCTGGAGACCCTGGTAGCCAGTCGTGCCACTCGCTCCAAACAGCAGCGCAATGCCGTAAAGCATAAAGGCCGAGGCAAAGCTACTGAGCAGAAAATACTTGAAGCCAGCTTCGTGGCTACGCACGCTGCGCGGCAAAAAGCCTGCCAGAATATACAAGGCCAGCGAGAAAAGTTCCAGGGCAATAAAAAGCACCATAAAATTAGCCGAGACTGCCAGCAGCCACATACCGCAACCCGCCGCCAGCATCAAGGCGTAATATTCGCCCTGTACCTCAACGCCAACCCGCTTGAAATAATCGGGCGAGGCTAATATGGTCAGCGCCACCGTGCCGAAGATAATCAGGGCCAACACACGGCTCATTTCATCGGCGGCAACCATGCCCTGAAAGAGCGGAGTTTTGCTGTAGTCGGCAATAAAGGCACTCACGCCCGCCAATAACGCTACCGTCAGGCTCAACCAGGCCAGTAGTTGCCGTTGGGCCTTCGGTATCACCAAATCGGCTACCAGCACTACTAACATGCCGCCCGCCGCGACCCAGGCAGGCCACAGCGCCCCCCACTCGACCTTCCCCAGCTTATCCAGGTCGGCCTGCGTTATTTTTCCCTGAAACAGTAATCCACTCGCAATTAAGTTATTCATTAGTTTTTAGTCATCAGTTTTCAGTTATCAATTTGGGCTGATAACTGGTGTTTATTCAATTTATCTGATTTTCGTAGGAGCGAGGTTTTCTTTAGGTCAAGCCTCTGTCCCAAAATTAGTAATTGAGTGAAGAGCGCCCTGGACAACCCTACGGGTCGAATTCCGGGCTACGCTGCTCAAGTGGTTTGAAAACCCCTGGATACAAGACGCTAACCTCTTTGTAATCAGTGGATTTTAATCCACTTTAGCTACGTAGCCCGGAATTCGGCCCGTAGGGTTGTCCAGGGCGAACTTGCACGAGCTAATCATTCAAAGATGCGAGCCTTTGCGGTAGGGGCGAAACGCAAACCCCCCAGAAAACAAACCTTTGGGCAAAAGGCGTATGCGATTCTCCCCCAACCCAACAAATTTTTGTGGGGGTTGGGGCTATTGTCTTCGGCCTTTTTGAACAATGGTGGTTTTCTTGGGGTTTTGGTTTTCGCCCCTACCGCAAAGGCTCGCATCTTTGAATTATTAGCTCGTGCAAGTTCGCCCTGGACAACCCTACGGG
>JBBQXW010000397.1:0-5861 GCA_038209275.1 Chloroflexia bacterium | reverse complement strand
CTACCAAATTCAAGACGGTTTATGATAGTCTGCAAATCAGTTTGCCAGCAGACCAGCAGCGCCTGCTTTTCGATGATGTACTGGCGGAAATGGTCGGCTTTGGGCCACTGGAAGCACTGCTTTCAGACGAGACCGTCACCGAAGTAATGGTCAACGGGCCAAACCAGATTTACATCGAGCAAAAGGGTAAGCTGCGCGAGTCCGAAGTTACTTTCGAGAACGACGAACACGTTATGCGGGTAATCAACCGCATTATCGCTCCGCTTGGGCGGCGCGTAGACCGCAAGTGGCCGATGGTAGATGCCCGTCTGCCGGACGGAAGCCGCGTTAACGCAATTATTCCGCCCTGCGCCATCAAAGGGCCAACTATTACCATTCGTAAATTCTCCAAAAAGCCGCTCACTCCGGCAGACTTGATTCGCTTCGGCACGCTGACCGAAGATATGATGAAGTTTATGGAAGCCTGCGTGCGGGCGCGTCTCAATATTGTGGTGGCAGGTGGTACTGGTTCGGGTAAGACAACCTTGCTGAACGTGCTTTCCAGCTTTATCCCCGATGATGAGCGGATTATCACCATCGAGGATGCTGCCGAACTTCAGTTGACCCAGCGCCACGTGGTTTCACTCGAAGCAAAACCAGCAGACGTAGATGGCACGGGCCGGGTCGAAATCCGCGATTTGGTCAAGAACTCGCTCCGTATGCGCCCCGAACGAATTATTATCGGGGAGTGTCGGGGCGGCGAAGCGCTCGACATGCTCCAGGCCATGAACACGGGCCACGATGGTTCGCTGACCACGGCCCACGCCAATACGCCCCGCGATACCTTGAGCCGTCTCGAAACCATGAGTATGATGGCTGGTATGGACTTGCCGATTAAAGTGTTGCGCGAACAGATTGCCAGCGCGATTCAGCTAATCGTGCAGCAAGCCCGTTTGCGCGACGGCAGCCGCAAGGTTATCTATATCACTGAAGTTCAGGGCATGGAAGAATCCAACATCGTGCTACAGGACATCTTTATGTGGAAAGAGGAAGGGCAGGATGCGAACGGCAAAGTGGTCGGCAAACTCGCCCCGACTGGTCTGCGCCCCAGTTTCTACGAGAAATTAGAACTGGTCGGCTTCAAACTGCCGCCCAGTCTCTTCGGCGCACCAATGGGTGCTGGTGGTTTGCAGAACCGCCAGCCGCCGTCGCGCCGATAAGCCTTCTGCACTATCGAAATCTTAAAAGGCTGGCCCGTCATTCCTGGGCCAGCCTTTTTCTACTTTTAGCTTTCCTCTTTAAGCCAATCTTCAAACCATTCTTCGAGAGAACTGGCTTCTGGCTCAAACGAAGCTTTCCAAGTGTCAGCATTAGGGTCAAATAGTATTACTGGCGCTTCGAGTTTCGTGCAGTCCAGACATGATTTAATATTACATCTCCAATCACAAAATGGTAATAACTGGTCGGGCCAATGTTTACGAGAGCGTTTTGGGCGAATTAAGCATGCTTGATAAGTTCCTACTAACGTATCCTTAAATGTGCTGCACACGCTGCTTTATCTTTTCAATTAGGCTTGCTTGTCTTGTATCCAATTATTATTCTGCCAGCCATTCATTATAGCCATGGGGAAGTAACTGTTGCTTTATTTGCTCAACCGCTGTTGCGTCTGGCTTTTGACTTGATGCGACGCGATAAACATCGTTCAAAACTTGCCCGTAATCTTTATTAGTAAAATAAGCAACCGTTTTCGCCAAATTACGGTCAGACATATTATCGTAAAGAGCCGCTAAAAGTGGGAAATATTCTTCCACTTTTATTCCAGCAGGAAAAGCTTGTTTGAGCAATTTATAGGTATTAATCAAATAATCAGGAAGCTCTTGAACTGAACTGGTTTCTTTCATTCTCATACCCCTATTAAGAATTGCGATTGATGCAAATAGACAGCGAAATCCACACCTTGCGCTTTTGAACCTCGAATGAATTTAGCATCGGCTGTCATTGTTGTAATGCCTAATTTATCTCCTGTCCCAAAAATTATTTTATCGCTCTCGCCTACACTGTTTGTAGTTATCAAGTTTGTTGCACGGGCTGAAGGCTCATCCGCTATAACCGTAACTTTTTGAAGAAATCGAGCGGTTCTTGCCTGCTCTAATAACCCAGCAATTGTATTAACAATTCCAATAAATTCATCAAAAGCAGTTTGCGTCATTACCATCGGTCTACCTGCCACGAAAGCTTTTAGCCGGTGACGAACGGGCGACCCCTCTGAAACGAAGACAAAAGCTGTACCAGTATCTAAATTTATCATTTATTATAACTTCGTGAGGTTACTTTTGCCAAATCTAGGCCGATTTCAGCGCCATCAGCATTTCAATTACAAATATCGAATTTGGGTAAATAAGATTTTGGTAGCGGCTAATTACATTCAATTCATTCCTCGGAATTGTATTAAATTCTAAAGGGCGAATGCAATTAGCCCCTGCCAAAACTTTATAAAAGCTACGGTTTGCTCGTCGGGACCGGGCTGGGATAGTAACCAACCTGGTTCAACGGCAAATTGGGGTCGGGGCTGGTCGGTGCGGCGGGCAGAGCGTTTTTGGGTTGTACCGGGCCTGGCGTTAGGTTGCTCAGGTCGGCGATACCGTAACCATAGACGTTGTTAGGGACTTGCACCCCGGCGGGTACTCTGGCGTTTTCCTGCAAAATCTTAACGATTTGCAAGCTGGTCAAAGTCGGATTGGCGCTTTTGAGTAGTGCCGCCAGCCCGGAGACCTGTGGAGTGGCCGCGCTGGTGCCGGGGAAGCTGGTGCCACCTTCGGCTTCGTATCCGGCGCTGCTGACCCCGCCCGGCGCAGTGATGTCTGGTTTCAAACGTCCATCGCTCAACGGCCCCTGGCTGCTGTAGGAAGCAATGTCCGTTCCGGCGGGCGGGTCAATCGCGCCTACTGCAATCGCACCCCTGGAATCGGCGTTGCTACCAACCGTCATGACGGGCGTGATAAACTGGGGCGAAAGGCCACCCGTAACAAAAATATGGAATCGCACTGGCTTATCTGGCAAAGGGGTACCATCTTTCGGGCGAACTTTCAGGTAGAGCAACGCTTTTGGCGGCAGATTCAGCGTAGCAGTTTCCAAAGGCGGACGCACGCGCTGGTCGCCATCAATTACGCCGACGGTCTGACCTTTTTCGTCCTCGATAACCAGGTCAAAGTCGGTGGCATTAGGATTAACATCGCCGTTCAACCATTGATCCCAGCGCAAAATAACGGTTGTGCGGAGCAGTTTATCGGACGGGTTGCCAATCCCCATGCGGTCTACGTTCGGCACAAACTGATGGAAGTTTTTGTCGGTTGGATTAAACACTCCAGCGTAATGCTCAGTTCCTTCGTTGCCAGCCGCGAAGAAGAAAACAATGCCAGTATCTTTATTTATCTGTTCAATTTTGCGGCTCAAAGGCGAATTGCCGTCTTCGGCGGTGCTGTTGTTACCCATCGAAACCGAGACAAAATCCACCTTTTGCGAAACCAGATAATCCAGCGCCTCGCTAAATTCGGCATCGGTGCCTTTGACCGAAATAGCAATCAGTTTGGCATCCGGCGCTAGAGAATAGATAATCTCGGCAACGGCAGTGCCGTGTACGCTGTTATCAATTGTATCTTCCTGTAAAACTTTTTTGCCGTAATCCAATGGCGCAAAATCGGTGGGCAAGTATTTACCAAGCAACTGCTGGTTAAATTTATAGCCACCGTCAATAATGCCAACGGTGACACCTTTGCCAGTAATACCAGCGGCCTGCCATTTATCCGCCCCCAGAATTTTAACACCTTCGTTTTTGGCGTTCTGCCCAACCTGCTTGAGCGCTTCGAGAGTTTCGGGCAAGTTCTTGAAGCCTTGCAGGTCATAATCTACCGGCAGGTTAACTAATTTTACTCCCGGCAGGCTGCACAATTCACGCAAGAAGTTGTTTTTGGTGGTCGGGTCGGAATAGGTGACGAACACTTTAAGCGGAACCGAAGCCAGCAAAATCTGGCTGCCCGCTACATCCACGCTATCATCCACAAAGCCGCCCATTGCGGTTAATTTGTCGGTAACATTCTTGACCTCGGCTTTGGAAATTATATCAATATCAAAACCAACCTCATCCTGGTCTTCCCACAATACCTCAATCTCTTCCGCAAAATCACGGGCGGCTTGTAGTTTCACATCGTCCGTACCCTGTGCTGAAGTGTAAGTGCTAATAATTTGAACCAGTAGCTTATCGGCTTTAGCGATAGGGTCAACTGGTGGGCGCGTTACTGCCGGATTGGTAGGCCGTGCTACAGGAGTAGTCGCTACCGCCGTCGGGACAGGCACTAATTTGGAAGTCGGAAATGCTCCCGGCTTAATAGTTGGCGCGAGATTTGCGTTTGCTCCGCCAGCAGCAGCTGTAGTTGCCGCACGAGTAGGCGTGGACGCAGCGGCGGTAGTAGCTGCCGGAGCAGTAGTGGCGGGAGCGGTAGTTGGACGAGCGGTAGTAGCTGCCGGGGCGGTAGTGGCCGGAACTGCCGTTGTTGCTGGGGCAGTAGTGGCTGGGGCAGCCGTTGTTGCTGGTGGCGCAGTAGTGACTGGTGCGGGAGTAGCGGTCGGGTCAGCCCCGCAAGCGCTCAAAGGTAAAAGCACCAGCAGGCTTACAATCAGACTCGCCAGAAAACGTTGAAAAGTAGTAGGTTTCATAATCCTCCTGTTGATTATGGGGATTGGTAGTAAAATAATACAGAGTTGTTACTGCAATTGAGGTTTCTCGCACGCTTTAGCCAAAGCTGCTTTTAACAGCAAGCCTTTTCTGCGTAGTATTGTACTAAAAATATTTCAAATAAAAAGGCCCGTTTATTAAGACGGGACGACTTTTTTGTTAAAATTTTTACAGTTTAGTCAGGATTGCTTTTATCAATTTTGCCAGGCGCGGGCCAGTTTCGCGGCCTACCTGCATTACTTCTTCGTGGTTGGCCTCGGCCTCACCTTCGCCCGTGGCAGTATTGGTAATAGTGCTGATACCGATGACACGCATCCCGCCGTGCGCCGCGACAATAGTTTCGGGCGCGGTAGACATGCCCACCGCATCGCCGCCAATCATGCGTAGGTAGCGTAATTCTGCACCCGTCTCAAAGCTCGGCCCGGCCACCATAACGTAAATACCACGGTGAAAGGTAATTCCCAGACGTTGTGCTTCCTGTTCCGCCATATCCAGCAAATCGGGAGTGTAGGCAGTCAGGAGGGGTGGAAAGCGCAGGCCCATTTCATCATCGTTCGGGCCGCGCAAAGGATTGTAACCCGCCAGTCCCGGCATGAAAATATGGTCGCGGATGCCCATCAAATCACCGGGACGATAGGCCGGATTGAGACCACCCGCCGCATTGGTCAGAATCAAGGTTTCTACGCCCAGCGCCTTCAGCACGCGCACGCCAAAAGTAATTTGCTGCATTTCGTAGCCTTCGTAGAAATGGACGCGGCCCTGCATCGCCACCAGTTCGATTCCTTCCAGCTTGCCAACCACCAACCGTCCGGCGTGGCTCTGTACCGTCGAAACGACAAAGCCCGGTATTTCGGCGTAAGGAATCGAAACTGCGTCGCTCAAGTCGTCGGCAAGGTCGCCCAAGCCACTACCCAGCACAATCGCGACTTTGGGGTTGTGTCCTGTCAACTTTGGCGCAAGATAGGCCCGTGCCTGTTCAATACTCTCTCTCAAATTACTCACTTTACTCGCACCGCTCTCTATTTATTGGGCTTGATAAATCAAGCCCCTACCTCATAATGACATAGGTTGGTGGGGTTTGTATAATTTTCGAAAATTTAAAAAGACCCCCACCCAAAAATAAAAAACAAAATGTTCTCAGCGGGTATAA
>JBBQXW010000396.1:0-5887 GCA_038209275.1 Chloroflexia bacterium | reverse complement strand
GGTGATGGCAGCAATATCACGCGACTCTGCCGGGCGATGTGTTAAATCAGTTTCAGTCATTGCTTTGTTCAGGAACTTTCTATTCTATTGAACTAATAGCTACGGAAGCGACGTTCTTCGGCATCCAGGGCGGCCTGAGTTTCGGGGTTAAGGGCAGAGGGCTGGTTTTCGGCTGAATTTGGGATGGGAGGAATAGCAGGGTTGAAATCGCTGGGAACGCCAGTTCGGATGGCTTCTTCAATCAAAGCGTCACGCTCGGTCACAATTTCCAGCATGGGACGATTGCCCCGAATAATCAAGTAAGCAAAAAGCGCGACTGGCCCACCAATAATACCGACAAAAGCCCAAATCCAGCCAGTCATGCCGCGCTTGTCAGCGTCCACTCGCAGCCACATCGCCAGCCCAATCCAGAAGGCCATCAGCGCTACGAACCCGACAATCACCCCGAAATTTAAGAGTAGCTTCTCACCGTCCATTAGTTTCCTTCGAGTTTCAAGTTCCAGGTTTCAAGTTTCAAGTTAACTTTAGCTAATTCTGGGATTTCTATTACTTCTATCAATTACTCTCTGAGAACTACCCGTTTTTTTAACTTGAAACTTGAAACCTGGAACTTGAAACTATTCACTTAACCGCTACCGACTCTTGCCATTCTTTAGCGGTTGGGGCGGGTTGCTGACCCATTTGTTCGAGGACGGCGGGGACGGGATTGGCATCGCCCCAGACCGGACTTTCATATATATTTACTACCCAGTACGAAGCTTCCAGCGAAATACCGTTCGGGTCGTCAAAATAGATGCTCTGAATAAAGTTGTGGTCAACTACTCTGGTAACATCTACGCCGTGCGCCCGTAAGCGCTCCTGCAAATCGTGTAGGGTATCGAGGCTTTCGACGCAAAAAGAAATATGGTCAAAATGGCGACCATCATGCGCCGGGATGCCGGTTTCCTTTGACGGGCCAGTAGTGATACCGGGCCACTCGAAGAAAGCAATTGTATTGCCCTGCCCCATATTGAAAAAGTAGTGGCGGAACGAACCGGGCGCGCCAGTTAAGCCCTTGCCAATCGTGGCAACCAGTGGCATACCCAGCACATCGCGGTAAAAGCGGGTAGTTTTATCCATATCGCCCGTAACCATCGCCAGGTGGTTGATGCCCATAAACTTAATTGGCTTAGTGCCTGGATTTTCAGTCTCGTTCATCTTTATACCTCTCCTTAAAATTATATTTCAATTTTTACTTCTAAAAAGTAGCTAACTTTCTTTTTATGGGTTAATTATATCATAGCTGTCAACCGTCAGAAATGGAACGAGAAATTCAGTAGGAGCTAATGGCATTCGCTTAAAATGTATCAAGTTAAGTAGTTGATCTTGAAGTTGGTACGTCAATAAAGCCCGCCCTGGAATAAATTCCGGGCTACCTAGCTAAAGTGGTTTGAAAACCACTGGATACGACTCTATCGTTTTGTGGTAATCAGTGGATTTTTAATCCACTTTAGCTGCGTAGCCCGGAATTTATTCCAGGGCGGGCTTCATTAGCGTACAATTTTTAGATTTAACCCTTTAGCTTAAACCAAGCCAGACTGAAAACTGACGACTGAAAACTGAAAACTTTTTCTCTTCAATCCAATTTCTTCTCGTTACCGACAGCTTCCGGGGCTGGTTGAGCCGGATTTTTCTGGAAGCGCTCGAACCAGGCCAAATCTTCTTTAGCGCGCAAGATTTGCAGGAAGTTAATGATGAAGTGAGCCGAAATGACGATGACGAGGCTATTGCTGACAATAAAGGTGGCGGCGAAAATAAAGCCAACCAGCGCGGTCAGCACAATACCGAGAATACCTTGTGGCGAATGCATAATCCCAAAAATAATGCTGGACGCTACCGCCATCACCCAGGGATTGACCACCAGCGAGAACCCGCCAATGAGCATACCGCGAAAAATTAGCTCTTCGATGACGACTGCCAATAGTAATGGCAGGATAATGAGAAACCACTCACGCTGATTTTTGGGAACAACGCTTTTCATTACCTGGGGCGAATAAATGCTTTTGCCAAAGATTTTAATTGCCAGGGTCGAAGCCAGATTTACGCTAAATTGAACTGCCAGGCCAATAGCCGCCCCAATCACTACATCCAGCGCCGGACTTTCCGAGGGCCAGCCAATATATTTTTCAGGAGTGGTGACATTGAGGCTGGAAATCAAACCCATGCACAGGCCCAAAAGAAGCAGCTTAAAAATAAATTCGGGAACACTGAGCAGCAAATTACCATGAATTTCGATGGTTTTCAGCAATTTTTCGCTCTGGTAGGCGCTCCAATAGAGGAAAGAAATCATTGCAAGGGTGCCAATAATGAAGATTATGCTCATGCTTTATTACCTGACCTGCAAGGTGGTCAATTAGAGGTTAACACAAAACGCAACAATAGCTACACCAGCTTTCGTAGTACCCGAAACTGACAAAGTAATCGGGGAAAGTGGTGTAGCTTTTTAAGTTTAGTTAAAATCGGGTAGCCGAAATACTCAGGCTTGTTTACGAACTACCCGCTCTTCGACAATTTCTTCGGTACCGTCTTCGAGCTTGCGAATCGTCCGGCGCACCGTTACATCAGGTTCGGTATTCTTCAGAACATCCGACTTAACTTCAGTAACCGGGCCATCTTTCAGGCCGGTATTTACTTCGGACTTAAATTCTTTGATGCTCTTGCCAAACGATTTGCCAATATCGGGCAATTTGCCCGCGCCAAAGATTAGCAAAACTATTGCCAATATAATTATCCAAGTTAATGGTTTATCAAAACCCCATGCTGGCATGTCTAAAAACCTCCACGTTCTTTAATTAGTTTATAGCGAAACACAGGCGGCTGCGTTTCGTTCTATAATATAAGTATAGCACACTCGTCGCCAAAGGTCTAGGCAAACAGGAATTAGTGCAGCCTCAACCATCAACTTATACTATAATACGAACCAAAGGTTAAGCTAGATTTAATTTTGTGTAAATAAAGTGTTATCTAACAAGGCGGAACAGATTTTGGCGAACGGCACGCTTTATGTAATCAGTACCCCGATTGGTAATCTGGAAGATATAACCTTGCGGGCGCTCCGGCTACTGCGCGAGGTAGCCCTAATTGCGGCGGAAGATACCCGCCACACCCGCAAGCTCTTAAACCATTTTCAGATTGAAACTCCGGCGGTGGCCTACCACGAACATAACAAATTGCTGCGGCTCGATTTCATTCTGGACAAGTTGCGCGAAGGGCAAGATATAGCATTGGTATCGGATGCCGGAACACCCTGCCTGAGTGACCCAGGCTGGGAACTGGTACGGGCCTGCATCGAGAACGGGATTACGGTAGATGCCGCGCCCGGCCCGGCGGCTCCCCTGGTGGCGCTGGTACTGAGTGGCTTCCCGATTCAGGAATTTACTTATGCCGGATTTCCGCCGCGCAAGAAGAATGAATTACAGGCTTTTTTCAGTCGCTTGCGCTCGGAAGTTAGTCGTCGCCCCTTAGTTTTGTTTGAAGCGCCGCACCGGGTGATTGCTACTTTAGAAATGGCGTTGGAAGTGCTGGGAGACCGCCCGGTAGCCATCGCCCGCGAATTGACCAAGTTGCATCAAACCATCCGGCGCGAACGATTGAGCGAGGCATTGGCCCATTTTCAAGAAACCGCGCCACGTGGCGAATTTACCCTGGTGTTCGCTCCGGCAGAAGGCCAAGCCGCCGAACCTGAACCAGACGAGGCACAAGCTCCCCCGATAGACCCAACTAGCCGCCTCCGCGAACTAAAAGCCGAAGGCATCCGCGCCAAAGCCGCCATTGAAACAGTTGTCAAAGAAACCGGGCGACATAGAAGAGAGCTTTACGATTTGTGGCTAAGTTTGAAATAACTACACAGCTTGAGATTACAATTCACCACGGAGGCACGGAGAAGTACGGAGAAACACGGAGAAACACGGAGAGAATTTAAAATTTAGCTCTAACTCCGTGCTTCTCCGTGCCTCCGTGGTGAATATTCTAAATTTGAAGTAATTAAAAATAGGGAATCCAATCTTCGGCGGCGGGAATTTCCTGTCGCTCTTTTTTTGTTGCGGCATTTTCTTTGGTAGATTCGGGGGCGGTAGTAGGCGAAGGAGCATCGCCAGGACGTAATTCCAAAAGATTCTCAAGCTCGGCTTTTTTGTAAAGGCGCTGGCGTTTGATGCCCTGCTTGTAGCTTTTGAGTACACCCCGGCTCACGTAGGCATACAAAGTCGCGGCCTTTACCCCTAGCATCCGGCAGGCTTCCGTTCCATCCAGGTAAGTTTCCCCGTTCAGTACAATCATGCTTACGCCTTTTTATCTACCACTTTCAATCACGACTTTCGCTTACACCAGGTGGAAACCTGAGTTTTTTAGTTTTGAAAATTTTTGCAAAAATTTTCAAAACTAAAAGCTAGATACAAAGTAAGCTTTACCAACTTTAATAACGGGTAAATGATAAACAAAATCACCCGGCTTTGTCAATAGTACTCCACTATCATCTAAGCTAAATCAATATAAATCAAGTATTATCAAGCTATATAAAAACCCATTGACTCTTGTAGAATCTGATGTTAAATACTTAGTAGTTATTAGTAATCAGTTGTCGGTCAGTTAGACCGACAACTGATTACTAATGACTACATTTTTTCTTTAGCTTTTGAAAATTTTTTGCAAAAAATTTTCAAAAGCTAATAGATGTTCAAGGTCTTGCTGAGTGTAAATGGGATTTTCTCTCTTAAAATTAAAGGAGCAAAAAGAATGGCAACGTTAGTTGAAACGAATGACAAAAATAAAAACGAGATCAGTATTAAACAAAATCGGGGTGGACTGGAAGGAATTGTGGCGGCTAAGACGGCCCTCAGCAAAGTAGAAGGCACGGCGGGACGGCTGATTTATCGGGGTTATAATATTCACGATTTGGCGCGTAGCACCACTTTTGAAGAAGTAGCCTACTTGCTCTGGTTTGGGCGCTTGCCGGATGCGGCGGAATTGGGCGATTTACGGGCGAAGCTAGCGGCAGAACGCACTTTATCGGCGGCAGTACTACGAGTTTTACGCGATTTGCCGAAAGAAGCCGAACCGATGGATGCGTTGCGCTCGGCGGTATCGGCCTGGGGTGCGGAAAATATTAAAGGCAAACCGAGTATTGAACAGGCGATTGCTTTAACCGCGCGCTTCCCGGTCATTCTGGCGGCGTTCCAGCGAATACGCAACGGGCTTGAACCATTAGAATCACGGGCAGAACTGGGCCACGCCGCCAATTATCTTTATTTATTGAGCGGGCGCGTGCCGGAAGACCAACACGTAAAAGCACTGGATGCCTATCTGGTATTATTAGCCGACCACGGTATGAACGCCTCGACTTTTACGGCACGGGTAATGGCAAGCACCGAATCGGATATTGTCTCGGCGGTAATGGCAGGAATTGGGGCGCTCAAAGGCCCGTTGCATGGCGGCGCACCCTCAAAAGTGCTGGATATGCTGGAAGAAATTGGCACAGTAGAACGGGCCGAAGATTGGTTGCGGCAAGCCATAACGCACGGAGACCGTTTGATGGGTTTTGGACACCGGGTATATAAAACCGAAGACCCCCGCGCCGAAGAATTACGCGAACTGGCGCGGTTGGCTGACCCGCAGGAATTTGTGCTGGCCTGCCGGGTAGAAGAACTGGCACTGGCGTTGCTGGACGAACTAAAGCCGGGCCGTCGCCTGTATACTAACGTGGAATTTTCTTCGGCGGTGCTGCTGGCTTCGGTTGGGTTGCCGGGCGATTTGTTCACGCCTACCTTTGCGGCAAGCCGGGCGGCAGGCTGGACGGCCCATATTTTGGAGCAGGTCGGCGATAACCGCCTGATTCGCCCCGAAGCCGAAT
>JBBQXW010000395.1:0-6009 GCA_038209275.1 Chloroflexia bacterium | reverse complement strand
ATGCTGCATGTTGGCAAAATGTACCCGTATCTGGTGCGTCCGGCCTGTTTCCAACCGGGCTTCAACGTAAGTGTGGTGTGGCAGATATTGCAGCACTTTGTAGTGAGTGCGGGCGGGCTTGCCGTTTGAAACTACGTCCATTTGCTTGCGCTGGGCCGGGTCGCGGCCTATCGGGGCATCAATAATTCCGGCGGGCGGCTGCAAATTGCCTTCCAGTAGGGTCAGGTAAATTTTGGTGGTTTCATGGTTCTTCATTTGCTCAATCAAATTGCCCAGGGCCGCGTCGTGCTTGGCAGCTACCAATAAACCGCTAGTGTCTTTGTCCAGCCGATGCACGATGCCGGGGCGCTGATTGCCATTGATGTTCAGTCCCGGCACATGGTGCAAAAGCGCATTTACCAGCGTGCCACTACTATGGCCCGGCGCGGGATGCACCACCAACCCGGCGGGCTTGTTAATCACAATAATATCGGCATCTTCGTAAATTACATCGAGCGGAATATCCTCGGCCTGAAGATGCGGCAATGGTTCGGGCGGCGGAATAGTCAGCTTGAGTTTATCGCCACTTCGCAACTTGTAGCCCGATTTGCTCGGCTTCTGATTGACCGTCAAATGTTCCTCGTCAATCAGGCGCTGAATATGGGCGCGGGAAAGTTCCGGCTGTAGCGCCACCAGCACTTTGTCCAGCCGTTCGCCCACTTCTTCAGGGCCAACTATATGCTCGACTATTTGCGTTTCCACCGGGCCGCTTTTCGGTGCGGTTGCTTCTAAGTCTATTTCGTAATAATCTAAATCGTCTAATTCTTCGGTACTCATGCTCAATTTTCGCTGCCTTTATGCTCGTTAGCGGCTTTTTCCGCTTTAGCTTCTTTGGATTGCTGTAAAGTTACAATTAAAGTTCGTAGCAAAATAGTAACTACCCCAATAGTAATGGCGCTATCGGCTACGTTAAAAATGCGGAACAGTTCGATATTGGGAAAGTTAATCATATCGGTGACGCTACCGCCTTTGAAAAGGCGGTCAGCCAGGTTGCCAACGATACCGCCCAAAATCAGGCCCATTCCCAGCCTGTACCACTTGTCTTCTGTTCCCTGGGTCTGATACCAGAAGATAATGCCGACGCTGGCGACAATTGCCAGTATCGTAAACAGCCAGGGCGCATCCTTCAAAATCCCGAACGACGCGCCCGAATTTTTGATGTAAATCAGCCGAATCTGCCCGCCCAAAAGCTCGATGCTCTTGCCGGAATTGACCGGGCCAAGCGCTTGCTCGGCCCAAAATTTTACCACCTGATCTACTACCAGCACGGTGGCAGTCACCCCGTAAGGCCAATAAGCCTTGCGGCCCGGCTTCTTCGGCGGGTTTTCATTCGGCCTATTTGGTTCAGCCGTCACATCAACTTCCTGCACACTAATTCCTATCTTGATTCTGCTTCTAACCGCAACGAACCGGGAGATTGCTTGTTCACCAGCGTATCTGCCTCATACGCCGCTTCTTCCTCGACTAAGCGGGTGGCGTAGGGGAGGGCTTCTAATCGCTCCAACGGAATTTCCTTGCCAGAAACTTCGCTCAGGCCATACGTGCCATCGTCCATCCGTTTTAAGGCTTGCTCCACCTTTTCCAGTAGCACCTTAGCCGTATCCTGCGCCGCCGAAATCCGGCCCAACTCCTGCAAATGCGTTCCGGCATCATCCATGTGGTTGCTGTAGGTGTTTTCGTTGGCCTCGTCCGTCGTCATTTCTTTGACTTCGCGGTCTTCCTGCTTCAAATCGGCTTGTAGCCGCGCTCGTTCGTCTTCAAGTTGCTGGCGCAGGCGGCTTTTAGTTGCTTCGTCTAACATTTTCGCTACTCCTGACTGATTGGGTTGTTCTGAATATTATCTGAACAAACTTAAAGAGCATTGAACGTGCCAGGCTCTATTATCCGCTTGCCCCGGTTTTGTGTCAAGCCAATCGCTGCATTGAGCTAAGAAATCCATTGGCGGAGCAATGTCCTACAGGAATCGGGGCTGGGGAGAAATCCATTGGCGGAGCAATGTCATACAGAGGGCAATTTCGTGATTATTTTATTTGCAATGGCATAACCTATGCTATTTGCTTCTACTATTAAAGATATTTGTCAAGGAGAAAATTTATGAGCGAGACGAATACTATTCAGGGCAACGGACGCGAATTTGAACCAACCAAAAATTTAGACCAGGAAAAAGCGCTGGCAGCCGACGATACACAGAAGGTCGGTAAAGGCTTCATCGGCATAATTCATCCTGAAGAAAAAGACCCAAATGACGAAAAAGCGGTAGAAAGCTACATCGGCACTGACCCCACCGACCTGAAAGCGGTCGTGCGCGTCTTCGACAACAAAGAAATCGAAGCTACTACGGCTGATGGCGAAGAAATTTTTGCCGAAGCCCGCGAAAAGCAACGCCGCCGCCTGGAAGAAGCCCAAGCTAACCCGGATGAAGAAGAACGCGACGGGCCATAAGAAGTTCAAAGTTCAAAGTTACCTGTGTCCCTCTGTGGTTCTCCGCCCACAGGGAACCCTTCCAGGGCTTGTTCATCTGTGTTCCTTCCCACCCTGTAACATTTTACGCAATTGAAACGTAGATATTGTGATGTATAACGCACTTTTGGTTGCCCCGGTCTGGTATAATTAGCGTGTTGGCTTAGGAGCAGCCGCTTTTTTGGACGCTTTGGTTAAATACATCCGAAGCGCGGTTTCAAGCGTTAATAATAAAGCAAGGCTTTTGATGGCACACTACCGAATTAATGTGGGAAATTACTTGTTAGGCGCGAGGAGTAAGCACTAATTTATGACCAAGCGGATTGCCCTGTTAGGCAGCACCGGCTCGATTGGACAGCAGACTTTAGATGTGGTCGCCGAGCATCCCGCCGATTTTGAAATTGTATCTTTGGCTGCCGGGGGACGGGGCGAAATTCTGGCGGAACAAATTAGCCGTTTCAAGCCGCGCCATATTTCGCTTTCGCAGGAAAGTTTGATTACCGACCTGAAAGCGCGTCTCCACGCCACCCTGCCCGATTATAATCCCACCTTTCACTATGGCCCTGCCGGTTTGCTCGAACTTTCTACCGACCCGGAAGCCGACGTTATTGTCGTCGCTACCAGTGGGCAGCACGGTTTTGCACCTACTTTAGCGGCGCTTAAAGCGGGCAAAGAAGTGGCGCTGGCTAATAAAGAAGTATTGATTATGGCAGGCGAAATGGTCACGGAAGCGGCCCGCGCTGCTCGTACTCAACTTCGCCCAATTGATAGCGAACATAGCGCCATCTGGCAATGTTTGCGCGGCGAAGGCTGGCCCGAACGCCAAGGTGAAGAAAACTGGGCCGACGAGAACCCTAAAGTACAGCGCCTGATTTTGACCGCATCGGGTGGCCCGTTCCGCACCTTTAGCCGCGAACAGATGCAAACCGTCACGGTTGAGCAGGCCATGAAGCACCCCAACTGGAATATGGGGCCAAAAATCACGATTGACTCAGCCACGCTCTTTAACAAAGGATTAGAAGTTATTGAAGCGCACTGGCTGTTTGGCCTACCCTATGATAAAGTAGATGTGGTGGTACACGCCGAGAGCATTATTCACAGTATGGTCGAGTTTGTGGACGGCTCAATCAAGGCCCAGCTTGGCACGCCCAATATGCGTATTCCGATTCAATACGCCATCGGCTACCCGCAGCGTTTGCCAAG
The DNA here is from genome assembly GCA_038209275.1 of Chloroflexia bacterium. GTDB lineage: Bacteria > Chloroflexota > Chloroflexia > Chloroheliales > Chloroheliaceae > L227-5C. The sequence goes on along the minus strand of JBBQXW010000395.1, from coordinate 2,307 downwards.
TTCGTACCCGCGCCTGGACTTTACCAAATTAAAAGAATTGCATTTTGAAATGCCCGACTTTGAACGCTTCCCGGCTTTGCGGCTGGCTTATGAAGCCGGACGGCGCGGCGGCACCTATCCTACCGTGCTGGCTGCCGCCGATGAAGAAGCGGTGCGCTTTTTCCACGAACGCCGCATCAGCTATCTGGGTATTTCCGAACTGGTGGAGCGCGTTTTGAATTTGCACGACGTTATCGCGCACCCAACTTTAGAAGATATTGCCGCAACCGACGAATGGGCGCGGCACATGGCGGAACAAATCGCCGTCCGTGAATTAGCTTTAATAAAATAGAAATATTATATATTTATGAGGTAATAGAGATATGAGTTGGCTTTGGTTTATTCCTATCCTTCTGGTAATGGTCGTGATTCACGAGTTGGGCCACTTTTTGACTGCCCGACTTTTTGGTATGAAAGTGCATGAGTTCGGCATCGGCTTTCCGCCCAAAGTCTGGTCTAAAAAGACCAAAGACGGCATGGAATGGTCTATCAACGCCCTACCTATCGGCGGCTTTGTCCGTATCGAGGGCGAGAACGGCGATAGCGACGACCCGAACGCTTTTGGTCGCAAACCAACCTGGCAGCGTGCGATTGTGCTGGCGGCTGGCCCGTTTATGAATTTGCTGCTGGCTTTCGTCATTTACATGATTGTTGCCAGTGGCGGGCAGGACGTACCGAAAGGCGACCCGGCGGTAGTCTCGGTTGTACCCAATTCCCCGGCGGCGAAGGCCGGAATGCAGCCCGGTGATGTTTTCCGCTACGTCGGTGACAAGCGTATCCAGACCACCAGAGACGTTTCGATTGAAACCACCCTCAGCAAGTCTGAGCCAGTTCGTTTCGTGATGGAGCGCAACGGGCAGCGCGTAGACCTGAGCATCCAGCCGCGCGTGAAACCACCCGAAGGCGAAGGCGCACTTGGCATCGAAATGGGCTATTTACTGAGTGGCAAGGATATAGTTGCTGCCAAACCTGACCCGAAAACTGGTTTTAATCTCGGTTTCCAGGAAGGCGACCAGTTACTTTCGGTAGATGGTCAGCCCATCACCAACAACGCTTTCCTGAAGAACTATATTGACAATATCAACAAGGACTCGATTGACGTTACGCTCATCCGCAACGGTCAACAAATGGTGCAGAATTTGCCGCTTCGGGCTTATGTAGATTACATTTACAAAGATTCGGATGCTGCCAAAGCCACTTTGCCCGGCGGCGCACAGGTCAAGAGCATCGGTCTGGATGGTAGTTCCAACTTCACCCCTATCTACAACGCCAAACAGTACGAAGCTTTTATGCAAGCAAACCAGGGCCAGAAAGTTCAAATCAATTATATTGAGACGGACAAGAACGGCGCTGACAAGCCTGGCAAAGCCTTCATTACGGCTAACATGAGCAGCGACCCGAACGCTGCCAACCGTTCGCCGCGTGTACGAACGATGGGAGTGTACAGCAAAAACCTGTTCTTCCACCAGACCTACGGCCCAACCGAAGTAGTTAGTAAGGCATTGGGCGATACCTGGGACGCAATCACGCTGATTCCACGTACCTTCAACGCGCTGTTCAACGGCTCGGTTCCGGTCAGTAGTCTGGCTGGCCCGGTTGGGATGGCCCAAATCACCGGTCAGGTAATTGAAACCGGCGGTCTTGGCACTATCCTGTTGCTAACCGCGCTCCTGTCGGTCAACCTCGGTATAATGAACATTATGCCGTTGCCCGCCCTCGATGGTGGTCGCCTCATCTTCGTCTTTATCGAGATGGTAACGCGGGGCAAGCGCGTGCCGCCCGAAAAAGAAGGCATGGTTCACTTCGTCGGGATGGTCGCCCTCCTGACCCTGATGGTCGTCATCACTCTGGGCGACATTGGTCGTCTAATCAGTGGTGCGGGCTTCACCAGCTAAAAGCCGCGAATAGTGGATTTTGAAAAGGAGCAAGCCGCGAGGTTTGCTCCTTTTTTATTTACATCCCTCTGCGGCATAAGGTTTTGCCTGATTTTACACGCATTGAAATAGTAGACTAAGGTTGAAGTTGGTACGTCCGTGAAGAGCGCCCTGGAATGAATTCCGGGCTACGTAGCTCAAGTGGATTAAAATCCACTGATTACTGGTAATTACTCGCCCGGTGAATGTCACCCTGACGCAGGAAGGGTCTCGGCACTACCCAAAGCACGTTACTTCGGCAACTAGAGATGCTTCGTACCTCAGCATGACAGGGCTGAGTAGTTACGATTACTGTCACGTACTAACCCCGTATTCAGTGGTTTTCAAACCACTT
>JBBQXW010000394.1:0-6031 GCA_038209275.1 Chloroflexia bacterium | reverse complement strand
ATCTGGTTGACTCACCCCGGCAGCCTTGAGTGCATCACGCATTCCAATCAGACCAACCTCGTAAACATCGGCGCTGGTGAGTGGCTCGTAATACTGGGTTAGCAAGGTATCAAAAGCTTGCTGCATCATGTCGCTCTTTTTAACACTTACGTTATTTGGGGCGGCTGGCAAGGTGGGTCGGGGCGTAGCAGTTGGCAGGGGCGGATAGGTTGGTTGTGGGAGTGCCGTTGCGCTTGGAGTCGGGGGGGCGCTGCTATCTGGCGTAGCCGTCACGGGCGCAGCGGTTGGATAGCCTTCATAATATCCGCAACCATTCAACAATACGCCACCTGCCAGCAGTAGCAAAACCAGACCGGGCCAGCCTGAGCGTGAATTTTTGCCTGTTGAGAATTTTTTTATCTTAAACATAGCCGATTAACTTTCTTGCAAGGGTCGGTTAAAATATTTCTTTTTCCGCCGGAGCTAATACATGCACAACAATCAAAGACAACATTACTTTGTCGTCATTATACAGGATAGTATTCACCTCGTCACCCCCAGAAAGATTGGTTGTATGTTATAATAAATTCCCAGGTATTTAAATATTTGGGGTACTTCCAGAAAGGGCAAAGCAGTGCAGAATGTGTTTAGCCTAACAGAGCAGACAACTAAAATTCTGGCTCAACAGGATAAAGCTAACGCTGAAGAAATCAAAAGCTTTATTACTGAGCATCCGTATGTTGAGCCTGTATTTACGGCTGCTTTTGCTCAACTAAAACAGTATTTTCCGAACGCCCAATTGTTTCCAAAGGTTGTGACCGACTCTGAGATAGCAACTGATATTCACTTATTTATTTACATTTCGCCTTCGCTTGATGAAGCCCCGACGGATGTTTTAAACAAACTAAAGGAATTTAAAGAAGCCTGGGGCTACGATGCAGTTAAACAAGCGAAAGGCAAAATTGCTTTTACCCCTAGATACTTATGAGTTTTGACGGTTCAGGCTATTACGTTTTGGCCTTGCAATTAACTTGTTAATTTAGCTGGCTTTTAGAAGGCGTTAGCCAATATTATGGCTGGCCCAAGTTCGCCGTTTTGGGTTAATTCAAACTCAGGGTCATTGCTTGGGTTGGCGATGTAATAAAAAACTGAGCGTACATCCGGGCCTGCCGTTTGATTTTCCACATGACTTTTGAAACCTTTGAGTGCGTTTGAAAGTTCATTTGCCCGTTTGAAATAATTGCCTTCCCAGCGACTAACCGGGCCACCGTATTCGGTATAACGCTGCATTTTTGCAGGGAATTTAGTGGCAAGATTATCGTATTGTGCAATCATTTTGTTTTGGATTTTCGATTGGCTAAACTCATAGGTGTGTACGCCAATCCAATCATACCCGGTGTTTATGGCATTGGCGTAGCTATCCCAATAATTGTTCCAGCCCACCAGATTTGTTGACGGGTCACTTATATCCGCCGCTCCCAGCCGTGAATCTCCTCCCATTCCAGGGAAACCCAGATAAACCGGGCCAATGCCGTCTTGCCGGGCCAACTCCTTGATTTGGGTGGCAAGGTTGGACATATAAGTAGCGAGTTGCTGCCGGGGTAGTTCTTTCTCGTACTCAAGATTGAGTTCGTTGAGTACCTGAAAATCTCGGACACCGTATTGTTGCACCGCCGTTTTAATAATCTGGTTATAAAATTTGGTTCCAAGTGTTTTGGCATCTGGCAAAATATGCTGTTCCCAGTACAGCCGTATCACAATATCGCCCGTGCGATTAGTATTAGCTTTAATCCAACTTATCTGATTTGCCCAATCATTGCCGTTATCGGGTAAGGCCAGTACCAGCGCCGCGGAAAATTGCTGACCAGCTTTGTAAACCAGACCCGCCGCCGTACTACCGGGATTACTCCAGTGCAAGCCGTTGTAGAAGACACGCGGACGGTTACTGGTGGGAAGCTTTTTAGCCTGATATTGTTCCGTTCCCAAAAGGCCCAGTAGCACCTCGTAAGGCGGTTGGTTTTCGTTGTGCAACTCGAATCTGGCTCGCTGAAAATATTGCACTGTATGGAGCTTGCCGTCTCCGGCGGGTGGTGGCGCGTTTTGTTCTACAAAAGTAGCACTGATTGGAAAACCTTGCTGGGCCAAACCGCCTTTAGCCTTCCAGTATTCCAAAAACTTGCCGCAAACTTTTAAACCAGTTTCGCTGAAAATCTGGCAATTGTCTTCTGGCTGTGGCACGATAGCAGTGGTTGGTGTACTCCCGCTATATTTGGTTTGAAATTGTTCATTGCCCAGCAAACCCAAAAGGACATCATAAGGCGGTTGATTTTCAAGGTGTTGCTCAAAGCGGGCGCGTTCAAAATACTGAACCTTGTGTATTTTCCCATCCCCGGCGGGTGGCGGGGCATTTTGTTCGTCGAATACGTCACTGATTGGAAAACCCTGTTGCGCCAGACCACCGTTAGCTTTCCAGTAAGCTAAAAAGCGGTCACAAACGGTAAAGCCCGTTTGCGAAAAGGTCTGGCAATTGTCATCGGCGCTGGCAAATGGTGGCTCAAAAACCCCCAGCACGGTAGCTGATAGAGCCAAAAAGACCAATGGAAAACTAATACTTGCGATTTTTAGCCTGGAATAGCTCATATAATATTCTCCTGTATTCTCTGGCTTGCTTTTTGAACTTAGGCAATATAAAGAATCAACTTCGGACTATAGTAGGGGCGAATCGCATACGCCCGTTTGATTTGGCACAGCCTTAAAGGGTGTATGCGATTCACCCCTACGAAAAAAGGGAACTTAATTTTTAACGCTACCCTAGCTGGATTAGTTCTGCATCAAGGTAACGAGAACGCGCCTGGTTAAAGCTTCATATGCCACCGTTTGTAGGCGGCTAAATAATAAACGGCTAAACGCCTGTGACGGTTGCAGACCTTAAAATCGGTTGTTTTAATTGGTCACAGGTGATAAAATCGGCTGGCTTAATAATGATGAATAAAAGGAGCTAAGAACGGATGCTTGACATCAAGCGGGTGCGGGACAACCCCGACGCGATTAAAGAGGGCTTGCGAAAACGGGGCGAAGCGCCCAATGTAGTTGACGAAATCTTGCGGCGCGATACCGAATTGCGCCAGCTTAAAACTACCACCGAACAGGTCAGCGCAGCGATTAATAAACTGAGTAAAGAAGTCCGCGATACCAAAGACCCGGCCCAGAAGCAAGAGATAATTGCCCGTAGCCGGGCGATGGGCGAAGAAATCAAGCAAGCCGAGGCCGAGCGCACCCGTCTGGACGAGGCGCTTTACCAGTTAATGTTGACGGTTCCGAACGTGCCGCACCTTGATGTGCCATTTGGCAAGGACGATACCGAAAACGTTGAAATTCGGCGCTGGGGCGAGCCAAAGCAGTTTGATTTTGAGCCAAAGCCGCACTGGGAAATCGGCGAGAAGCTGGGGATTATTGATTTTGAGCGCGGCGTGAAAGTTTTTGGCAACCGGGGCTATGCCCTGTTTGGACAGGGGGCGCGGCTGGAACGAGCCTTGATTAACTGGATGCTCGATGTGCATATTACCGACCATGGTTATACCGAAGTTTATCCGCCTTATTTAGTAAAACGCGAAGCGGCACTTGGGACGGGCCAGCTACCGAAATTTGCCGAGGAAATGTATTACGATCCGGTGCAGGAAGTTTACCTGAACCCGACTGCCGAAGTTCCTGTCACTAATTTGCACGCCCAGGAAATTTTAGAGCCGGGCGTGCTGCCAATAAATTATTGTGCCTTCACGACTTGCTTTCGCACCGAAACGGGCAGTGGCGGACGCGACAAGCGCGGCGTAGTGCGGGTGCATCAATTTAACAAGGTTGAGATGGTCAAATTTGTTGAGCCGTCCACCAGCTACGACGAGTTGCAAAAACTGCTCGGCAACGCCGAAGATATGTTGCAGCGCCTGGGCTTGCCGTACCACGTTATGCAGATGTGTACGGCTGATGTGGGTTTTACCGCCGCCATGAAATTCGACCCGGAAGTCTGGATGGCGGGGCAGAGCAAATACGTCGAAATTAGCTCTTGCAGCAATTTTGAGGATTTCCAGGCCCGGCGTGCCAACATTCGTTATCGTCCCGCCGTTGATGCCAAGCCCGAATTTGTGCATACCCTGAACGGCAGTGGTCTGGCAGTCGGGCGCACCTGGGCCGCCATTCTGGAATATTACCAGCAGGCCGATGGCAGCGTGGTCGTTCCTGAAGTGCTACGCCCCTATATGGGCGGCCTTGAAGTGATTACTGGCAAGTAGGCTACTTTGTTATAGGCTATCCAGGTCTATATTAGCCTTGCGTAGCTTTTCCAAAATAGCTTGCTCTCGCAATATTGCAGCTTCTTTGGCGGCCCGTTCGGTTTCAGCGCGTTGAAACTCAACCTCTCTAGCGGCCCGTTCGGTTTCAGCGCGTTGAAACTCAACTTCTCTAGCGGCCCGTTCGATTTCGGCGCGTTGATAGTAAGCTTCTTCGGCGGTCAAACGGCGATTGCCTTGCCTATCATAAAGCCGGAAGTAAACATCGTCTGGTACTACCCAGCTATCTAATTCGATGCTCCAAAGCCAGCCCCGTTGGTCTGGTGGTATTTCTTGAGCGAGGCCGTTGCTATAGCGCCAACCGCGTAACTGGGTAGTAGCGCCTTGCCACAAATGTATAGGGTCATAAGCGAAATATTCGCGCACTCCCAATAGCCCATAGTGAGTCGGTTTCGGGTCTAAATCTTGCGTCCAGGTTTCTTTAGAACTGATTTCAAAAACTACCGTTGGAGCGGGCCGATTGGCTTTTTCCATTCGCCAGCTACTTAAGTTCTTTTGTTCTGCTTCGTTCAACACTACCCTGTTAAACACGGCTATATCTGGCGCAAGATAGCGGAAAGGATAAGTGTTGTTTGGTGGAAAAATAGCCAGATTGCCTGTTACAAACCCACTTTCTCCCTCTGTAGCATACTTATATTTAAGCACATCGCGTCCGTAGTCAGACAAATCAATTTGAGGTTGGCTTTCTGGCAAATCATCCTCCAAAAACGGCTCGTTATCATAATAAATCTCGGTTATTTGGGTTTCGGTACTCATGCTTTTACTCCCCGTCGCCGGTTTGTTTGGTCAGGCTTTCCTATTTTTAGTTCTTTTAATTTAGCTGGATTTTATTATAGCACAAGCCAAAAATTAGTCCTCCGAATTTGCAAATTTGTTTTTAGCTATCGCTTTTCCCAGCGAAAAGCGATAGCTAAAAAGGAGTTCTTAATCTTCCCGCTAACTTCCCTAGAAAATCCCTGTTTTTGATGGTCTTTAAAATGCCGAATCATTGCATGGCGTATTTTGCTGTGCTATAATGCCTTTTGGTAGATTGTTCATCAAATCACGAAGTTAAACGATTAAGTTCGGTTTTAATGCTCAAAACGAATAGCGTCTTTGCTCTTTAAATCGTTCTACTTTTGCGCTCAATAGCACTTAATCTGGTAACAGCCCGACTATATAAATTTTAAGAATAAAAAGTCTACGAGGTGTAACCTTTATGAACTTAGAGGATTTCAACCTGGCTTACATGTCTGTTCTGCTTTTCATGATTATCGTTGCGGTGGCTGGCTCAACTTTGCTGCTGCTCGGTATCCTGATTCGTCCCAACCACCCCAGCGCTATGAAAAGTATTCCTTATGAAAGCGGCGTGCCGCCGGTAGGTCGGGCGCGAGAACGCTATAGCGTGCGCTTCTATATTATCGCGATGCTTTTTGTACTGTTCGATATTGAAGCAGTTTTCCTGTATCCCTGGGCGATTAATTTCGATGGCTTCGTTCGGCGCGGCGATGGCATATTTATTCTGGTTGAAATGTTGCTTTTCATCTTCATTATCCTGTTGGGTTATGCCTACGCATGGAAGAAAGGAGCATTAGATTGGGTCTCCTAGAAAATAAATTTAACGAAAATGTGGTAACTACGACAGTTGACTCGCTGCTCAACTGGGGTTCTAATACTTCAATGTTCCCGCTAATTTTGGGAACGGCCTGTTGCGGTATTGAAATGATGGC
>JBBQXW010000393.1:0-6057 GCA_038209275.1 Chloroflexia bacterium | reverse complement strand
CGCGTGCGTAAAACTCAAGCGGGTCGGTGCCACCTGCGCTAACAAGGCTGCCTCGTGCATCAGGTAACGCAACACATAATGGGCCAGCAGCAAACTGTACAATTCTTGAATTACCCCGACTGGTTTTTGCGAGCGCAAGGGTCGGTTGGTCCCTCTTTGATGGGTATCAATTTCATCAATCGTCATGAGGATCTCCCAGCGTTCGTGGTAAGCCCAGGCTACTTCTGAGGCTGGGGCTTGCTCGCATAGTCGGGGTCAGGGCCAAAGAGCCGACTGCCGTGAACTAAAGTTTGGAGAACGTGAGCGAAAGAGCGGTCAGTGTAAAGATTGGCGGCAATAAGTAAGAAAACGACGACAGTCATATTGAGTTTTTTGCTACGAATTTGATGAGTCTGATGGTGAGTTAACACCGCGTCAATTTAAGCCTGCGGGATTATTTTTTCGAGGCTATCAAAACTCAGAGTAGCGAGAAAGTTGCGCTCAGTCGGAAAATCGCGTAAAGTAAAAGGCACGGGGTAGCTCCTTTGGTTAAAGTTTTCAGTTATCAGCACCTGAAAGTATGCCACAGAAGTTACCTCGCTGCTTGTCCTTTTCTTATTTGAACGGTATTGGATTTAAAGTATTATCAGTCGGATGTTTAGCGCCTGTTAAATCTAGTTCAACTTCAATATTAATAACAGGCTCATCTTTTGAAGAAAAGCTTTCTAAAGGAGTGCCTCGGTGGGTTTTGAGGGAAAAGACCGATTGGGCGCGTTCGGCTTGCACCAGGCCAGATAAGATTTTTAGCGCATCGAAAAGATTGCTTTTGCCGACATTGTTGCGCCCGACGATGGCGGTGAAGGGAGCGGTGAATTTAACTTCACTATCTTGCAGGCTTTTGTAGCCGCTAATTTTGATGCTTTTTATCATGGCTTTTTCCTGCTTTAGAGTTTATTTGGGTAGGGGCGAAATTCGTTACGCCTAATTGGGTTTGATAAACCAAACCCCTACCAGGATAGGTTTTTGGATTAGGAGAAGGGCCGAATTTTGCTTCGGCCCTGGTTGAAATAGCGATTTAGTGGGCAGCGCTGGCGAGGGCGGGAACGGCGGGGCGGGTTGCGCCAGGGCCGACCATGCAGCGCCCTTCGCGGATATGGTACTCGAATTCTTCGCGGAAGAGTTTCATGGCGCTGTTGATAGGAACGGGGGCAGAGTCGCCGAGCAAACAAAAACTTTTGCCCGCGATATTGTTGCCTACGTCCAGCAACAATTCAAGGTCGCCGGGCCGCCCCTGACCGTGTTCAAGGCGGTGTAGCACCTGTACCAGCCACTGCGTTCCTTCGCGGCAGGGGGTACATTTGCCGCAGGATTCTTCTTTGTAGAACTCGACCAACCGCAACACCGCCCCGACCATACAGGTCTGGTCGTCAAACACAATGACCCCGGCAGAGCCTTGCATCGAGCCACGCGCTGCGATACCCTCGAAATCCATTGGCGTATCGAGAACTTCGTCGGTAGCCGCTAGAATAGGGGTAGACGAGCCGCCCGGTATCAGGGCTTTGAGCTTGCGGCCTTTCCAGATACCGCCGCCTAAATCATAAATCAGCTTACGGAAAGTCGTACCGCAGGGCAATTCGTAATTGCCAGGATTTTCAACGTGACCACTCAAGCAGTAAACCCGGAAGCCTTTAGTTTTTTCGCTGCCGAAACTGGCGTACCATTCGACACCGTTGCGGAGAATATGCGGTACGTTAGAAAGCGTTTCAGAATTATTGATAACCGTCGGGCGAGCGTACAGCCCAGCAACGGCGGGGAAGGGCGGGCGCAAACGAGGGAAGCCGCGCTTGCCTTCGAGCGATTCGAGCAAGGCTGATTCTTCGCCGCAGATATACGCGCCCGCGCCCCGATGTACTACGATTTCGCAACTGAAATTAGTGCCGAGAATATTTTTACCAACTAATCCAGCCGCGCGTGCTTCTTCGACGGCTCTTTCCAGCACCCGCGCTCCTCGCGCAAACTCGCCCCGGATGTAAATAAAACCTGTATCAGAGCTGATGGCGTAGCAGGTAATCAAAATACCTTCGATTAGCTGGTGCGGATTATTTTCGATTAGTTCGTGGTTGCTGAACGTACCGGGTTCGGATTCGTCGGCGTTGCAACAAACATATTTTGGCCCGGCTATTTTGGGGATAAAGCTCCATTTCATGCCCGCCGGAAAGCCCGCCCCACCGCGTCCGCGCAACCCGCTTTGCTTGACTAAATCAATTACCTGGTCAGGCTGATACTCCTTGAGGGCTTTCTCTAGCCCTTCGTAGCCGCCGTTCTCGCGATAAACCGCCAGTTTGGACAGGCCGGGGACAACTCGATGCTTGAACAAAACATACTCAAAAGACGGGTCGCCCGCCGGAGGGGGCGGCGGAAAAATCTGTTCAGCCATATAATTTATTACGCTCATTTATAGTTTTCTCTTTATCTTCTAACTTATTCCAGAGCCTTTACTTATACCCAGACTAAAGCCTGGAAAGTTCTTAGTTTTTGATTTTTTGCAAAAATCAAAAACTAAGGAAAAAGGAACTTCTTAGCTTGAGAAAATTTTTTGCAAAAAATTTTCTCAAGCTAAGGGAAAGACCAAAAATTTAGTTTTGAATTTTCGCGAAAATTCAAAACTAAATTTTTATAGTATAAACTTGCTTAAATCCTCGTCTTCAACCAGGTCGCCTATTTTATCGAGGACGTACTTGCGGTCAACTACAACGGTTTGCCCGGCGTGTTCGGTGGCGCTGAACGAAATGTCTTCCAGCACTTTTTCCATAATCGTGTGCAGACGGCGCGCTCCAATATCCTCGGTTTTCATGTTCACTTCCGAAGCCATGTGCGCGATTTCGTCCAGCCCGCTTTCGTCGAAGGTGAGCGTTACCTGCTCCGTGCCAAGCAAAGCGATGTATTGCTTGGTCAGGGCGTTTTCCGGCTTGCTCAAAATCTCCTTCAAATCGTCCTTTTCCAGGCTATCAAGTTCAACCCGAAGCGGGAAACGGCCCTGTAACTCTGGAATCAGGTCGGCAGGCTTGGCGGCGTGAAAAGCCCCGGCAGCAATAAACAACACATGGTCACTCTTGACCGGGCCATAGCGTGTCATTACGGTTGAGCCTTCCACGATGGGCAGCAAATCGCGCTGCACCCCTTCGCCCGATACATCCGGCCCGCTTTCGTTGCCGTTGCCGACAATTTTGTCAATCTCGTCCAAAAATACTACGCCCAATTGCTCGGTGCGCTCTACCGACGCATCTACTACGCCATCGAAATCAATCAGTTTGGTAGCTTCTTCGTTGGTCAGCAAACGACGGGCTTCTTTCACCGACACCCGGCGCGAACGGCGGCGCGTCAGCGACCCCAGATTTTCCATCAAATCCTGAAGGCTATCGCCCGAATCGTCGTTGTTCAGGCCCGCCACAAATTCAACCACGCCGCCGAACGGCTCGTCGTTATCCAGGTCAATTTCAACCGTTTCTTCTTCCAGCTTTTGCTGGCGCAGCATGGCGGCAACCCGGCGGCGGCGGCGCTGCAACTGGCGTAGTTCTTCCGGGCTGGGCTGTTTGTCTTTTTCCGGCGCAGCTTCATTTCCAGGGCTGACGATAGTATCGCTGGCTTCGGGCTTGGTTTCGACTATAACGAGCGTCGGCTTACTATTTTCTTTGGCTTCCTCGGTGGCCTTTGCCGCTTTCTTCTGTTTGTCTTTAGAATAAAGCTGCTGCACCAGGTAAGTAATCAGCTTTTCGGTAGCGACTCCCTCGGCCTGTTCCTGCACCTCGCGCAACTTCTCGTCGTGTACCATCGAAATGCTGATTTCAACCAAATCGCGGATGATTGACTCAACATCGCGGCCCACGTAGCCAACTTCAGTAAATTTAGTGGCCTCGACCTTGATAAAAGGTGCATCAATCAGCTTTGCCATGCGGCGGGCGATTTCGGTCTTGCCCACGCCGGTTGGCCCAATCATCATAATATTTTTGGGCGCAATTTCATCTCGCATTTCGTTGCTGAGTTGCTGGCGGCGATAGCGATTACGTAAAGCAATTGCGACGGCGCGCTTGGCATCGGCTTGCCCAACGATATATTTATCCAGTTCAGCAACAATTTGCGGCGGCGTTAGGGTGATCAGGTTGGTGAGCCTGGACTCAGTCCCTTTTTCTTTGCGTTGCTTCAAGTCTTTTTGTTTCTCTATCTGTTTCAAAAGTTCTAAAACACCTCTTTATTGTTCATGGCGGCTTCCCTAAATCCGCCTCCCCTAAAACCAGTCTATCTCTGTATATTTCTCTATATTATACAACATCACGCCGCCAATTGTGCATAATGCAAGATTTTAACTTATACGCAAATGCACTTCAAAAAAACTTAGCTTTTGAAAATTTTGCAAAATTTTCAAAAGCTAAACGAAAGTCATAATTATAAAAGCTTACTGGTCGGTAAAGTTGGGCGGGCGTTTTTCCAGGAAGGCGGATAAGGCTTCTTTGTGGTCATTGGTGGTATGCGCCAGCGCTTGCAGGGCGGCGGATAGTTCGAGCAGAGTATCCAGCCGACTGTGCTGACCTTCGCGGATAAGCCGTTTGGTCATGCGGACGGCGTGGGCGGGGTTGGCGGCAATCCGATTCGCCAGCGTTTGGGCTTCACTTAACAACTGGTCGTCCGGCACTACTTTAGAAACGAGGCCACAGGCCAGCGCTTCGTCCGCATTAATCGCATCGCCCGTGAAGGCCATTTCGCTGGCTTTCGATAGGCCGACTACACGCGGCAAGAACCACGCGCCGCCATCGCCCGGAATAATGCCGAGCTTGACGAAACTTTCAGCAAAGCGGGCGCTCTGTCCGGCCAGCCGAATATCGCACATACAGGCCAAATCGCAGCCCGCCCCGATAGCTGGGCCGTTGACGGCGGCAATAATTGGGATTTCCAGCCCATACAGCGCCAACGGAATACGCTGGATACCATCCAGATAATTTTTGCGGGTATCTATTGGCGGTTGTTCGCCCCAACTGCCCATTTTTTTGACGTTGCCGCCGGACGAAAAAGATTTGCCCGCCCCGGTCAGAATAGCGACGTGGGCGCTTTTGTCGGCGTTGAGCCGTGCAACCATTGCCACTAGCGCTTCCACCATATCCAAATCGGAAATGGCATTATGAATTTCAGGCCGGTTCAAGGTCAGCGTCACAACGTGACCTTCCTGATTATAAAGAATTGGTTCGCTCATTACTAAAATTTCCTCTAATTCAACTTTGAGATTTGAACTACCTAACGTCCCACCGCCAGATTTATATCGCCTTCGGCTTTAATCACTTCCAGCGTTGGGTCAAGCGTTTCGACCAGTTCGACCTGGGCGGCGCGGGTGACGCTTTTCAGGTCGGCTTCAGCTTCGCGGAGTAAGGTGGCAAGATTGGATGCGCCGGGTTGTAGTACCTGAAGTTGCTTTAGCTCGGTGGCAAGCGAAATATTCAGTTCGCTCTTGTAGCGGCGGACGGCGGTAGCGATTTCCACCAATGCTTCTCCGGCAGCTTCGGCAGCTTCATCCAGTAACGCTTCGTTGACGACAGGCCAGCTTGCTTTGTGAATGGAATTAGCCCACTGCTCCTTGACGAATAGCTCCTGATAAATCTGCTCGGTAACGTGCGGCAAGAATGGCGCAAACAGCTTGATAGTCGTTTCCAGCACATAATAAAGCGTGTAGAGCGCACCCTGCCGCGCTTCGGTATCTTCGGCATAGAGGCGGGTCTTGGACATTTCGAGATAGTTGTCCGCCAGATTCCAGAAGAAAGACTCGGTTTCACTTTTGGCGGTGGCATAATCGTAATTATGGAAAAGGGCCGTCACCCGCTTGATTAACTGCTGGGTTTTAGAGAGCAACCAACGGTCAGCCGTAGAAAAAGCGGGCAGTTCGGCGGGCGCTACATATCCCTCAAGGAAGCGGCAGCTGAATTTAGCCACATTCCAAAGCATTGTCACCAGCTTACCGCCGACCTGAATTTTCTCCTCGCTGATAATCGAATCTTTGCCAAAGCCGGTGCTGGCCGCCCAGTAACGCACCGC
>JBBQXW010000392.1:0-6105 GCA_038209275.1 Chloroflexia bacterium | reverse complement strand
TTGATACTGTCGTTATACCATTCCATTCTGCTTGCCTCGACCATAATTGCAAACCCTTAACCCTATCGGTACCGGGGCTACTTGGACCCAGGAAAAGTTGGAACAATCAAAGGCGGTTGGGGTTCAACTTCAGACACTTTCATTCAAACTCCCGGCTAAAGAAATAAAGTCTTTCAGCATATAGCGTAATAGTCTTTGTAATGTTAAAGTAGTAAACTGTCAAAGTATAGCATATTACTATTTTAAGCTTAACTTACGTTCTTCTAGTCCATTAAATCATAGTTGTACTTTTTCAAATGCTTCTTGTAGTACAATATTTGCATCATTTACTATCGGTATGTCTAATTTGAGCGATAGGCGGAATACACTGTGCCTCATATCTATGATAATATTGAGCTAAAGCTCTTACCTGCCCTGGAGCAGACTATTAAATCGGCTTATCGAGCTGATTTTTGCGTTGGCTATTTCAATTTGCGCGGCTGGTGCAAACTCGACCAACTTATTGAACCCTGGGTAGGTGGGCCAGATGCCTGCTGTCGTTTGCTAATCGGTATGCAGACCTTGCCACAGGAAGAACTTCGAGCCGCCCTTAGTCTGATTGGTGGCGAAGCCGAAACTATTGATAACGCTAGGGCTACCCGCCTTAAAAGAAAAATGGCGGAGGAATTCCGCACTCAATTAACCATTGGTGCGCCTAACAGCTATGATGAAGCCGGATTGCGCCGCCTTAGCGCCCAGCTTAAAACTAAAAAGGTAGTGGTAAAACTTTTCCTGCGTCATCAGCTTCACGCCAAGCTTTACCTACTTCACCGCAGCGACTACAATACGCCTATTATCGGCTTTTTGGGCAGCAGTAATTTGACTCTGTCTGGTCTGGATCGGCAGGGCGAACTTAACGTGGATGTAACCGACCCAGATGCCAGCCAGAAGCTTCAAAAGTGGTTTGATGAGCGCTGGAATGACCGACTCTGCCTGGATATTTCGGAAGAATTAGCTCAGATTATAGATACCAGTTGGGCCAGGGAAGAACTAATTCCGCCTTACCATATTTATCTTAAAATGGCTTACCATCTTTCCCACGAGGCCCGCGCCGGGTTAGCCGAATTCAGCATTCCACGCGATTTTAATAACAAGTTGCTCGATTTCCAGGTGGCGGCGGTCAAAATCGCGGCTCACCATCTTAACAAGCGTGGCGGTGTTTTGATAGGCGATGTGGTTGGTCTGGGAAAGACGCTGGTTGCCACCGCGCTGGCAAGGATTTTTCAGGATGATTATGGCATGGAAACGCTGGTTATCTGCCCCAAGAACCTGGAAAAGATGTGGCAGCAGTACGTAGACGAATACCGCATGTTCGCCAAAGTATTGCCTATCAGTCGGGCAATCAGGGAATTACCCAAGTTGCGCCGCTACAAGCTGGTGCTGATAGATGAAAGCCACAATCTGCGTAATCGCGAGGCCAAAACCTTTAAGGCAATTGAAGATTACATTGACAAGAACGATAGCAAGTCTATCTTGCTTACCGCTACGCCCTACAACAAAACTTTCCTCGATTTATCGGCCCAGCTTCGGCTCTTTGTGATGGAGCAGCAGGAGTTATCTATTCGCCCGGAAAAACTGATCGGGCAGATGGGCGAATTAGAGTTTAATCTAAAGCACCAGTGTCTGCCGCGTTCGCTGGCCGCTTTTGAAAAGAGCGAATATATCGAAGATTGGCGCGAACTGATGCGGCTTTACATGGTACGCCGGACTCGCAGCTTTATCATCGAGAATTATGCCACTCGCGACCCGGCTAATGGTCGTTCTTACCTGACTTTTGGCGATGGTTCGCGCTCTTATTTCCCGCGCCGGACACCGCGCACGGTCAAATTTGGTATTAATGATACCGACCCACTCGATCCCTATGCCCGTTTCTACGCTAAAGAAGTGGTCGAGGCAGTCAATAAGCTAAAGCTACCGCGCTACGGCCTGGGCAATTATGTGGTAGCCAAGCCCAAGATTAAACCCACCGAAACCGAAAAGAAGTTACTTGACAATCTGGGCCGGGCTGGACAGCGATTGATGGGGTTTTGTCGTACCAATCTTTTCAAACGGCTCGAAAGTGGTGGCCCGGCGTTTATTCAATCTATCGAGCGCCACATCCTGCGTAACTACATCTTTTTGCACGCACTTGAGCAAGGTTTGGATATACCGCTCGGTACCCAGGAAGCCGATATTTTGAGCCTGGAAGGGTTACAAGAAAATAGCGATACCGATGCCCCGGCTATGATTGAAGTGGCGGAAGCCGAGGTCGAGGAGAGTTCTGAGGAAGCTGGCTCTGATCCAGTCGAGCTTGGTGCAGCGGATAATTTGTCTCAGAAAGAAGCTAATTATAAACTGCGGGCCGCCCAGATTTACCAGGATTACGTCACTAAATACAAGCGGCGTTTCAAGTGGCTGCGGGCTGACCTGTTTATGCCAAAGCTTAAAGCGGATTTATTGGCCGATGCCCGGACTTTATTAGAGGTGCGTAACCACTGCGGAATTTGGGATGCCAGCCGGGACAGTAAGCTGATTGAACTGGTCAAACTACTTACCGAGAAACACCCCGACCAGAAGGTGCTAATTTTCAGCCAGTTTGCCGACACAGTGGAATACCTGACCAACCAGCTTAATAAACGCGGGATAAAAGGCGGTCTGGCCGGAGTTACCGGGAATACAACCGACCCTACCGGCCTGGCCTGGCGTTTTAGCCCGGAAAGTAACGGTCAGCGCCACAATATTGCGCCACAGCAAGAGTTGCGCGTTATGGTTGCTACCGATGTACTCTCCGAAGGCCAGAACTTGCAGGATGCCTCGATTGTGGTTAATTACGATTTGCCCTGGGCTATTATCCGCTTGATTCAACGGGCCGGGCGCGTAGACCGTATCGGGCAGAAAGCCGAAGAAATTACCTGTTATTCTTTCTTGCCTGCCGATGGAGTGGAACGAATTATCCGGCTGCGGGCGCGAGTGCAACAGCGGCTCAAGGAAAATGCCGAGGTGGTTGGGACGGATGAGACTTTCTTTGAGGACGACGTTGCTTCCCAGACCATTATTAACCTGTATAACGAGCAGTCGGGCGTTTTGGACGGGGCAGAAGCCGATGGCGAGGTAGATTTAGCCTCTTACGCTTTCCAGATTTGGAAAAACGCCACCGATGCCGACTCTACCCTCAAGCAAAAGATTAGCGCCTTGCCCGATGTGGTTTATACCACCCGCCAGTACGTCGGTACAGCAAGCGAACCGCAGGGCGTGCTGATGTACGTTCGCACCGCCCAGGGTAACGATGCGCTGGCCTGGCTTGACCAGCATGGCAATCAGGTTACTCAATCGCAACTGGCAATTCTGCGAGTAGCCGAGTGCGCTCCTAATACTCCCGCCATCGTGCGGGCCGAGCAGCATCATGAACTGGTCGAGCAAGGGGTGAAGCAACTGGCCCAGGAAGAGAAAAATGCAGGCGGTCAGCTTGGGCGACCCGGCGGAGCGCGCTTCCGTACTTATCAGCGCCTCAAAACTTATGCCGACCAGAATAACGGCACGCTGCTTGGCCTGACCGACGAGCATCAGGCTTTGCTCCGGGGACTCGAACAGATTTACCGTTTCCCGATGCGCCAGGCGGCGATTGATACGCTCAACCGCCAGCTAAAAAGCGGCATCAGCCACGAAACTTTAGCTCAACTGGTTATCACGCTTTACCAGGAAGATAGGCTCTGTTATGTCCCGGAAGAAGGGCAGGTACAGGAGCCGCAAATTATCTGTTCGCTGGGCCTTTTCAACCCGGCTAAATAAAGAACATCAATGGGCGGAGCTATATCCTACAAAAGCCCGGTCTCGTGTAGCATACTGCTCCGCCAGCCGACTAATTTTTTGAATAGAATGAGATAAACTAATGCCAATCAATCGCAGTCGCGCCAGCCAGGTTATCAAGAATTTTGATTTCAAAAACCTGTTCATCGAAGAAATGGGCTGGAATAACCCCAGTAGCAAGCAACTGCTACCCGTTCAGGTAGACGGGCAAAATTACGCTTTGCAGCCGCTGGCCGAAAAAGTTGGCATGGTCGTGCTGAACTGCGCTCTGCCCAAAATGCCTGACCGCACCACCCGCCGCCAGATTGACCGGGAAGTAACCAAACGCCACTACGAACACTTGATTGTTTTCAGCGATAGCGCCAAAACCAGCCAGGTCTGGCAGTGGGTGCGGCGCGAAGCGGGCAAGCCGGAAGCCTGCCGCGATTACACTTTCTCCAAAAGTAACCCCAGTGGTATGGAAGGGCTGCTTCAAAAGCTGGATGCTATTTCCTTCAGCCTGGAAGAAGAGGAAGAACTCAATACCGTCGTGGTGGCGAGCCGGGTAAAGAAGGGCTTTGATGTCGAGACCGTTACCAAGAAGTTTTACGAGCGGTTCGACAAGGAGCGCAAAGCTTTTCTGGCTTTTATTCAGGGCATACCCGGTCAGGCTTCAAAAGAGTGGTACGCCTCGCTGATGTTCAACCGCCTGATGTTTGTCTATTTTATCCAGAAAAAAGGCTTTTTGGCGGGCGACCCCGATTATCTACGTAACCGCCTGAAAATGGTGCAGACCCGCCAGGGCAAGGGCAAATTCCACAGTTTCTACCGCGAATTTTTGCTGGTGCTGTTTCATCATGGTCTGGGTGGGCAGCAACGCGACCCGCAATTAGTTCAGTTGCTCGGTCAGGTTCCCTACCTCAACGGCGGCTTGTTCGATGTGCATGAACTGGAACGCAATAATCCTAAAATCGAAATTCCCGACGAGGCTTTTGAGGGTGTTTTCAGCTTCTTCGATGCGTACCAGTGGCATCTGGACGAGCGCCCGCTGCGCCGCAACGATGAAATTAACCCCGATGTGCTGGGCTATATTTTCGAGAAATATATCAATCAGAAGCAAATGGGGGCGTATTACACCAAAGAGGATATTACCGAATATATTTCCAAGAACACAATTTTGCCTTTCCTGTTCGATAAGGCCCAGGATAAATGCGAAATTGCGTTTGAGCCGAGCGGGACAGTCTGGCGACTATTGCAAAACGACCCTGACCGCTATATCTATCCGGCGGTCAAGCACGGGGTAGACCTACCTCTTCCCGCCGAAATCGAGTCGGGAGTAAACGTGGTAGCCCGGCGGGAGGGCTGGAACCGGCCCGCTCCTGAAAATTATGCGCTGCCGACTGAAATCTGGCGCGAGATGGTGGCCCGGCGCAAACGCTATGCCGAAGTGCGGGCAAAGCTGGCGGCGGGCGAGGTAGCTTCGATTAACGATTTGATTACCTATAATCTGGATATTCGCCAGTTTGCCCACGACGTGATTGAGAATTGCGAAGGCTCGAATTTGCTGGAAGCTTTTTACAGCGCCATCGCCCAGGTAACGGTATTAGACCCGACTTGCGGGTCTGGGGCGTTCCTGTTTGCCGCCCTGAATATTTTAGACCCGCTCTACGAAGCCTGCCTGGAACGAATGCAGGATTTTGTAGATGAGGCCGACCAGGGCAAACCTAACCCGGCCAAATACGTCGGTTTCCGCCAGATTTTGCAGGAAGTGGCTCGCCACCCCAACCGCCGCTATTTTATTCTGCGCTCGATTATTCTCCAGAACCTCTACGGCGTGGACATTATGGAGGAAGCGGTTGAAATTGCCAAGCTGCGGTTGTTCCTCAAGCTGGCGGCGCAGGTGGAGTGCGACCAATCCAAACCCAATTTTGGCCTCGAACCCTTGCCCGATATTGATTTTAATATTCAGGCGGGTAACACGCTGGTTGGCTTTGCCACTCTGGAAGAATTTAGAGCTTCGATTGGTCGCAAGCTCAATTTGAACCAGACCGATAAAGTTGTATCGGAAATAGAACATTCCGCCCAGCTTGCCAACCTGCTTTATAAGCAGTTCCGCGAGGGCCAGGGAGATAAGCTAAAACCCGCCGATGCTGAAGAAGCGGCGGCAGTGCGGACGGTCAAGCAGCAACTGCGGTCTATGCTGCTAGAGCTACGCCCCAAGCTGGATCGCTATCTGGCTGAGGAATATAACCTGGTCGAGCGCGACGAGCCACGTAGTTATCCAGCTAAATTTCAAGCCTG